>NC_015186.1:654285-981428 GCF_000202835.1 Acidiphilium multivorum AIU301
CGTCAAGGTCTACGCCGTCGGCGGCAATCGCCATTCCGCCTGGCTGGCTGGCGTGAACATCGCGCGGATCGAGATCCTCTGCTTTACGCTTTCGGGGACGATTGCAGGGCTTGCCGGGGTGATCCTCGCCGCGCGCCTTGCGTCCGGTTATCCGACAGCCGGTTCCGGCGCGTCGTTGTTCGATGGAATCGCATCGGCGGTCGTGGGCGGGGTGAGTTTGTTCGGCGGATCCGGCAGTGTTGCCGGTGCCCTGCTCGGAGCGATCGTGATCGGCACGCTGACGGAAGGCATGGATGTGCTCGATCTCAATACCTATTGGCAACCGCTCGTGATCGGCATCGTCATCCTGCTCGCGGTGATGCTGGATACGTGGAAGACCGGATTGCTGCGCACCCTCATGCGCCGACTGCGCCGCGCCTGATCGCACCGCACCGCCGGGGTAAAAATCGGAATTACACCAGGCGTTTTTCGTTTCATCGGCCCCCGTTTTGCGTCTTTGTTTGAGCAGTGAACAGTGCTAGGATTCTCCTGCAATCATTGAAAGGCGTCGCCATGTCGAAAGCGTTCATAACGGATGTGATTCAGAATTCGACCGGGATTACCGGCGTCGCCGCGAACCGGGCGGCTACGGACGTTATCGAGGCGATCGTCAAGGAACTGAAGAAGAAGGGCAAATTCACGCTGCCGAGCTTTGGCACGTTCACGGTGCGCAAGACGAAGGCGCGCAAGGGCGTCAATCCGCGCAGCGGCGAGCCCATCAAGGTCAAGGCCGGAAAGACCGTGCGTTTCAAGTCGTCGCCGACGCTCAAGACACGCGTCTGACCCGCGGCGGCAGTCTGGCGCATCGGCGGGATCTGCCGCCGGTTTCCGGCCGGGCTGCCGGTCGTGTCTTCAGGGCTGGTTTCGCCTCGGGGCGCAGATGCGGCGTTTAGAGGACCGAGCGCACGATCTCCTCGATCCCGTGGTCCGGGTGCCAGCCAAGCAGGTTTTCGGCGCGGGAAGCATCGCCGACCGCGCGCGGAATATCGCTTGGCCGAAGGCGGGTCGGATCGATCTCGACCGAGACATGGATACCGAGAGAGACGATCATCGCCTCGACCATGTCGCGCATCCGGCGCGGAATGCCGGAGGCAATGTTGAAGATCGTGCCGTTCGGTAGGTCGTCGGAGCGTCCCAGCGCCAGCGCATACGCACGGACCACGTCGTTCACGTGAAGAAAGTCGCGCTCGGCATCGAGGTTGCCGACATGCAGCACCGGTGCTGCATCGCCGCGGGCAATCCGGCGGAGTTGGGCAGCAAAGGAGCCAAGAGCGAAGGCTTCGCTCTGCCCCGGGCCCACATGGTTGAAAGGACGGAAGCGCAGCACGCGCAGTCCGGATTCCGCAGCCATGGCGCCGAGGGTCAGATCCGCTGCGGCCTTGCTTGCCGCATAGGTGTTGAGCGGCGCCAGCGGGGCCGATTCGTCCAGCGGTTGGCCTGAGCGGAAGCTGGCTCCGTAGCAATCGGCACTTCCGGCATGGATCAGTTGGCAGCCAGGCGCATGGGCAAGCAGGGCACGGGCAAGATTCAGCGTGCCGTCGAGGTTCACCGCGAAGGCACGGCGTGGGTGTTCCCGTGCCTCGGGAATGGCGGCGATGCCCGCGAGATGGACGCAGGCATCCGGCCGGACGTCGCGCACCGAGGTCTCGGTGGCGGCGGGGTCGGTGATATCGGCGCGGAAGCTGACCAGTTCGGCCCACGGAAATCGGCGGCCAAGTTCTGGCATCAGGTGCCGCCCTACGAAGCCGCCGGCGCCGGTGACAAGTATCCGTCTCAATTGTCCCATGGGCCGGACGTCTCCATCGTATAGTCGTAGTCGGCGCACGCTAGTGGAAGTTGGAGACGGTGGCCAGTCCGCCGCCGGCGCGGAACGTTCGCATGGCGGCGGCAATCTGCGAGGTCAGCCCGGCGTGGTGCGGCGCAGGCGTTCGAGATCGGCGTCGACCATTTCGATGATCATCTGCTCGAGCGTGGTTTCCGGCCGCCAGCCGAGTTTCTGCTCCGCCTTCGCGGGATTGCCCAGCAGCACGTCGACCTCGGCGGGGCGGTAGAAGGCGGGATCGATGACGAGGTGGCGCTCCATGTCGAGGCCGGCATGGTCGAAGGCGATACGACACATGTCCCGCACCGTGGTAGTGCGGCCGGTGGCCACGACGTAGTCATCCGGCTTGTCCTGCTGGAGCATCAGCCACATCGCCTTCACGTAATCCCGTGCGTGGCCCCAGTCGCGCTTCGCGTCGACATTGCCAAGACGCAGTTCGCCGGCGAGGCCGAGCTTGATCCGGGCGACGCCGTCGGTCACCTTGCGGGTGACGAACTCGACGCCGCGAAGCGGGCTTTCGTGGTTGAACAGGATGCCCGAAGAGGCATGCATGCCGAAGCTCTCGCGGTAGTTCACCGTGATCCAGTGGCCGTAGAGTTTAGCAACGGCGTAGGGCGAGCGGGGATAAAAGGGGGTCGCCTCGCTCTGCATCGGCTCCTGGATCAGGCCATACATTTCCGAGGAGGATGCCTGGTAGAAGCGGGCCTCCGGCTGTTCGGCGCGGATTGCCTCGAGGATGTTGGTGACGCCGACGGCGGTGATGTTGGCGGTCAGAATCGGCTGCCGCCAGGACGAGGCGACGAACGACTGGGCGGCAAGATTATAGACCTCGTCGGGCCGGACGTCCTTGACGATGCGCACGAGGCTGGAAAGATCAGCGAGATCGCCGTCAAGCAGGGTGACCTTGTCGGCGATGCCGAGCCAGCGCAGGCGATGGTCTTCGACGCCGCGATGCGAAGAGCGCCGTATCACGCCGAATACCTCGTATCCCTTGCCCAGGAGCAACTGGGAGAGATAGGCGCCGTCCTGGCCGGTGATCCCGGTGACGAGTGCTGTTTTCATGCTTCGATCCCTTAGCCAATAAACTTGGCGGGATCTATATGCGCCAAAATGTCAAATTAATGGCCGGAGGCGCGACCACTACATCGATTGCGAGCCCGCCAGCAGATCCGCGATCCGGATCGGGAAGCGCCGTACCCGCGTGCCGGTGGCGTGCCAGATCGCGTTGCCGATGGCGCCGACGGTGCCGGTGATCCCGATTTCGCCGACGCCCTTGATGCCGAGCGGATTCACATGCGGATCGTCTTCGTGGACGGTGATCACGTCGAGGCCCGCCACGTCGGCGTTGACCGGGATGTGGTAGCCCGCGAAGTCCGCATTCACGATCCGGCCGGTGCGGCGGTCGTGGCGAGCCTCTTCATGCAGCGCGAAGGACAGGCCCCAGATCATTCCGCCCATCAACTGGCTCGTCGCGAGGCGTGGGTTGATGATGCGGCCCGCGGCGAAGGCGCCCACGAGGCGGGTGACGCGGATCTGGAAGAGCGCGGGATCGATCTTCACCTCGGCGAAGACCGCGCCGTGCGAATACATCGCATGGCGTTCCGCCGCCTCGGGCGGGCGGGCGGCGCTGCCGGTGCCCTGGACTGCCGCGCCGCCGGCGCGGGCAATGATCTCGACATAGCTTTCGCTGCGGCTGTCATCGTCGCGGGCGAAGAGTCTGCCGTCGCGCGCGACGACGCCGGCATTGGCGCCGAAAAGCGGCGAGGCGGGATCGGCCACGGCGATCTCTCCGAGCCGGCGGACGGCATCGCAGCCGGCGGCATGAAGCGCGCCGCCCGCGGTGGCCGTGTGCCCCGAGCCGCCGGCGATGCCGCCATCGGGAAGGTCGGAAGAGCCCGCGCGGAACTCGATCTTTTCGAGTGGCAGGCCGAGGCCGTCGGCGGCGATCTGCGCGAGCGCGGTCCAGGCGCCCTGGCCCATGTCGGCCGCCGCCGTCTCGACAAGGCCGGTACCATCGGGGCGCAGCGTGGCGCGTGCCTCCGCCGCGAACATCGGGGCGTGGAACAGCGCGGTGCCCATGCCCCAGCCGACGAGCAGGCCGCGATCGTCGGTCATCTGGCGCGGCGCGCGGGGACGGTTGGCCCAACCGAAACGCTCTGCGCCTCGCCGGTAGCATTCGCGCAGAGCCTTCGAGGAATAGGGCCGGCCAGTGCCCGGCTCGGCGTCGGCATAGTTGCGCAGCCTGAATTCCAGCGGGTCGAGTCCCGCCGCTTCGGCCATCTCGTCCAGCGCGCATTCGAGCGCCGCCGAACCGGATGCGATGCCGGGGGCGCGCATCGGCCCCGGTGTGCCGATATCGGCGCGCACGGCGTATTGCGTCGAGCGCAGGGCCTCCGTGGCATAGAGCCCCAGGGACGCGTCCGCCGCACCTTCGATGAAATCGTCGAAGGTGGAGGTGACGGCGAGCGATTCGTGGTCGAGCGCGGTCATGCGGCCGTCATCGTCGGTGCCGATGCGCAGGCGCTGGCGCGTGGCGCCGCGATGGCCGACCGGGCCGAACATCTGCTCACGCCGCAGCATCAGCTTGACGGGCCGGCGAAGCGCGCGCGCCGCCAGGATGGCGAGTAACGCCGGCCCGTTGATCACCGCTTTCGAGCCGAAGCCGCCGCCCAGATAGGGGCTGCGAATCGTCACGTTTTCCGCAGGGATGCCGAAATAGTAGCCATAGGCCCCGCGCGACATCACGATGGCCTGGCTCGGCACGTCCAGCGCCAGTTGGTCGCCGTCCCAGGTGGCGACGATGGCGTGGGTCTCCATGGCGTTATGGTATTGCGCCGGAGTTTCATAGGTCAGGTCGACCGCGTGGCGGGCTGCCGCGTGGCCTGCGGCGACATCGCCGAAAACGGTTTCCGCCGGCCTGCCGAAATTGCCTGACTCCGGCTTGTACGGGGCATCGCCGTCAAGCCCGAGGCGCGGCGGCAGGGCTTCGTAGTGCGGCACCACGAGACGGGCGGCTTCGGTGGCGGCCTCGACCGTCTCCGCCACGACCAGCGCGATCGGCTGGTTGGCATAGCGGATCTCGGCGCTTTGCAGCACCTCGGTGCGGAAGGCGAACAGGAAGGGTTTCGCGTCCGGATCGCCGGCCAGCGCCGGGCGGTTTTCCGGCGTGAACACCTCGACCACGCCGGGATGGGCCTTGGCCGCCCCAGTATCGAGGCGGATGACGCGCCCGCGCGCGATGGTGGCTGGCACATAGACGGCGTGGAGCAGGCCTTCCGGGTGATTGTCGGCAGCGAAAGTGGCGGCGCCGGTAACCTTGGCGATGCCGTCGCGGCGGGTGACGGACTGGCCGGCGTTCGAGCCGAAGCGGATGGAAGTCTCAGACATGAGCGAGGTCTCCGAAGGGCGAGGCGGGCAGCGCCGGCATCCGGGCGGGCGTGCCCGCGGCGGCGAGCGCCAGAGCCCGGGCCGCGGTGCGACGGGCGAGTTCAATCTTGTGGGCATTCGCCCCCGACGGGGTGGCGCCGGAAAGCGCCACGGCGGCGGCGCGGGCGAAGAGTTCGGGCGCCGGGGCGGCGCCGGCCAGCATCGCCTCCGCTTCCCGGCTGCGCCAGGGTTTCGCGGCGACAGCACCGAGCGCGAGCCTGGCCTCGGCGATCCGGCCGCGATCAAGACGCAGCGCCGCGGCGGCCGAGACCAGCGCGAAGGCGAACGAGGTGCGCTCGCGCAGCTTGAGATAGCGCGCATGGGCGCGGAAGGCGGACGCGGCGGCGGGCAGGCGCAGGGCGACGATGAGTTCACCCGGCGCAAGCGCGGTCGCGCGTTCGGGGGAATCGCCCGGCAGCCGATGAAGCTCGGCGAAGGGGATCTCGCGCGCTCCCGCCGGGCCGGCGGTTTCGACCACGGCATCGAGCGCGGCAAGGGGAACGCAGAAATCCGACGCGCTGGTGGCGATGCAGGCTTCACTCCAGCCCATGACCGCGAGGGCGGCGTTGTCGCCGTCCCGCGCATCGCATCCGCTGCCGGGCGCACGGCGGTTGCAGGCGGTCAGCGGGTCCTGGAAATAGGCGCAGCGCGGGTGCTGCAGCAGGTTGCCGCCCACGGTCGCGGCGTTGCGCAACTGGCCCGAAGCTCCCGAGAGCAGCGCCTCGGCGACCATCGGGAACTGCGCGGCGAAGGTAATGTCATGGGCGAGATCGGCATTCCGCACCAGCGCGCCGACCCGGACACTGCCGTCCTCCAGCGTCTCGATCGCGTCGAGGCCGGGCAGGCGGGCGAGGTCGATCAGCTTGGCCGGCCGCAGCGCGCCGGTCTTCATCAGATCGACCAGGTTGGTCCCGCCGGCGAGATACGCCGCGCCCGGTTCCCAGGCGCCGATGGCTTCATCGAGCGTGGCGGGGCGGAGATAGGCGAAAGGGGTCATGCGGCGTCTCCTGCGCTGGTATCCGCCATGCGTCTCGCGGCGTCCTGCACGGCCTCGGTGATGCCGTGATAAGCGCCGCAGCGGCATAGATTGCCGCTCATTCCCTCGCGGATGCGCTCCGGGTCGTCGCCGGCATGACCCTCGGTGATCAGGCCGAGCGCGCTCATGATCTGCCCTGGCGTGCAATAGCCGCACTGGAACCCGTCATGCTCGATGAACGCCGCCTGCACCGGATGAAGGCGGCCGCCTTCCGTGAGACCCTCGATGGTCGTGATCTCGGCGCCATCGAGCGTGACGGCCAGCACGAGGCAGGAATTGATCCGACGCCCATCGACCAGCACGGTGCAGGCGCCGCACTGGCCGCGGTCACATCCCTTCTTGGTGCCGGGGAGCGCCATCCGCTCGCGCAGGAGGTCGAGCAGCGTGATGCGCGGGTCATCGAGCGTCAGGTCGCGGCAGATGCCGTTGAGCGTGAGGTGTATCGGGTGGAGCATGGAGTCTCCGATCATTCGGGATGTTTATGGATCGACGGGCGCGCTGGCGCGGTGCAAAGGTGCCCGAAAGGTGCGTTGAGCGGCGAAGCCGGATCCGTCGGCCGCTTTCGACAATATACGGAGCATGCCTCCGTTTAGCAATGGGAGAGTTCGGCACGATGCAGATCGCCGGTCGCAAGCCAAGATCGGATGCGCAGCGCAACCGCGAGCGACTCGTCGCGGCGGCAAAGGAGATACTGGGGCAGGGCGGTCCGGAGGCGAGCCTTGAAGCGGTCGCGCGGCGTGCGGGCCTCGGCATCGGCACGCTCTACCGCCATTTCGCGACGCGCGAGTCGCTGTTCCTGGCGGTCTACGCAAGCGAGGTTGCACAGGCGACGGAGACGGCCACCGAACTGGAATCAGCCGGCGACGGGCTGGAGGCGCTGCGGGCGTGGATTCACGGAATGGTCGGGCTGGTCGAGACCAAGCGAGGCCTGATCGGCGCGTTGTCGGTGGCGATGACGGAGGAGGCGAGGGCACGGTATTCCGAGGTGTCCGCGCCGCTGATCGTCGCGATGGAGCGCCTCGTGGCGCGGGCCCAGGCGGACGGCTCGGTGCGGGCGGATGTCACCACGCAGGAGATCATGTCGACGGTGTTCGCCCTGTGTTACGCGCGCCAGCCCGATCCGGGCTGGAAAGTCCAGGTGCTCCGTATCATCGATATCTTCGTCGACGGGCTGCGGCCGCCGATGGCGCGCGGCGGCTGATCGCCAGCGAGCCTGCCGGCCGGATGCGCGAGATGATCGCGTCTTGTCCGGCGTGCATGAGAGTCCCCAGATATCGTGCGGATCTCGGCGTGATGCCCTGAGCCGGTTGAGGACAACGAGAAAGACGAAACCATGATACCCAGAGAACCGGTCTTCCTTTTCGACCTTGATGGGACGTTGGTCGACAGCGTTTACCAGCATGTCCTGGCCTGGAAGGATGCGCTCGATGCCGAGGATATCGACCTTGCCGTCTGGCGCATCCATCGGAAGATTGGCATGAGCGGCGGACTCTTCACGAACCAGCTCCTCCGCGAGACCGGGCTGGAGATCAGCCCGGAACGCATCGAGCGCCTCCGTCGGGGCCATGCCGAATCATATCGGCGTTACGGGAAACGGATTCGTCCTCTCCCGGGTGCGAGGGCACTTCTCGATCATCTCACCGGGTCCGGCGTGCCCTGGGCGATCGCGACCAGCGGGCGAATGGAGACGGCCGCGGTCAATCTCGAGGCGCTGCAGGTGGACCCCGAGCAGGCGGCGGTGATCACGCGTGATCAGGTGAACCACGCAAAACCGAACCCGGATCTCTTTCTCGCCGCGGCGGAGCGGCTCGGCGCGGCGATCGAAACGGCGGTCGTGGTGGGCGACAGCATTTGGGACATGCTCGCGGCGGCGCGCTGCAAGGCTCTGGGTGTCGGGTTGCTGAGCGGGGGGTATGGCGCCCATGAGCTGCGGGAGGCTGGCGCGATCAGGGTCTACGAGGACCCCGCCGATCTGCTGCGCCATATCGACGAGATCGGTGGTCGCCGGTGACATCCGTGCCTGACCGGCCTCGACCCGCCGGATTGTGCCCGTCCCATGATCCTCACTGAAGGCGGCGTTCCGGAGAACGAACCCGGTTCGACGGTGAGGCTGCACGATGGGCGGGCGCTCGGGTATCTCGATGTCGGCGCGGCGGAAGGTCCACCGGTCTTTCATTTCCACGGGCACGGTTCTTCGCGGCTGGAGGCCCTCGTGCTGGCCGACGCGGCGCGGTCGGCCGGCCTTCGTATCCTCGCATTCGACCGTCCCGGTATCGGACGCTCCGCCCCCCGACCGGGCGACAGGCTTCTCGATTGGCCGGCGGATATTCTGGAGGCGGCCGATCTTCTCGGAATCGGCCGGTTCGCGGTGCAGGGCATGTCGGCCGGAGGGCCTTATGCGCTCGCCTGCGCGAGGGCTTGCCCCGCCCGCATCACGGTGTGCTCGCTGGTCAGCGCCCTGCCGCCGCCGGCGATCGCGCGTCGCTCAGGGCCGCTGAAGCGACGGCTCGCCTGGTGGATCGCGTCTCTGTTCCCGCGCTATCTGCGGAGCCGGCTCAGGCAGTTTCGACCGGACGGCATTCCGACGAGGGAGATGATCAATGCCCGGCTCATGCGCATAGCGCACTGGCTGGGCGGCGAGGATCTGGCCCTGATGCGAAACCCGGCCATGCTTGACCTGATGGCGCGGACGATGACCGAGACAGCCTTGCAGGGCGGCGCCGCGAACCGCACCGAGATCGAACGGCTGGCCCGGCCCTGGGGATTCAGGATCGGAGACGTGCCCGTGCCGGTCCTGCTGTGGCATGGCGGCCAGGATCGGATCCTGCCGGTTGAAGCGGCACGCCTCATGGCTCGGCGGCTCAGGCAATGCGCCGCCACCTATTATGACGGGGAGGGGCATTTCTCGGTTCTGGTGAACCGGTCGCACGATCTGATGTGCGCGTTGAGGGCGCACGCGAGATAGGCTCGCCGGCACCTTGGCGAGCGTTGCGATCGGGCGGAAAGGACGTCGTCAGACGAGGGGCGCGCGGCTCACCGGTCCGCGACCCGGATCCCGTCCTGGCGCATCACGCGCCGGGAGGTTCCGATGGCGGCCGCGATCTGCGCCTTCGAGGCATGCGCCGCGCCGGCGCCGAGCTTCACCTTGCCATCCGGCTCCGGGATGGTGATCGGCTCGACCAGAACCCGCGCCACGCCTTCCCGGATCATGCCGAGGCGGATCGCGACCTCCGGACTGACATCGAGCATGCGGCTTTCGACATTCGGCCCCCGGTCGGCGACCGTGACGGTCGTGCTCGTGCCGTTGGACAGGTTGACGACCTTGGCAACCGTGCCGAGCGGCAGCGTCTTGCTGGCGGCCATCGGCGCGTGCGGATTGAAGCGCTGGCCATCGGCGGTGCGCCGGCCGGCAAAACGGCGGGCGTAATAGGAGGCCTTGCCGGTCTCGTTGCGTCCCGAGAGATCGAGTGGCGGGCGGAGAACGGCCGGCACCGCGACGGGAGGCATCGTACTCAGCCGTTTTGCGACGGTCAGCGCGGGAAGCGCCTGCGGAGGCGGTTCGGCAGGCGGCGGCATGGCGAGACTGGCCTGCGGCGCCTTGGCAGCGCATGCGGCAAGCCCTGCCGTGCAGAGAATGATCGCGCCCATCCTGAGCCATGCTCCGGACCGGCGCCCGACCGCGACATTCTGCTCTCCCGACTCAAGGGCGCATCTTGGTGATGTGTCCATGGGCAGAGGTTATGAGGAAGATGCATGGCCGAAATGTGGCAGGGTTTGGGCGGGCGGAAACGTCGGCGTCCGGGCGGCGCGTGTTCAGCGCGAGGGCGGCGTATGTCCGACCGCGCCTTGGACCAGGAGATGCCGAAGCCGGAACCCATGGCTGGCGGAGAGACGTTCACCCACGCGCAGCCGGTGGCATTGGCAGACCGCCGCCTCGTAGCACAGAAGACAGGATGGCTTCGCCGAGGCCAGTTCCGCGGCCTCCGCCAGCGCGAACGCAGCTTCCGGCGTAGCCAGACGGTCGTCGACAATGCGCCAGAACTCGTCCCACCGCCGCCGACGATTGGCCTCGCGCCCCGCTGCCGGCGTGCCCAGCGCCCGCAGGTGATGGTAGCCGATTCCAGCCGCATCGAGACCGGCGGCGAGTTGTCGCTTCGAAAAACCCGCGCGCCGCGAGAGAGGCAGGTCCCTGACATCGATCACCTGGCGAACGCCGGCTTCGCGCAGGCACCGCACGAAATCATCAAAGCCGCATTTTTCGTAGCCGATCGTGGCCAGTTCATCGGTGTCCATGGGCGGAGTATAGACACCGGCGCGGCGAAGTCGAACGCCGAGCCCGGTCACCCGCGATCACGGAAACTGCCCAAGCCCGCCAGCCGCCGGCGGCGGTTGCAAAACCGGAGTTGCCACCGGATATGTGCGGCGACGGGCTATCTTTCAGGACTGCCGGACTTGAGCGAAAGGCCGATTTCACAAGTGCGATCGGGGCGGGGCGGCGCCTGCTGCCCTCGGCGGAGGATGATCTGACATGGGACGCATCATCTGGCTCGCCTCCTATCCGAAATCCGGCAACACCTGGCTGCGGGCTTTCCTGCAGAACTATATCCTCGATGAGGGCCGGCCGCAGGACATCAATCGGCTGACCCTGCTTTCGACCGGCGAGAGCGGAGCATCGCTCTACCGGCCTTTCATGGCCGAACCGGATGCGACGCTGTCGGCCGAGGCGGCCGCCCGCCTGCGTCCCGCCGTTCACCGCGCGATCGCCGGCGCCGACCCGCAGCGGGTCTTCGTCAAGACGCACAATGCCAATGTCGACCATGCGGGCACGCCGCTCGTGACGGCCGGGGTCACCGATCGCGCGATCTATCTGGTGCGGGATCCGCGCGATGTCGCGGTTTCCTATGCGCATCACCTCGGCGTCGGCCATGACGCATTGATTGATCTGATGACGGACGATCGCGCGGTGTCGGGAGACAACGTCCACAAGGTGACCGAATTCGTCGGCTCCTGGAACCGGCATGTGGAGTCATGGACCGCGCACCCCGCCTGGCCGACGATGGTGTTGCGCTACGAAGATCTGCTCGCCGATCCGGCCGATGGTTTTGGCGACGTGATCCGCTTTCTTGGCGCGGAGCCCGATCCCCCCCGCCTTGCCCGCGCGATCCGACACAGTGCGTTCGACGTCCTCGCCGCACAGGAACGTGAACGGGGTTTTGTCGAACGGCCGGGGGCGGCGGCGCTCTTCTTCCGCAATGGGCGCGCCGGACAGTGGCGCGACGTGCTGTCGGATCGGCAGAGCCGCGCGGTGGAGCACGCCCAGGCGCCCCAGATGCGCCGCTTCGCCTATCTCTGAACAAGGTCGGGGCAGCGCTCCTCGCCAACCCGCGCAGGAGAGCTCCGGCATCACTTTGGGCTTTCTGCGTCGATGAAATCGGATCATGGTGCGCAATCAGGCAACTTGTTCCATTCGCCCAACCGGAGACCCATGCGGGAGATTCTTGTGCTCGCGGATGCGATCCTTGCGGTGCATGTGATCGTCATCCTGTTCAATGTAACGGGGTTGGTCGTGATCCCTGTCGGTGCGCGCCTCGGCTGGCGGGTCATTCGCGTTGCGTGGCTCCGGCTGCTTCATCTTGCTCTTCTCGCGGTGGTTGCCGGCCAGGCGGTGGCAGGCCGTGCCTGCATCCTGACCATCTGGCAGCAGGATCTGGCGGGCGGCGCCGGGACCGTGCACCCGCTGATCATGCAATGGGTCGATCGGCTGATCTATTGGAACCTGCCAATGTGGTTCTTTCAGATCCTCTACTGCGCCGTTTTTCTCTACGTTGTGGCGCTGACCGTCTATGTGCCGTTCTGGGGAACGGCGACGCGAAACCGGTAGATCACCTTGCGAGCCGACCGGTGTGGGGGCCATCGGGGCTGACCTGCCGGTCGTTTGCAGAGGGTTGGTCTACCGCATCCTCGAACGAAACGAGATGGTTTCGCCATCAACGGCAAACCGGCCGAAGCCGCGATGATGGAGTGTTCGCGCGTTCCGGCGTGCCGGGTCGATCCACCCCTTGATGACCTCGAGCACGAACATGTCGTAGCGTCTGACCAGACGCATATCGATGCCGCGGCATTCGAGGTTGACGAAGCATTCGGCGATCAGCGGCGCGGTCACGAGCCGGGCCGGCCTTGCCGTCAGACCGAATCGCGCAAACTTGTCGACGTCACGGCCGGAACAGTTGCCGATGCCGACCACCGTCGAAGCCAGTTCCGCCGCTGGAATGGCGATGACACATTCTCCCGTCCTGCGCAGGGCGGCAAAGCTGTAATCGCCCTCGCCGACAATGCAAGCGATCAGCGGCGGTTCGAACTCCACCATCATATGCCAGGACATCGTCATCACATTGAGGTGCCCCCGCTCTGCTGTGGTGAGCAGAACGACGGGCCCGGGCTCGATGAATTGGTAGACCCTGGCGAGCGGAAGATCCCTCATCGCCATACCTTTCCACGGCTTCAGCGCGGCGTGGTCATGCCGTATGCCCGCAAATGAGCCTCGAACATCTCGGGCGGCAATGATTTGCGTCAACCAGGTGCGACATCTTCATGCCAGCGTACCGGACGCGCGGTGCCGGGGCTGCGGGCGAAGCGCACCGGCGATCATTCCGGAGGCCTCCTGGCCAGCCGTGATCGTTCGTCGCAGCTTCAGAAATCCTCCCAATCGCCGGCATCGGCGCCTTCGAGGTGCCGCTTAGGGGCGGCAATGGGGGCCGGCTTTGCCGCGGGCCGCGGCGGCGTTACCGGCAGTCTGCCCGGTGAGGCGGGGGCCGGCGATGTGCCCAGATCGAACCGCCCGATCAGCTGGGTAAGCTGCTCGGCTTCCTGAACGAGGCTGTGGCTGGCAGCCGTTGATTCCTCGACCATGGCCGCGTTCTGCTGCGTTGCCTGATCCATCTGGCTGACGGCGGTATTCACCTGCACCAGCCCGGTCGACTGCTCCTGCGCCGAGGCGGCGATCTTCGCAACGGAGTCGTTGAGTTCGGCGATCTGGCGGACGATCCGTTCGAGAGCCTTGCCCGTCTCGTCGACAAGGTCCACGCCCGCGACAACCTGCTGGTTGGAGGCGGAAATCAGTGTCTTGATCTCTTTCGCGGCATCGGCCGAGCGCTGCGCCAGCGCCCGAACTTCGGAGGCGACCACGGCGAAACCGCGCCCCGCTTCGCCGGCCCGCGCCGCCTCGACACCCGCGTTCAGCGCCAGCAGGTTGGTCTGGAAGGCGATCTCGTCGATCACGCCGATGATGTTGCCGATCTGTTTCGATGAGGTCTCGATTTCCCCCATCGCCCGCACCGCCTGCGACACAACGGAGCCGCCATGCTCGGCGTCCTGCTTCGCGGTATCGACGATATTTCGGGCATGCACCGCTGCGTCCGCGGTATTGCGTACCGTCGTCGTGATTTCGTCGAGTGCTGCGGCAGTTTCCTCGAGGGTCGCGGCTTGCTGCTCGGTGCGGCGAGCCAGATCGTCCGCAGCGCTGGAGATCTCGCCGCTGCCGGAGCGAATGGCCGAGGCATTTGTGGCAACCACGCGCATCGCGTCCTGCAACCTTTGCATCGCGCCATTGAAGTCTGTCCGGAGCTGTTCGTATTCCGCTGCGAAGGCGGCGGTCAGTCGGAACGTCAACCGGCCGGCCGAGAGTTCCTCCAGGCCATGGGCGAGAGAATCGACCACCGTGGCGAGCTGCTGCGCGGCGGCGGCGCGTTCCGCCTCCGTACGAGCACGCTCGGTTTCGCGCTGCCGTGCGGCTGCCGTGGCATCGTTTTCCAGCCGCGCCTTCTCGATGCCCGCGGATTTGAAGATCTCGACCGCGCTCGCCATGCCGCCGATCTCGTCGGTCCGGTCGGTGAAAGGCACATCAACGCTGGAATCGCCCGTCGACAGCGCCTTCATCACCGAGGTCATGCGCTTGAGGATGTTCGCGATGTTTTTCTGCATGTAAATCATGAGCAGAAGAAAGGCGAACAGAACCGGAATGAAGATCGCGGCGAAACGCAGCACCCCGTTCCAGAAATTCGTTCTGAGATCACTGATGTAGAGACCGGACCCGATCATCCAGTGCCAGCCCGGCACCTCCGCCATGTAGGAAATCTTGGGCTGGGGAGTCGAGGATCCCGCTTTCGGCCAATAATATTCATGAAAGATCGGATGACCGCTCGCCGCTGCCTGCATCAGTGGGCGGATCACGTAGTGACCGTATGGATCCTTGACGTTTTCAAGATTTTTCCCGATCACCGACTTTTTCGGATTTGCCAGCGCAACGCCGTGCCGGTCGTAGACGAAGAAGTAGTTGCCGTGATCGAAGCGCGCCGCGCCCAGAGCCTTGAGAGCGAGGGACTGGGCCTTCTGTTTCGTGATCACTCCCTGAGCCGCGAGATGGACATAGGTTTCAGTCGAGGTGACGGCGCTCGCGACCAGTGCTCTGGCCTGGGCTTCCTTGGAGTGTAACTCCATCTGGTATGAGTCGAACAGGTTCAACGCGACCGCCGCGACAGTGATTGCGACGCCAAAAGCACCGAGCATGGCGAACTGATAGCGGATCGAGAGCTTCTTGAGCACGAACAATCTCCCAACGACGACGAGCGCCTCATTTGCCTGCAAAAGATTAAGAAAGAATATCCGGATCGATACGAGGCGCGTGTCGGTTCTCGTGCCGGAACCAGCCGCTGTCAGCGGGGCCGAGTCGCCCATGCCGGCCGTCCTGTCATCGGCTCAGCGCGGGGCGGTGAAGTGCTTTTATGGCAGGATATATAACTTATTCTCAATTTATGAACACCTTCCGCACCTGTTAGAAAAATATCTTCTCGGGCGGCGTTCAAGTGCGAATATTTTCAGAATCAACGCGATAAATATTGGCTGGTGTGCGATGTGGATTTCCCTTGGTTCAAATTTTGTTGTTATTGTTTCTTTCCCAATGTATCATGACGTTCGTGGAATTCGACATCATCGAGAGGTTGATTGATCGCACCACATACACGGCACCGGTCAGACAATTCGGTTCGTTGATGCAACTTTGGTCAAAGATGAACAAGAGGGAGAGACGCCGGGATTGTGGTTTCCACGTGTTGGCGTGGTATCATGAATTAGTAAGGACGCTGCGGCATATCGGAGCGCGAGAGATTGACCATGCGCGCCGGAGCTTGCCTCCTGTCACCCGCGAAAGCAGGGGAAGCCCGCTTGCCGTCTGACGATACGGAAACGCGGCGCCTGGCCGCCCTTGGCCGTTACGATATCGTCGGCACACCGGCGGAGGAGAGCTTCGATCGCTTTGCCCGCCTTGCGGCGCATGGGCTCGACATGCCGATCGCCACGGTATCCTTCGCGGATGCCTCCCGTCACTGGCTCAAGGCGAAGGTCGGCACCGATCTTGAGTGCATGCCCCGCGGCACCGTATTTTGCGAGCACACGATCGGCACCGACAGTCCTCTTGTAGTGCCGGATGCCCGCGAGGACGAACGCTTCCGTGACAATCCGCTCGTCAGCGGGTTTCCCCATATCCGGTTTTACGCGGGTGCGCCGATCATCACGCCGGACGGCTATCGTATCGGCAGCATGTGCGTGCTCTCGCCTGAGCCGCGTGCGGAATTCGATGCGTCCAGCCGGAAGTTCCTCACCGAACTCGCCCAGTCGGTGATGACCGAACTCGAACTGCGGCGGCTGAACCGGGAGCAGGCGAAGGTATCGGCCGATCTTGCGTTCTGGAACCGCCTTTCCGAGGCGATTGCCGATGCGGCGGATTTCGACGCCGCTCTCGATCATGCCCTGGCCTGTTGCGCCGAACGCGCCGGCGCGGCGATCTGCTTTCTCGTCGCGTTTCATCCGGCATACCGGATGCTGGAATACGTCAAGTCGCATATCGCTCAAGACAGTGATCTGGCCGACTTTGACATGACCCCTTGGTTTGCCGGCCACCCGGTCGACACCATCAGTTTCGGCGCGGCCCTCGTCGAGGGGCGGATGTATGACAGCGGACCGATGATGGACGCCGATCCTGGGCCGGCGTACCCGCGCCTGCGCGAACTGGTCCGCGCCGGCATCCGCCGGCAGGTCGTCCATCCGTTCGATCTTGCCGACCGCCGTTTCGGTCTGGTGCTCGATTTCAGGAGCCCGGCGATCGCGGAGGAAACGCACGGCCTGATTCTGGAATTCGTCGCCCGCCTGACCCCACTTCTGCTCGGGCGGCTGCGGGAGGACGCGCTCGAGCGTGCCAACCGGGCCCTGCGGACGATCCACGAAGCGACCGAAGCCTTTGCGCACGCCACCACCGCGCAGGCGGTGTTCGACGCGGCCTGCCGGCTTGCGGTCGAGACCGGAGGTTACAATACGTGCTGGGTCGGTCTGGCGCAGCACGATCCCGAGAAATCGGTCAGCCTCGCGGCGAGCGCCGGGCGTGGAACCGGGTATGTCGCGCAACTTCGCCTGTCCTGGGCGGATGTGCCCAACGGCCGGGGGCCCGCCGGCACCGCAATCCGCGAACGCCGGATCTCCCGTTGGCGCGACATTGCGGTCGATCCCCGTTTCGAGCCCTGGCGGCACAAGGCGCTCGCCTCCGGGTTCCGGTCCTGCATTTCGCTGCCGTTCGGCGGGGCCGGGATTCCGGCAGCTGGCGCGCTGACTCTCTATTCCTCGGACCCGATGGCCTTTGGAGAGGAGGAGCGCGATCTCCTCGTGGAACTGACCGCGAACATGACCAAGGCTTTGCAGGCGTTCACCACGCGGCAGGAACGCGACGACGCACTGATGGCCCATTCGATGAGCGAGCGGCGGATCGACCGGCTGCTCGCCGCGACTGGCGTCGTCCTCTACGCTCTTGCCCTGCACGGCGACGAGGCCGTTCTGGTCGACATGAGCGAGAATATCGTTGACATGCTCGGCTACGTCCCGGGGAATATCCGAGGACTCGACTGGTGGCGAAACCACGTGCACCCCGAAGACCTGCCGCAGGCGGCCCTCGGTGTCCCGCGCACGGTCGAGAGCGGGCAATTCGTTCATCGCTACCGTATCAGGCACCAGAACGGCGGCTATCGCTGGATCCATGACGAGAAGACCTTGCAGCGTGATGCCGCCGGCAATCCGGTGGGTATCGTCGGTGTCTGGATCGATATCACCGAACGCCGGGAGGCGGAGGAACAGATCTATCGGCTTGCGCATATCGATCCGCTGACCGAGTTGCCGAACCGGCGTCTGCTGAACGAGCGCTTGCGCGAGGTGCTGATTGAGGCGCGCCGGACCGGCGTGCAGGGAGCATTGCTGTTCATCGATCTCGATCGGTTCAAGACGATCAACGACATGCTTGGCCACTCGGCGGGTGATTCGGCGCTCCGGCAGGCTGCGCAGCGGCTCCGCCAGGCGGTCCGCGCGGCCGATACGATCGCCCGTGTCGGCGGCGATGAATTTGTCGTTCTCATTGCGGATGCCGGCAGCACGGTCGCCGATGCGGCCGATCATGCCGCCACGATCGCCCGAAAGATGATCGACGCGCTCACGGCAAGGCCTATCTCGATTGGCGAACGTGAGTACCATCTCGGCGCCAGCATCGGCTTCACGATGTTTCCGAAGCCGGATGACACGATCGATACCCTGATCCGCGAAGCGGACACGGCGATGTATCAGGCCAAGGCCGGAGAAGCCGATGTCGTCATGTTCCGGCAGTCGATGCATCTGTCGATCGTGGCGCGCCATGCCATCGAAGACGAGATCAGGAGTGCGCTGAAGGCTGGGCGGTTCGAGATCTGGTTGCAGGACCAGGTGGAGTTGGGGGGGAAGCCCGTCGGCGCGGAAGTCCTTCTGCGCCTGCGCGATCGTGATGGTCGCATCGCCGTCCCGTCCGAGTTCATCGGCATTGCCGAATCATCCGGGCTGATTGTTCCGCTGGGCCGGTGGCTGTTGCGCGAGGCGTGTGCGCTGCTGGCACGAGCCCATCGCGACCGGCCGGACTGGCGGCTATCGGTCAATGTCAGCCCGCGACAGTTCCGCGATCCTGCTTTCGTCACCGACGTGATTGCGGCCCTCGACATCTCCGGCGTGCCGGCGGACCGACTTACGCTCGAGATTACCGAAAATCTGCTGATCAGGGATACATTCGAGATCGCCCGGATCATGGGGATTCTGGCCGATCGCGGCGTCCGCTTCTCGGTCGACGACTTCGGGACCGGCTATTCAAGCCTGCACTACCTGCGCCAGTTGCCGATCCACGAAATCAAGATCGACAGAGGTTTCATCGGCCAGGTGCCGGATGATGCGTCTTCCGTGGCGATCGTCGAGGCGATCCTCGCCATGGCCCGGCGGCTCGATCTCGATGTGGTGGCCGAAGGGGTCGAGACGCCGGAGCATGTCGCCTTCCTGAAGGCGCGCGGCTGTCCGCGGATGCAGGGTTATTTCTTCGCCTGCCCGATATCCGTCTCGGAGTGGCTGGAACGGTCCGCTCACACGCCGGACGCCGGTGTGGCCAACGCCCGCCGATAGATTTGGCGGATCGCGACGGCTGACGTCGTTCACGCTGGCGGCGTGTCACCGCTTGACCGGCGGGACGCGGCGCCCGCAAATCGATAAGCGGATGTTAATAAGTCTTTACTATTGTCGGAACACCGGACCGGCGGGCCGTTGCTGCCTTTCGGAGGCTGGACCGTCATGATGCGCCGATCGGGAGTTGCGGATGATACCTCGCCGGATTCACCAGTTCTGGCTGATTGACCTGTTGCGGGCACGACGGAGGCGCTTTGGCGGTGGTTCTCCCTGGGAAGAGGGCATGCAGGAGGAACTTCGCGCGAACCATCTCGAATGGAGCCTGCATCATCCCGGATTCGAAGTGAAACTCTGGTCGCTCGACGAACTTCTCTCGCTCTGTCGTGTTGGCGGTTTTACGTGGGTCGCTCAGGTGCTGACCGCCGATGCACCTGTGCCATTGCAACTCGATCTCATACGATTTTTCCTGCTTGAGCAACTCGGCGGCATCTGGGCGGATCTGACGGTTCGGCCGGTCGGGCCCATGCCTGCGGCGCTTCTTGCCGCGGAATTCGTGGCAATAGGCGTGGATGGCGGCGCGCCGGTGTTTGATCAACGCTTCCTCGCCGCGCGCCCGGGCCTCGAGTGCTTCATGCGCGCGACCGACAAGGTCATGCGCGGCGGGTTCGACGAAGCGCGGCGGATGAGCGGTCAGGACGCGCTAGCAGCCGCATTCGCCGCGAGCCGTCGGCCTGTCGCGGCTTGCCTCTTGAGCGAGCAGGACACCTGGGGATCGCTGCTGGAACGACGCAGCCTTGACCGCGACGCGGATTGGTTGCCCGATCCCATGGCCACGCTGGAGGCGAACGCCGCACGGCCGACTCCGGCCTGAGCATAGCGCGTTCCAGGCATCAGCGCGGCCTGAAGTGTCGCCAACCCGGGTTGTTGTGATAGTAGTTGCGGGCGCGCATCTGATAGCTGTTCCAGTAGCCGGAGTGGAAGCGCCGCAGCGGGGGCGGTGCCGCGTGGATGCGCCACGGGCCGCTATACGACGAGCCGACATACCAACGACCACTATACAAATAGTAATACAAGCCGCTGTAGAAGAAGAGCGGATAGTTGTAGCCGAGAGCCACATAGACGCCGGGTGAGGGCAGCCAGACCATCTCTGGCGACCAGCTTGCGGGTGCCGCCGGCGGATAGCCGGCCTCGTACGGCGAGGGTGGAGGGGGGGTGGTCGCGGCCCCACCCACGGCACCGATGGCCCCGCCGATCAAGGCACCTGTCGCGGCGCCACGGCCACCGCCGGCAAGAGCGCCAATCGCGGCACCCGTGCCGGCACCGAGGGCGGCTCCTCCAAGAGCGCGCTGGCCGGGATCATAGGGATTGGTGCAGGCCCCGAGGCCGGCGGCCAACAGCAGCGCGAGCCCCAGCGGTGCCGACCGGGTACGCGGGCGACGGGTTTGCGCGATGGAGGGCGGGGCAGATGCGGTCGGGATCATATCGGGCTCCTGCTCTGTGAACCGGACGTTTGCCGGCTGAGCCACCGACGTGACAGCGCGCGTCTGATTTTTCATTGATCCCGATCAACGCTGCAATGTTTCGCAACATCAATTCTGCCTGGGGCAAAAAGGGGGCCGGGAAGCTCCCGCTGCCTGGCCCCGCGATTGCGCCGAGGGTGGAATCAGAACAGCACGCCGGCCTCGACCACGAAGGTGGCCTGGTTGCGCCCGGTGCCGTTCGCACCGTAGCCGGTGCTGCCAGCATAGCCGACCTTGGTCAGATGCAGCAGGCCGAGATCGCCGCGGACGAACAGGTTCTTGTTCTGCCAGGTCGGCGTGACCGACAGGCCGTAGCCCTGCGCTCCGGGGTTGAGGAACCAGAAGCCGGGGCCGTTCGAGCTGAAATACTCGACCCAGCCGCCCAGCGAATAGGGGCTTTTGCCGAACGCGTAATCGGCGAAGAGCGCCGCGCCGAAATTGCTCGTGAACTTGCTGATGCCAACCTTCTGGTCAGGCTTCGCATACACATACTGAACCTCCGGCACGAGGTTGAGGTTGCCATGCGTGTAGCTGTAATAGCCGCCGATCATCGTGGAGTTGATATAGTTGGCGCCATAGGAGCCGACGGTCGACTGGTTGTAGGGCGTTGTGGCGCTGCCATAGGTATTCGCGAGCAGGCCGGTATGACCCAGATTGGTCGCGCCGAACACCGAAAGCGCGTTGTTGTCGTTGAAGCTGTAGGTGACCAATCCCTGCAGGAAGTTGAACACCCCGGTGTCGAACCCGTCACCGAAGGTCACGCTGGCGCTGACCGGTCCCATCGTGTAGGTCGCCGAAACGCCGCGGCTCTGCGAATTTTCAACATAGAAGAGGTCGGTCGTCAGCACGTTGGCGTTGTTCCAGTCGATGCCGGACTCGTAACCTTCGAGCGAACCGATCTGGCCGACCGAGATCGAGAAGTTCTTGGTCGGCGCGAGCGTGATATATCCGGCGTAGAGCGGGCCGGTGGAGAAGGTCTGCACCGAGGTCGCCGTGGGCTTGGTGCCCAGGGTCAGCGAGTTGTTCGAGCCGACCTGGATGGTGAACTGCACGAGGCCGCTGGTCTTCTGGACCTCGATCTGCCCGTTCATGAACTCGGCGCCGGTGCTCTTGTCGGTGCCCAGAAGACCGCCGCTCGTGCTGTTGCCGGTGCCGGAGAGCGCGTACATGTAGCCGTCGGCGCCGCCGCTGAGTTGGAGCGGGCCGAGCGGACCGCCGTCGATCTTGATCGCCGAGGGGCCATTGAATGCCTGCGCCGATTGCAGGGCGCAGAGCGAAATTGCCGCGCCAAACGAGGCGGCGATCAGCCGCGTGCGGTTCCGCCGGCCGGGCGTTCTGGAATGGTCTAAACTCATGATGCCTCCTTCAGGCTCTTGTTTCGTGTCTGCTGCACAAGTTTTCATCGTTCAACGACGGAAGATTCCGGTCTCGCGTCGCACAACGTGATTATGCCGCAAACCGCATGCCAGAAGATTGCGCAACCGCTCACATTCCAGGAGTGGAATCAGTTTCGATGGTAATGTGGCAGATAGGTTACAGTCAGGCGGAAGCCCGATCTGCGGCAAAAAATTCGCGCACCGCGGCGACCGTCTCGGCGAGGCCTTGCCGACTGACCGTGACGCCGGTTGGAAACGCGCTTTCGAGCCTCGAGGGAAAGGCGCGGTCGAGCAGGACGAATACGCCTCTGTCGCCGGCGCGACGGATGAGCCGCCCAAAGCCCTGCCTGAGGCGGAGCCGCACGATGGCGTCATCATAGGTCTTCGGATCGCCATGCGAGAGGTGGGTCCGGCGGACGCGGTGTAGAATGTCGGGCCGTGGCCAGGGCGTGCGCTCGAACACCACGAGGCGCAGCGCATTGCCCGGAATATCCACGCCGTCCCGCATCGCATCCGTGCCTAAAAGACAGGCATTTTGTTCGGCGCGAAAGCTGTCGACCAGCGTGGCGTTGTTCATCGCGTCCACATGCTGTGCAAAGAGCGGAATGTTTGCGGCATCGAGCGCCGGCGCGATGCGCGCATGCACGGCGCGCAGCCGCGCGATGGCGGTGAACAGGCCGAGCGCGCCACCGCCAGAGGCAAGGAAAAGGGCGCGGAAGGCGGAGGCCAGCGCCTCCGGCGTCTCGCGCAGATTGTCGCGGACGATGAAGATGCGGGTCTGCGCGGGATAGTCGAAGGGCGAGGCGAAGGCGGCGCGGATCGCCGGCGCTGCGAGATGGGTCGCGCCGGTGCGCGACTCGGCGCGTTGCCATTCGGCATCCTGCTCCACGTCATCCATCGCTGTGGTGCGGTCGCGCAGGGTCGCGGAAGTGATCAGCAGCCCGTGCGCCCGACTCGCCACCGCGTCGGCGAAGGCTTCGGTCGGGTCGAGCAGATGCGAAAGCAGGGCAATGTCGCGCCCCTGGCGGATGAACAGCACGTGGAACGGCCGCTCGCCAGGCTCGGGTGGCGCTTCGTTGACGGCGGCGAGCATGCGCCGCCAGCTCGCCACCGGATCGAGGGCGCGGCGCTTCAGGCTGCGAATCGCCGCCTCGATGCGCTGCCGTTCAGTACTGTCGATGGTGCCGGCCTCTTCGTCGAGTCGCGCCGCGAGCCGCTCGCGCAGCGAGGTCAGCGGCGCTTCCAGTCTGGCGAGATCCCGCGCGAGATCGGATGCGGCGGCGGCCAGTTCCGGCTCGGCCGGATAGAGATCCGCCTCGATATCAAGATTCGACTCGCGCTCGGCTGCGGTCGCACGGGCGCGGGCCTGAGCGGCGAGGGCGGTGAGAAACGCTTCGGCGGCGCCGGGGCCGATCTGGTCGAGCGCTGCGGTCGGCTCGCCCAGTCGTGCCAGCATGGTCGCTCCCGGCAGCACCCGTGCCGCCGCGCGCAGCGCGTCGAGCGGTGCCGCAAGCCGTTCATCGGCGGCGACCAGATCTTCGAGCCGCCGGGCAAGGCCGCGCGCGCGCGACCGGCCGCCTTCGGCGCCGAGCAGCCAGCGGCGCAACTCGGCCATGCTCGCGCCGGAGAGTTCCGCCGCGAAGGCGGAATCGGCGGCATCGAACAGGTGGTGCCCCTCGTCGAACACATACCGCGTTGGCACGCTGGAATCGTCCAGCCCGCCCCAGACCGCCTGCGCCATGACCAGCGCATGGTTCGCGATCACCAGATCGGCACCGCGGGCGCGGCGGATCACGTGTTCGATCGTGCAACGCTTCCAGTGCGGGCAGGCTGAATGGATGCACTCGCCGCGCCGGTCGGCAATCTGCGGCAGCAGCCCCGCGCCGAACAGTTCGGCGAACCAGCCGGGCAGGTCACCGCCAGCGATGTCGTGATCGCTCGAGGCGAGCGCCCAGCGTGCGATCAGCCCGAGGGCAACCAGATTGTAACCGCGCGCTCCGGCGGCGGCGTCCTCGAAATTCAGCAAGCAGAGATAATTCTCCCGCCCCTTGCGAAGCACGACCCGCCGCCGTCGCCGCGCCGGATCGGGCTCCAGCCGCGCCGATTCCTGCTCGATCTGCCGCTGAAGGTGGCGGGTATAGGTGGAGATCCACACGCTTCCCTGGTTGCGCTCCGCCCAGAGCGAGGCCGGGGCGAGATAGCCGAGCGTCTTGCCCGTACCGGTGCCTGCCTCGGCAAGCACGCAATGCGGCACGCCCTCGGCGGCGGGCGGCGCAAAGGCGGCGGTGGCCGCCGAGGCATAATCGGATTGGGCCGGCCGTTGTTCTGCGCCGCCGCCGAGCAGGTCGGCCAGCCGCCCCCGGGCCGCATCCTGCGGCACCGGATAGGAAGAGGGCGGCGGCCGGGGCGCCTCCTCCTGCCATTCGGGCAGGATCATGCCAAGACGCAACGCCGCGCGATCCGGCCTTGCTGCCGGCTGTCCGAGCGCTGCTGCCACAGGCTTCGCCCAGGGCCAGCCGGCCTCGCCCATCAGTGCGGCGAGCCCGGCGGCCCGGCGATTCATCGGCAGCGAGGCGCTCTGGTCGAGTCGGCCGAGCAGGGCGATGGCGATGTCCGGCAGCAGGGCGGCGGCGGCCTCGATCGTTGCCGGCGGGTCGAAATCGAGCGCGCGGGCGAGGCCGGAGGGTGTTGGTGCCGCCGTCACCGCCGGCATGACGAAAGCGAAGAGGTCGAGCAGGTCGAGGACGGGGATCGACAGGTCGAGCCGCTGCAATGTCGCCGCCTCATGCACGACCAGGGGCGGCGGCAGATCGCGCAGCGCGGCGCGTGCCTCGGCCACGGTCAGATGTCGCAGTTCGCCGTCGGGATCGAGGAGAGCCGCCCGGCCATGCGCCGTCACCAGCGACGGCGCGGCGGGAAGAATCAGGCGCGACGGGGTGTCCATGCGGTTTGTCTATCCCGCAGTGGCGGTTTCGCCAAAGCGCCGGACACTCAGGCAGCGATCCGCGCGAGCAGCGCGCCGACGACAGCCTCGAACATCGCCGCGGTCAGCCGCCCGGTATTGGTATTCAGCCGGGAGACGTGGAAGCTGTCCGCGAGCACGATACCGCCCGGCAGTTCCGTCATCGCGCCGTGGCTGAATTTCGCATGGCTCTGCTTCAGGCCGAAGGCCCGCAGCGTTGCCTGGTGGGCGATTCCGCCGAGAGCGAGAATGCCGCGCAGCTGCGTCATCGCTGCGATGTCGCGGGCGAGGAAGCCGTTGCAGGCAGCGATTTCGGCGGGCAGGGGACGATTCTCCGGCGGCACGCAACGAACTGCGTTGATGATGCGGCAATCCCGCAATTCCAGCCCATCATCCGGCCGCTCGGCATAGACGCCGATGGCAAGGCCATACTTGATCAGCGTGGCATACAGCAGGTGGCCGGCGAAATCGCCGGTGAAGGGCCGGCCGGTCCGGTTGGCGCCACGCAGCCCCGGCGCGAGCCCGACCACCAGCAACCTGGCGTTCTCCGGCCCGAAACACGGCACGGGAGCGTTGAACCAGCCCGGGAATTTCGCATGGTTCGCTGCGCGAAACCCGGACAGGCGAGGGCAGAGCGCGCAGTCGCGCGCCGGTTGCGCCGACACGCCGGATCAGTCTTGCGTCGCTTCGGCGCGCTGCATCCGGGGCCGCGGTTCGGTCTGCCGCCGAGTGAACTCGTTGGCTATGTCAGCCAGGTCGACGAACTGATCAGACTGGCGGCGCAATTCGTCGGCGATCATCGGCGGGCTGGTCTTGATCGTCGAGATGACCGATACGCGCACGCCGCGCCGTTGCACCGCCTCGACGAGGCGGCGGAAATCGGAATCGCCCGAGAACAGGATCGCATGGTCGATATGCGGGGCCATTTCCAGCATGTCGATTGCGAGCTCGATATCCATATTCCCCTTGACCCGGCGGCGACCGGCGCCATCAGTGAATTCCTTCGCCGGCTTGGTCACCAGCGTATATCCATTATAGGCCAGCCAGTCGGTGAGGGGCTTGAGCGGCGAATATTCTTCGGTATCGAGTAACGCCGAGTAATAATAAGCGCGCACGAGATTGACCCGGTCAAAAAAATCGAGAAGCCGCCGGTAATCGACATCAAAGCCAAGCGCCCGCGACGCGGCGTAGAGATTTGCGCCATCGATGAATAATGCAGTTTTTTCTTGTGGAAGCAGGCGCATGGCCGTAACCTTTCGACGTAAAATTTTTCGGAATAAATCAATCTGTTAAAAGCAGGTCGCCACATAACGTTTACGCGAAAGTTTCACATTAGTATAGTTATGTGTTCATGATCCTGATCGCACTCGGTGCCAACCTGCCCCTTACAGATGACGGCTCACCGTATGACACATGTTTTCATGCGGTGGAAGAGATGCAGAAAATTGAGACAATTCACCTTGTGGCTGTCTCATCCTGGTATCGCACGCGCCCGGTTCCGCCTGATCCGACGCAACCGGATTTCTGCAATGGCGTCGTCCGGTTTTCGGGAGCGCCTGATCCCGTTGCGCTGCTCGAGGCACTGCACGAGATCGAGGCTCGGTTTGGCCGCGTCCGGTCGGTTCCGAATGCGGCACGCACGCTGGATCTCGACCTGATCGACGTGAACGGGATGGTGCGGGAGACCGGGTCGCCGATCCTGCCGCATCCGCGCGCTCATTTGCGGACATTCGTGCTCCGGCCGCTGCTTGATGTCGCGCCTGATTGGGTGCATCCTCTGCTGCTACGTCCGGCAAGGGAATTGTTCTCCGCGCTGCCGGAACGTGCGGAAGGCGAAATCCGCCTCTGGTAGAAAGGGACGTCCCGGTTTGGTTGCATGCCGGGCGGCGCTCTGCTATTTTCAAAGCTGTTTCTGTTTTCCGGGTGCCTGCGGGCGCCCTGCTGGAGTGACCACATGGCACGCGTTACCGTCGAAGACTGCATCGAACAGATCCCCAACCGGTTCGAACTGGTGCTCCTCGCCGCCCAGCGCGCGCGGAACCTCTCCAGGGGCGCCTCGATCACGATCGATCGCGACAACGACAAGAACCCGGTGGTCGCACTGCGCGAGATCGCTGATTCCACGGTCGATTTCGGCGGTCTCGAGCAGGATCTCGTCAAGTCGCTGTCTCGCGTGCCGGACCCGGAACCGGCGGACGAAGAGGTTCAGGACCTCATCCCGACCGATCAGAACATCTTCGGCCTGCAGGACGTCTCCGCCGAGGAGGAAGCCGCAGCGATGGCCGCCGAATCCGAGGAGATGACCTCCGAGGACATCGCCGCGGCGATCGAGGCCGAACTCGGCGGCGGACGACCGCGCCGCTGAGACCGGTCTTTTTCCGGTGGGCGCGCCGCTTGACGGGATGGGCGTGAACCACCCCCTCCTCGCGCCCGAAGGTCTCGCGGGCACCGCCGTCACCCACGAGGCGCTCAAGCCGTTGATCAGCCGGATCAACGGCTATGACACGAAAGTCGATATCGCCCTGATCGACGACGCCTATGGCGTCGCATCCGAGGCCCATGCGGGGCAGACCCGCGAAAACGGCGATCCCTACATCACCCATCCGCTCGCGGTGGCGGACATCCTGGCCGATTACCGGCTCGATGCCCGCAGTATCGTCACTGCCCTGCTGCACGACGTCATCGAGGATACCAAGGTTACCCTCCCGGCGCTGCAAGGCCGTTTCGGCGCTGAGGTCGCCGGGCTGGTCGACGGCGTCACCAAGCTGACCCGCCTCGAACTTCAGTCGGACCGGACCAAGCAGGCGGAGAATTTCCGCAAGCTCGTGCTGGCGATGAGCAAAGATATCCGTGTTCTGCTCGTCAAGCTCGCGGACCGCCTGCACAATATGCGCACGATCCATTTCGTCCGCTCACCGGAGCGCCGCGCGCGCATCGCGCGCGAGACGATGGAGATCTACGCGCCGCTTGCCGAGCGCATCGGCATGGACCGGGTGAAGGTCGAACTGCAGAACCGCGCCTTCGCGGTGCTCGACCCCGAAGCCTACGACTCGATCCAGGCCCGGCTGAACTTCCTGCGCGGCCAGGGTGCCGATGTCATCGACGAGGTGCGCGCCGAACTCGGTCGGATCCTCAAGGAGGCTGGGGTCGAGGTCATTGATATTTCCGGTCGGGAGAAGTCGATCTACTCCATCTGGGAGAAGATGCAGCGGCGCAACGTTGCCTTCGAACAGTTGTCGGACATCATGGCATTCCGCATCATCGTGCCGACACGCGAGCAGTGCTACGTCGCCCTCGGCGCGATCCACGCGGCCTTTCCCGTCATTGCCGGCCGATTTAAGGACTACATCTCGACCCCGAAGGCGAACATGTATCAGTCGCTCCATACCGGGGTGACGTTGCGCCATCCGCGCAACCAGAAGATCGAATTGCAGATCCGCACACCGGAGATGCATGCGATCGCGGAAAACGGCGTCGCCGCCCATTGGCTCTACAAGCAGGGCGAGGCCTCTGCCGCCGACGTCAAGCAGTTCCGCTGGGTGCAGGACCTGCTCGAAATTCTCGAGAACTCTTCTGCGCCTGACGAATTCCTCGAGAATACCAAGCTTGAGCTCTATCAGGATCAGGTTTTCTGCTTCACTCCGAAGGGGCAGCTGATTCAGCTGCCCCGCGGCGCGACGGCAGTGGATTTCGCCTATGCGGTGCATTCGCAGATTGGCGATACCTGTGTTGGCGCCCGTATCAACGGCCGGCTGATGCCGTTGCGCTACGAACTGCAGAACGGCGACCAGGTCGAGATCCTGACCGCCCGTGGCGGAACGCCCTCGCCGTCGTGGGAGCGTTTCGTTGTCACCGGCAAGGCGCGATCGCGGGTGCGCCGCTTCATCGCCGGCCAGTTGCGCGAGCAGAATCGCGACCAGGGCAAGGCCGCCCTCGCCAAGGCATTCCGCCAGGACGGCGTGGACGGTTCCGAAAAAGTTCTGGAAGTTGCGCTGAAGGCGCTCAAGCAGGCCAGCCTCGACGACCTCTATGTTGCGGTCGGCACCGGCAATCTCGCAGCCCGGGATGTGGTGCAGGCGGCTTATCCGGATCTGCGCGAAAGCCGTGCGCCGCGCATGGTGCCCGGCATGCTCGCCCGAGCGCCGCGGCCGCCCGCGCGCGGAACCGGCCTGCCCATCACCGGGCTGATTTCCGGCATGGAGGTGCATTACGCCGGCTGCTGCCACCCGCTGCCGGGCGACAAGATCGTCGGCATCATCGCCACCGGAAAGGGCGTGACCATCCACACGCGCGACTGCCTCACCCTCGAGACCTTCGCCAACACGCCGGAGCGGTTCATCGATGTTGACTGGGATTACGCCCTGATCGGCCCGGGAAAGGAAGGCACGCGCGATGGCAACGGCCGCGAACGGCCGTTCACCGGGCGGATCAGCGTGATCGCCTCCAACGCGCCGGCGACCCTCGCCAACATCGCCAACGCGGTCGCCAAGCAGGACGGCGCGATCGCCAATCTCAAGATCATCCACCGCCAGCAGGATTTCTTCGAATGCCTGATGGATGTCGAGGTGCGCGACCTGCGGCATCTCTCCCAGGTCATCGCCGGGCTGCGCGCCGCCGGCGGCGTTGCCCAGGTCGATCGCGCCCGCACCTGACCCCGCCGGGTTGGCGCTGCCGCCCTCTATGGCTATGACGCTCGCATGATCATCGGCATCGGCTCCGACCTGTGTGACATCCGCCGCGTCGAGCGCACGCTCGAACGCTTCGGCGAGCGGTTCATCCAGCGTGTCTTCACCGAAACCGAGCGCCGCCGCGCCGCCCGGCGCCCGGCGCAGTTCGCCGCGACCCTCGCCAAGCGCTTCGCCGCCAAGGAAGCCTGCGCCAAGGCGCTCGGCACCGGCTTTCGCCGCGGCGTATTCATGTCGGACCTCGGCGTCGTGAATCTCCCGAGCGGCCAGCCGACGCTCGCCCTCACCGGCGGCGCTGCCGAGCGTCTCGCCGCGCTCACGCCCCCCGGGCGCAGTGCCTTTGTCCATCTCTCGTTGACCGATGAATATCCCTACGCCTACGCGCACGTGATCATCGAAGCGCGGGACGGCGCGTGACGCGATGACCGCTCCGGCGACGGTCGTGCCGGTCTGCCGGCATTTCGGCGTCTGCGGTGGCTGCAGCGCGCAGGATGTCGCCCCTGCCGCGCTTGCCGAGGCGAAGCACGCCCGGCTCGCCGCCGCCCTCGCGCGGGCCGGCTTCGCTGACCCGCATCCGGCGCCGGTGGTCTCGATCCCGATGGGCACCCGCCGGCGGGCGGATTTCGCCGTCGCGCGCGTCGCCGGCGCCGTCCGGCTCGGCTTTCACGAGACCCGTTCCCGCACGGTGGTCGACATTGCCGAATGCCCCCTGCTGCGGCCCGAGCTCGAAGCGCTGATCGACCCGCTTCGCGCGCTGCTCGCCCGGTTGCAGGGGCTGCGCAAGAGTGCCGATGTCCGGGTCAACCTCCTCGATGCAGGGGCGGACGTGTCGGTCGCGCTCGATGGCGAGGCCACCGCCGCCGACCGGGCGCGGCTGGTCGCCTTCGCGCAGGAGCACGACCTGCCGCGAATCAGCCTCGGCGCCGAGCCGGTGCTGATCCGCCGCCCGCCCACGCTCGACTGCGCCGGCCTCGTCGTCCTCCCGCCGCCCGCCGCCTTCCTGCAACCGAGCTTCGAGGGCGAGGCGGCGATCCGCGCCGCCGTGCTCGCCGGCCTGCCGCCGAAACTCACCCGCAAGTCGCGGATCGTCGAGTTCTATGCCGGAATCGGCACCCTCACCGGCGCGCTCGCCGCCCATGCAAGGGTGCATGCGGTCGAGGGCAGCGCCCCGGCGCTGGCCGCGCTCGATGAGGCGGCGCGGACCGGCGGCCAGGCCGGGCGGATCGACACCGAGCGGCGCGACCTCGCCCGCCGTCCCGTCACCGCGAAGGAACTTGCCGGTGCTGCCTGCGTCGTGCTCGATCCGCCCTTCGATGGCGCCGGCCCGCAAATCGCCCCCCTGGTCGAGGCAAAGGTGCAGCGCATCGTCTATGTCAGCTGCAACCCCGAGGCGCTCGCGCGCGAGGCCGCCCCCTTCGCCCGCGCCGGCTACCGCCTGCTCGCTTCCACCCCGATCGACCAGTTCCCCGGCTCCGACCATCTCGAAAGCGTCGTCGTCCTCGGCCTCTGACCGGAACGCGGGGCAGCAAAACCTTGCGCGCGGCGAAGCCGCCATGTTACTCATCCTTGCATGAGCCAGACGGTTTTCCGTTCCGCGCTTTTCCTGCCCCGCGCCGCCACCGTGCTGCGGAGCCTTCCGCTCGCGCTTCGACTTATCGACCCCTGGGCGTAACACCCGGCTGAAAACCGGCACGCACAGGGGAGAAAGACGAGGCTACCCAACGGTTCCCCAGCAGAGCGAGTGCATTCCATGACGATCCATCACCCGAATTTCGGCGCGGTCCCCGACGATCGCGTGTTCATCTTCGACACCACCCTGCGCGATGGCGAGCAGTCGCCCGGCTTCTCGATGAATCTCGACGAGAAGCTGCGCATGGCCGAAGCCCTCGCCGAACTCGGCGTCGACGTCATCGAGGCCGGCTTCCCGATCGCGAGCCAGGGCGATTTCGAAAGCGTGCGCCGCATCGCCGAAACCATCAAGGGGCCGGTCATCGCCGGCCTCGCCCGCTCGGGCCGCGACGACATCGTCCGCGCCGGCGAGGCGGTGAAGCCGGCCGAGCGCAAGCGCATCCACACCTTCATCTCCACCTCGCCGCTGCACATGAAATACAAGCTGCGGATGGAGCCCGACGCGGTGCTCGAGGCGGTGGTCCGCTCCGTCACCCTCGCCCGCGACTATACCGACGACGTCGAGTGGTCGGCCGAGGATGGCAGCCGCACCGAGCCCGATTTCCTCTGCCGCTGCGTCGAGGCGGCGATCCGCTCCGGCGCGACGACGATCAACATCCCCGACACGGTCGGCTACGCCGTGCCGGAAGACATCGCGCGGATCTTCACCATGCTGCGCGAGCGCGTCCCCGGCGCCGATGCGGTGATCTTCTCGACCCACAACCACAACGATCTCGGCCTCGCCGTCGCCAACACCATCGCCGCGATCAAGGCCGGCGCGCGCCAGATCGAATGCACCATCAACGGCATCGGCGAGCGCGCCGGCAATGCCGCGCTGGAAGAGATCGTGATGGCGATCCGCACCCGGCACGACGCGGTGCCCTACCGCAACAATATCGACACGCCGCGCATCCTGCGCACCTCCAAGCTGCTCGCCACCATCACCGGGTTCGACGTGCAGCCCAACAAGGCGATCGTCGGGCGCAACGCCTTCGCGCATGAAAGCGGCATCCACCAGGATGGCGTGCTGAAGAACGCGGCGACCTACGAGATCATGACGCCCGAATCGGTCGGCTGGCAGAAGACCAGCCTCGTGCTCGGCAAGCATTCCGGCCGCGCCGCCTTCCGCGACAAGCTGCGCGCCCTCGGCTATGGCGAGGTCGGCGACAACGCGCTGAACGACGCCTTCCGCCGCTTCAAGGACCTCGCCGACCGCAAGAAGCTGGTCTACGACGAGGACATCGCCGCCCTGTTCGACGAAACGGTGCTGCGCGACCAGAGCCGCATCCGCTTCGTCGCGCTGGAAGTCTGGGCCGGCTCGAAGGCGAAGCCCCGCGCCCGGCTCGAACTCGAGGTCGATGGCGAGATGAAGGTGCACGAATCGCATGGCGACGGTCCGGTCGATGCCACCTTCAACGCCATCCGCGCGATCTGCCCGCACGAGGCGGAGCTGAAGCTCTTCACCGTCGGCGCCGTCACCGAAGGTACCGATGCGCAGGCGAAATGCGGTGTGCGCCTCGAGGAAAACGGCAAGAGCGTCGACGGCCAGGGCTCGGATACCGACACGATCGTCGCCGCCGCCCGCGCCTATGTCCACGCGCTCAACAAGCTGATCGTCAAGCGCGAGCGCAAGGAACCGGCGGCGCTGACCGCCTGACCCGACCCCTTCTGGCGGGCGGCGCGATAGAGCATTTTCCGATCCTAATTGATCGGATGATGCTCTATCATATTGATAAACAGAGCATCTTTATCTGATCGGATGATGCTCTATCCGTCCGCCAGAAATTCCTGGAGAGCGGCCAGCGTCGCCTCCGGGGCTTCCTCGGCGAGAAAATGACCCGACTCGATGGCCTGCCCCTCCACCTGGCCTGACGCATATCCGCGCCAGATCTCCAGTGGATCGTAGAGCGCGCCGACCAGCCCGCGCGACCCCCACAGCACCTGCAAGGGGGCTGTGATCCGTTCCCGCCGTGCCCGGCTTTCGCGGTCATGGTCGAGGTCGATCGCAGCCGCCGCGCGATAATCCTCGCAGATCGCCGTCACCGTCGCCGGGTCGGCCATCGCCCGCCGGTAATCCGCCATCGCCGCCTCGTCGAACACCGCCTTCGCGGTCTTGTGCCGGGCGGTCTGCGACAGCAGCCAGTATCCGGCGTCGCGGTTGATCAGGTCTTCCGGCAGCGGCGCCGGCTGGGCGAGGAAGAACCAGTGATAATAGCCCATGGCGAAGCGCATGTCGGTGCGCTCGAAATGCTCGATCGTGGGAATGATGTCGAGCAGTGCCAAGCGCGAGATCCGCTCGGGATGATCGAGGGCCAGCCGGTGCGACACCCGCGCCCCGCGATCGTGGCCGACCAGCGCGAAGCGGCCGATCCCGAGATGTGCGACGAGGTCGACGATGTCTCGCGCCATGCGCCGCTTGGAATAGGCTTCGTGGTCCTCGCTCGCCGCCGGCTTGTAGCTCAGCCCATAGCCGGTGATGTCCGGGCAGATCACGGTAAAGCGCGAGGCCAGCGCGGGAGCGATCCGGTGCCACATGCAATGGGTCTGCGGCATGCCGTGCAGCATCACCAGCGGCGGCCCGCTGCCGCCGCTGCGCAGCCGGAACTGCCGCCCGTCGCCGAGATCGGCCGTCGTTTCGCTGAACCCCTCGAAAAACCCGCTCATCTCCGCTCCCGGCATGTGTTGGCGAACACCGCAAGCAGCGGTCCCGCCGGCACAGAGTGCCAGCAGGGTGCGGCCTTGAACAGGGCGGCGAGACGCGGCACCAGCGCGCGGCTGGCCCCATCCGCCTCGATCCGTGCGACGGCGATGCGCGGATACGGCCGTGCCGCCGCCAGCACCGCCGCTCCCGCCGCCCGTGCCACCAGAATGTGCATCTGCGCCGGCGCCGCCGCCACGAACGGTCCCGGCACGCCCACCCCGTCATTGCCGAACGGGACAATGACCAGCGTGCCCGCCGGCAGACGCGCCGCCGCCCGCACCATGCGGGCGGCCGGCTGCATCGTCGCCGGCGAAAGCGCGAGCCCCGCGACCGACGTCGCCCCGACCGCCAGCGAGGCGGCGAGCGCCCACGGCCGCCGCCGCAGCGAGGCGGCCAGCGCCAGCCCGGCGAAGGGCAGGCCGAGCCACACATAGCGCATCTCGAAAGGCTGGTTGCCGAACGCCGCGCCCAACGCCAGCAGGCCGAGCGGCGATGCCGCGAACCCCGCCGCGAGCAGTGCCCGGTCATCCCGCCCGAGCGCCCGCCGCCCGTCGTGAAGGACGAGGATCAGCAACCCGGCCAGCCCCACCCCTAGCACCGCCGCAACCGGCATTGCGAAGGCGGCCGGCACCTCGCGGGGCAGGGCGCCGAGCAACGCGCCGGCCTGGTCCCGCGCCAGCGCGCCCAGCGCCGGGGCGAGGCGAAACGGTGGAAACTGCCCCCGCCGCGACCCCGCCTGGGCGAGAAAAAACCACAGCCCCGCCGGCAGGAACGCCGCCCCGCCCAGCGCCGCCGCCAGCCACACTCGCCATTGCCGCCACGTCATCCAGGCCAGCCAGAGACCCACCGCAACCGCGGTAAAGCTGGCGAGGTAATTGCTGAAACACGCGGCCCCCAACAGCGCGCCGGCGCAAAACCCGGCGCGGGCGCTGCCGCCGCGCGCCGCGTCGATCGCCAGCAGCGTCCCCGCCATCGCGCAGAGCGTCGCCAGCGCGAAATCCCGCGCCACGATGCCGGTATAGGCGAAGCCGTAGAACAGCGTCGTGATCGCGATCGTGAGGGACGGGCTGATGCCCATCCGCAAGGCGATCCGCCCGAGCAGCGCCAGCGCGCCCAGCGTCTCCACGACCGAGAGCAGCCGCAGCCGGAACAGCCCGACCCCGAGCGCGTCGCGCCAGAGCGACAGCAGCCAGAAATACAGCGGCGGATGCACATCGCCCCGCCGCAAGCCCGTCGCAATCGCGCCGAACCCCGCATGGCCGCGATAGAACGCCCGCGCCGCGCCGGCGCCGAAGGGCAGGGCGGGCCAGTCCGGCCGCGGATGCCCGGCAACGAGGAAGACGGAATAGAACTCGTCATACTCGCCGCCGCGGCGCCACGCGATCGCGACGAGCAGGATCGCGGCGCCGCACAGCGCGGGCGCAAGGCGGGCAGGGCGCATGGCTTCAGCTCCGGGCTTACCCCGAATAGCAACCACAGGTTGTTGTTTCTGGCAACCCGGTCAGAGCATGTCCCGCAGCCGGAACCAGCTCGTCGCCAGCACCAGCGTCGGCATCCGCAGCAGCGGGCCGCCCGGAAACCGCGCATGCGGAATGCGGGTGAAGGTGTCGAACCGCTCGGCGCGGCCGGCCACCGCCTCGGCCATCAGCCGGCCCGCAAGCCCGGTCAGCGCCACGCCGTGCCCGGAAAACCCCTGGGCGAACAGCACGTTGCGGCCGAGCCGGCCGAAATGTGGCAGCCGGTTGCGGGTGATCGCGACATTGCCGCCCCACACATGCTCGGCCCGCGCATCCGCGAGTTGCGGAAAGGCCCGCTTCGCCCGCACCAGCATCGCCGCGCCGAGATTGGGCGGCGGCAGCGTGGAATAGGACACCCGCCCGCCGAACAGCATCCGGTCGTCGGCGCTGCGGCGGAAATAGTCGAGCACGAAATTGAGGTCCGCCACCGCCTCGTCATGCGGAATGAGATCGCGCACATCCGCCCGCGCCTCGGTCGCGACGATATAGGTGCCGACCGGCATCACATAGCCGGCGATCGGCCGCACCAGCGTGCCGAGATAGGCATTGCCGCAGATCAGCAAATGCCCCGTGCGCACGCTGCCGCGCGCCGTCTTCAGCACCACCTCATCCCCCGACGTGATCGATGCGACCCGCGTGCCCGTATGGATCACGGCGCCCGCAGCCATCGCCGCATGGGCAAGGCCAAGCGTGTAGTTCAGCGGATGGATATGGCCCGCGACCGGGTCGAGCAGCCCGGCGAGGTAGCGCGGGCTGCGCAGCCGCTCCTGCAGCGCCGCACCGCGCAGCAGCCGGAACCCCTCCAGCCCGAGCGCCTCGAGCTCCCGCTGCCAGGCTTCGAGCTCGCCCACCTGCCGGTCCTTCACCGCCACATGCAGGTAGCCCCGCCGCGGGTCGCACGGCATCGCGAACCGCGCGATCTGCGCGTGCACGAGGTCCACCGCCTCGAGCGACATCTCCCACAGCGCCTTCGCCACCGAATCGCCGGCGAGCCGCCGGAGCTTGCCGAGATCGGCGGCGAAGCCCGGCAGCACCTGCCCGCCATTCCGCCCCGAGGCGCCGAAGCCGATGCGCTCGCCCTCCAGCACGACCACGCGATAGCCCCGCTCGGCGAGGTGCAGCGCCGCCGAGCATCCGGTCATTCCCGCGCCGATGATCGCGACATCGCAGCGCAGGTCGCCTTCGAGCGGCGCCGTCGTCGCGTCATACCGCGCCGTGGTCTCGTAGTAGTTCGACAGGGCCATGCGGTTCAGACGTTCAGCAGCAGGTGTTCGCGTTCCCACGAGCTGATCACCCGCAGATAGGTCTCGTATTCGAGCCGCTTCACCGCGACGAACACCTCGACGAGCTTCTGCCCGAGAATGTCGATCAGCGGCCGCGCCTGTTCCATCATCTCGAGCGCGTGCGAGAGTTCGCGCGGCAGCGAATAGGGTTGCGAATAGGCCGAGCCGCGGAAGGCCGGAGTCGGCGTCAGCCCTTCCATCATGCCGAGATAACCGCAGGCGAGCGAGGCGGCGAAGGCGAGATAGGGATTCGCGTCCGCCCCCGGCACGCGGTTCTCGACGCGCATCGCGCCGGCCTCGCCGTAAGGCACACGCAGGCCGCAGGTCCGGTTATCATGCCCCCATTGCAGGTTGATCGGCGCGTTGGAAAACCGCGTGAGCCGGCGATAGGAATTCACGTTCGGCGCGAAGATCGGCATGATCGCCGGAATGTATTTCTGCAATCCGGCAATGAAGGAAAGAAAAAGCTGGCTCGGCCGCCCGTCCTGGTCGGCGAACAGGTTTCGCCCGGTTTCGAGGTCGACCACGCTCTGGTGCACATGCATGGCGCTGCCCGGCTCCTGGCCCATCGGCTTGGCCATGAAGGTGGCATACATGTCGTGGCGCAGCGCGACCTCGCGAACCGTGCGCTTGAAGAGAAACACCTGATCGGCCCGGTTCAGCGGATCGCCGTGCAGGAAGTTGATCTCGACCTGGGCCGCCCCTTCCTCATGGATGAGCGTGTCGAGATCAAGTTCCTGCATTTCGCAGAAATCGTACATCTCCTCGAACAGCGGATCGAATTCGTTCACCGCGTCGATCGAGTAGGATTGCCGCCCGGTTTCCTGCCGCCCGGAGCGGCCGACCGGCGGCACTAACGGGTAGTCAGGGTCGGTATTGCGCCCGACCAGATAGAACTCCAGTTCCGGCGCGAGGACGGGTTGCCAGCCACGCTCCTTGTAGAGTTCGAGCACATGGCGCAGCACCTGCCGTGGCGCGATCGTCACCGGTCGGCCATTCGAATACTGGCAGTCGTGGATGATCTGCGCTGTCGGCTCATGCGCCCAGGGCACGAGGCGGACGGTCGCGGGATCGGGGATCAGGTTGATGTCGATGATCGCAGGGTCGGTCAGCGTGTCTTCCGGGTCTTCCGGATATTCTCCCGTCACGGACTGGATGAAAATGCTCTCCGGCAGGCGAGGTGCGCCGCCGCGAAGGAATTTCTGCGCGGGCATGATCTTGCCACGCGGGATGCCGGTAATATCGGGAACCAGACACTCCACTTCAGTGATGCGGTGTTCGTTGAACCATTCGGCCAGGTCGGTCATGTGTGCCTCAGGAGCAGTCCCGGCGGGAACATGATGTTCCACCGGCGACGATGCCCGGTTTCGGATGTGTGGCGTGGGGTCCGCGGTCCCGCCGCCACGGTTCCGGCGCGCCCGGCTCGGGCGCGCCGTCGTCGTTCAGTGCTGGCGGACCGCGGTCCAGATCGCACCGAATTCCTTGGTCTGCGCCGGCGTCAGCGCGGGAATGAAGCTGAGCCGCTTCATCTGCGCCGCGGTCGGCGTGACCAGCGGCTGCTTGATGGCCTTGTCGAGATACGGCTCCGAGGCCGCATTCGGGCTCGGATACATGTTGAAGTTCGACAGCTCCGCCCCCTCCTTGGCACCGAGGATGAAGTTGATGAACTTGTAGGCGAGCTCGGGATTCGGTGCGTGGGTCGGGATCGCCATGTTGTCCACCCAGGCCTCCGAGCCTTCCTTGGGCAGGATCCAGCCGATATTGAGGCAGGTCTTGTCAGCATAGCACTGCGCGACGCTGCCGCTCCAGGTCATCCCGATCGCGACGACGCCCTTCTTGAGCTGCTGCATCGTCGGATCGCCATCGACGAAGCCGGAGAAGTTCGGCCGCTTGACCTGCTTCTCGATCAGTTTCGCCGCCTTGATCCAGGCGGCCTTGGTCTTGCAGGCGAAGCCCTCGCCGAGATAGGCGCAGGCCGCCCCGATCAGATCGCGCCCCGAACCCTTCATCATCGAGAACGGGTAGCTCGCGTTGTATTTCGGGTCGAACAGTGCTGCCCAGCTCTCTGGCGGGTTCTTGATCTTGTCCTTGTTGTAGCCGATCACGATCGTGCCCCACTGATAGGGGACGACGTGAGTGTCGTGCGGATCGTAGCTGACGTTCTGGAAGCGCGGCAGCAAATTCTTGAAGTTCGGCAGTTTGGACTTGTCGAGCTTGCGGATCAGCCCCTGCTGGACGAGCTGCGGAATGTAGTAGCTCGACGGGACGACCACGTCATACTGCGAGTCGCCGCCGGCACGCAGCTTCGCGTCGAGTTCGGAATTCGAATCGTAGTACGTCTGCACGACATTGCAGCCGCAATAGGCCTCGAACTTCTTGATCAGGCCCTTGCCGATATAGTCCTGCCAGTTGAACAGGTAGAGCGTCTTGCCCGCGGCATGCGCGGCCGGCGCGCCACCGCCGATCGCGATGAGCGCGGCAAGCGCACCTCCCGCGATCTTCCCCATGAGTCCCTTCATCAAAAACCTCCTGTAGCGTTGATTCATCCGCGTTGCCGCGTCGTCATCCGTTGCCTGTGCGGCTCGTCCGTCTCAGTCTCCAGGTCGCGCGACGAGCTTTCGCGCCCGGTTTCTCGTGAACATGTATTGCAGCAGCCCGGTGCCGATGACGGTGGCGATCATCAGCGTGGCCAGCGCGTTGATGTCGGGCGACACGCCCTTCCGCGCCACCGCGCTGTAGATGTAGATCGGCAGCGTCGTGCTGCCCGGCCCGGCGGTGAAGAAGCTGATCGTGAAATCGTCGATCGACAGCGTGAAGGCGAGCAGGAAACCGCCGATGATCGCCGGCCGGATCACCGGCACGGTCAGGTGCAGGAAGGATTGCCGCGCATCGGCGTAGAGATCGTGCGAGGCCTCGAACATGTTGGGATCGAGCCCCGACAGCCGCGCGAACACCACGAGGGCGACGAACGGTGCCTCGAAGGTGACATGCGCGATGCCCATCGTCAGCAGCCCGGCGGCCAGAAATCCGGTCGCGCTGTGGATGAAGCTGAAGAAGATCAGCTCCGAAATCCCGAACACCAGGCTCGGCATGATGATCGGCGTGTAGATGATCAGGCTCGGCAGCGCGCTGGCGATGCCGGTCGCGTTGCGGTCGCGGTAACGATAGAGGCCGAAGCCCATCAGCGTGCCCAGAGCCGTCCCCAGGATCGAGGAGCCGATCGCCAGCGTCAGCGATCGCCGGAACGCCGCGATGACCTCGGGCGAATGCAGCAGGTCGGCATACCAGTAGAAGGTCTGTCCCTTCGCCAGCGGCGGCGGCGCGAAGGAAAAGATCGCGATCAGAAGGAGCGGCGCATAGAGCAGCAGATAGACCGGCAGGCTCATCGCCAGCAGCGAACGGCGCGTCGATTTTCCCATCGAGATGGCCATCATCCGCGCCTCACATCATGCTCTCTTCGGCGCCGCCGAGCCGCTTGCTCAGCACGCGGAAGGCGAGCAGCCCCGCACAGGTGAACACCAGCATGAAGATCGTCAGCGCCGCCCCGTAGGGCCAGTTCGGCGTTTCCAGGAACTGCGAGGCGATCAGCGAGCCGATCATCATCGACTTGCCGCCGCCGAGCAGCGTCGGCACCACGTAATCGCCGAAGGCCGGGATGACGACGAGAATGATGCCCGAGAGCAGCCCCGGCAGCGTCTGCGGAAACACCGTGTTCCAGAACAGCCTGGGGCCGGAGGCGTAGAGATCCCGCCCGGCCTCGACCAGCGCCCAGTCGAGCTTCTCCGCCGCGGCGTAGAGCGGCACGACCATGTAGGGCAAATAATTGTAGGTCAGCCCGATCTGCATCGCGAGCACGCCCGGAAACAGGCCGAGATGCGGCTGCAGCAGCCCGAGCGACTGCACGAGATGCGACAGCGCCGATTCCGGCCCAAGCAGCTCCATCCACGCATAGGTCCGCACCACCTGGTTGGTCCAGGACGGCAGCACGATGAACAGCAGCAGAAGTGGCCGCGCCGCCGGCGGGCGGGTGACGATGTAGAACACGACCGGATAGGCGAACAGCACGGTCAGCACGCCGGCGCTCATTGCCTGGATGAGCGACCGCACGAGCACCGTGATGTTGCCGGAACTCCAGCCCAGGATCGAATAGCCGGCAACCTCGCGCAACGGCTGCAGGGTTAGCGGCAATTCGGGTCCACCATAGCTGCCCGAGGTGAAGAAACCGATGCCGAGCAGAATGGCGCTCGGCAATACGAGGAACAGCACGATCCAGGTGAGGCCCGGCCCGGCGGTGACCCAAAGCCGCAAGGCGCGGCCGAGGCGCTCCGCCCGCGCGGCACTGCCTCGCCGTGCGTCTGCCGTCGTTGCGCTCATGAGCCGATGAGCACGATATTTTCGGGCTTCAGCTCGCAGGTCACCGCCTCGCCGGGCCGCCAGCTGCGTTCGGCCGCCTGGTTGTTGGTGTCGTAGACGAGCAGCGGCGCGCCATTTTCCAGCTCCACCCGGTACTGCGTCGAGGCGCCCATGTAGATCGCCTCGCGCACCACGCCGGCAACCATGTTCGGCCGCCCCGTCGGTGCGCCGCTTTCGCTGTACATCCAGATCTTCTCGGGCCGGATCATCGCCGTGCCGGAGGCCGGATCCGGGTTGCCGATCGCCAGCGGTCCGAGCGGCGTGTCGATCAGCCCGCCGGGCAGGGCGGTGACTGGCCAGATATTCGACAGCCCCAGGAATTCGGCGACGAAAACGCTCGAAGGCCGCTCATACACATCAAGCACCGGTCCGACCTGGAGCAGCCGCCCGCGCTGCATCACCCCGATCCGGTCGCTCATCACCAGCGCCTCGTGCTGGTCGTGGGTGACGAAAATGAAGGTCATGCCAAGCCTTTTCTGCATCCGCATCAGCTCGACCTGCAATTCCGCGCGCAGCTTGGCGTCGAGCGCGGAAAGCGGTTCGTCGAGCAGGACCACCTCGGGCTCGTTGACCAGCGCGCGGGCGAGGGCAACGCGCTGGCGCTGCCCGCCGGAAAGCTGCGCCGGATTGCGATTGGCGAAGGCGTCGATCTGCAGCAGTTCCATGATCCGCCGTGTCCGCTCGCGCCGTTCAGCCTTCGCGACCCCCCGCATCCGCAGCCCGAAGGCGATGTTCTCCGCCACCGTCAGATGCGGGAACAGCGCATAGGACTGGAACACCGTGTTCACCGGACGGCGATGCGCCGGCACCGCCTGCATCTCTCGCCCGGAGACCAGGATGCGTCCGGAATCGGGTGTCTCGAAACCGGCGATCATGCGCAGCAACGTGGTCTTGCCGCAGCCGGAAGGGCCGAGCAGGGTGAAGAATTCGCCTGGATGTATCACCAGATTGATGCGGTCTACGGCAACGACATCGGCGGCGAAAACGCGGCTGATGTCTTCGAGGACAATCTGGCCGCGTCGATCGGCCACGGCCGGTTCGCTTGCTGCGTCGTGCGGTTTCATGGCCGCCGAGACTACCGGGCCCGCCATCAGCCGCAAGCCCCCGTTGATGACGTTCGCGCGGCGCCACGGCGTTCCGGCGCAGTAATCCACTTCATGCGATCTCCCAGCTTTCGGGCAGGTGGTCCCTGCCGGACGGTTCGGTTCTTGTGCTGGCTTATGCTCCCAATGCGCAAAGCATCGCGAAAGTCGCGACGGTCGTCAAGAATAATCAACGACAAAATATCATGATGTCGAAATTTCCCGGGACGGCACAGGATTTCGGTTGAAAGATTTGGTCTTTCTTTGCGGAATGTAAGCGACGATCGCGTAAGCTGGTTGCGCGAGCGGGATGGCGCGGCTAGGCTCTGATTATTATTCTAAACACTACAGCGTCGCGAAAGGATTCTGTCCATGCTGATCGGCGTTCCGCGGGAGATCAAGAACAACGAATTCCGGGTCGGCCTCACGCCCGCTTCGGTGCGCGAGCTGCACGCAAACGGCCACCGCGTGCTGGTTGAAACCGGCGCGGGGGAGGGGATCGGCATGGACGATGCGGCCTATGTGCGCGCCGGTGCCGCCATCGCCGCGGATGCCGCAACCGTCTTTGCCGAAGCCGAGATGATCGTGAAGGTGAAGGAGCCGCAGCCCGAGGAATGCCGCCGCCTGCGCCCGGGTCAGATCCTCTTCACCTATCTCCACCTCGCCCCCGATCCGGAGCAGGCGAAGCTGCTGATGCAGTCGGGCGCCATCGCCATCGCCTACGAAACCGTGACCGACGCGCAAGGCCGCCTGCCGCTGCTGGCGCCGATGAGCGAGGTCGCCGGCCGCATGGCGGTGCAGGTCGGTGCCGTGTCGCTGCAGAAGGCCGCAGGCGGCTTCGGCGTCCTGCTCGCCGGCGTGCCCGGCGTGCCGCCTGCCCATGTGGTCGTGCTCGGCGGCGGCGTGGTCGGCACTAACGCGGCCCGCATCGCTCTCGGCATGGGCGCCGATGTCACCATCCTCGACAAGTCGATTGCCCGCCTCGCCCAGCTCGACGATCTCTACGGGCCGCGGCTGAAAACGATGTTCTCCACCACGGAAGCGCTGGAGCAGACCGTCTTCAACGCCGATCTCGTCATCGGCGCGGTCCTCGTCCCCGGCGCCTCGGCGCCGAAGCTGGTCACGCGCGACATGCTCGGCCACATGCGCCGCGGCGCCGTGCTGGTCGATGTCGCGATCGACCAGGGCGGCTGCTTCGAGACCAGCAAGCCCACCACGCACGACAACCCGACCTACGTGGTCGACGGCGTCGTGCATTACTGCGTCGCCAACATGCCGGGCGCCGTCCCCCGCACCTCGACCTTCGCCCTCGCCCAGGCGACGCTGCCCTACGCGCTGCGCCTCGCCAGGCAGGGCTGGCGCGAGGCCCTTCGCGCCGATCCGCATCTGCGCGCCGGTCTCAACGTCGCTAACGGGCGGATCGTCCACCCGGCGGTCGCCGCAGCCCTCGGTCACGACCTGCTGCCGGTCGAGCAGGTTCTCGCCTGAGCATGGACGCCGACGCGCCCGAACCGCCAGACCCTCCCGATCCATCCGATCCGGCAACCGCCGCCGATGCGGGCGTCGGCGCGCGTTTGCGCCGGATGCGCCAGATCTTCGGCCTCACCCAGCGCGAGCTTGCCCGTCGCGCCGGCGTGACCAACGGCGCCATTTCGCTGATCGAGCAGGGGCGGGTCAGCCCGTCGATCTCCTCGCTGAAGAAAATCCTCGATGGCATCCCGATGTCCCTCGCCGAGTTCTTCACGCTCGATCTGACCGCGCCGGAGGATGTGTTCTTCACCGCCGCCGACCTTACCGAAATCGCCTTCGACGAGCGGATCTCCTTCCGCATGGTCGGTCGGCGCCTGAAGGACCGGGCGTTGCAGATGCTGCACGAAACCTACAGCCCCGGCGCCGATACCGGCGAGGCGATGCTCCGTCACGAGGGCGAGGAGGCTGGCGTCATCATCCGCGGCCGCATCGTCGTCACCGTCGGCGACCAGGAACGCACCCTCGGCGCCGGCGAGGCCTACTATTTCCGCAGCCGGATCCCGCATCGCTTCCGCAACCCGTTCGACGAGGTCTGCGAGGTGATCAGCGCCAACACACCGCCGAGCTTCTGAACCGGCACATTCCGGTTGAACAGCGCCGCCGGAGCCGATACTGTGTCACGCGATGACACGCTTCGGTGAAACCAGGTCCGATCCGGCCCGCCGCGCGGCGACGCTCCGCCTCGTCGCCCCGCGCGCCGGCCTCGACCTGCAAGCCGAGATGCTGCGCCTCTGCGCGCGAATCGGTTTCAGCCCGCCCCGCTCCTGATCGTTGCCGTCACGCGGCCCCGGCCGTCACCCACGCACGACACAACGGAGTAGATCATGTCCGACCAGACCATTGCCTTCGACTGGCAGGCGGCCGACGCTGCCCACCATCTCCACCCGTTTTCCGACCACAAATCCCTCCACGAGGGGCGCGTCCGCATCATCACCGGCGGTGACGGCGTCTGGCTGACCGACGATCAGGGCCGCCGCGTCCTCGATGCGATGGCCGGCCTCTGGTGCGTCGCCGCCGGCTACGGGCGCGAGGAACTGGTCGAGGCTTCGGCGGCGCAGATGCGCGCGCTGCCCTTCTACAACACCTTCTTCAAGACCTCGACGCGCCCGGTCATCGCCCTCGCCGAGCGTCTCGCCGCGATGGCGCCGGGCGACCTGAACCACGCCTTCTTCGCCTGCTCCGGCTCCGAAGCGGTCGATACCGCGCTGCGCATGGCCCGCACCTACTGGATCACACGCGGCAAGCCCGCCAAGCGCATCGTCATCGGCCGCGAATACGGCTATCACGGCTCGACCACGCTGGGTGCTGCCGCCGGCGGGATGAAGGACATGCACCGCCAGGGTGCCGCGCTGCCCGACTTCGCCCATATCATGCCGCCCTACTGGTATGGCCGCGGCAGCCAGATGGACCCGGCCGAATTCGGCGTGCACGCCGCCCGCGCGCTGGAAGCGAAAATCGCCGAACTCGGGGCCGACAACATCGCCGCCTTCATCGGCGAGCCGATCCAGGGCGCCGGCGGCGTCATCATCCCGCCCGCGACCTACTGGCCGGAAATCCAGCGCATCTGCCGCGAGAACGACATCCTGCTGATCGCCGACGAGGTGATCTGCGGCTTCGGCCGCACCGGCCGCATGTTCGGCTGCGAAACCTTCGGCATCCAGCCTGACATGATGACCCTCGCCAAGGCCATCACCTCCGGCTACGCGCCGCTCTCCGCCGTCATGGTGGGCGACCGCGTGGCCGAGGTGCTGATCAACGAGACCGGCGAGTTCTATCACGGCTTCACCTATTCCGGTCATCCGGTCTCCTGCGCCGTCGCCCTCGCCAATCTCGACATCATCGAGCGCGAGGATCTTGCCGCCCGCGCCGCCGCCAGCGGCGAGATCCTGCGCGAAAGGCTGCATGCCGCGCTGGACGACCTGCCGATCGTCGGCGAGATCCGCGGCGTCGGCCTGATCGGCGCGATCGAGCTGACCGCCGACCGGCGCACCCGCCGCCCCTTCGAGAAGACGGGCCGCGTCGGCACGATCTGCCGCGACCACTGCTTCGCCAACGACCTGGTGATGCGCGCGGTGCGCGACACGATGGTGTTCGCGCCGCCGCTGATCATCGGCGAAGCGGAAATCGATGACATGGTCGCCCGCGCCCGTCGCGCCATCACCGCGACGATGGATGAAGTGCGCGGCGAGATGGCGGTCTGACATGGACGCGATGGCGGCGTCGGCGGACCGGCGCGCGCTGCTCGCCGATTGCGAGCTGATCGAGGCGTTCATCATCGATGTGAACGGCGTTCCCCGCGGCAAGTGGCTGCAGCGCGACCGGGCGGACGCGCTGTTTACCGGCGGCGTCGCCCTGCCGCGCTCGGCCTACCTGCTCGACATCTGGGGGCGGGACATCGTCGAGGGCGGCATCGCCTTCGACACCGGCGACCCGGACGGCAAGTGCTTCGCCGTGCCGCACAGCGTCGCCATCATGCCCTGGGCCGAGGGCCGCGCCGCCCAGGCGCTGCTCACCATGCAGGAGCCGGACGGCTCGCTCTTCTACGCCGATCCGCGCGGCGTGCTGTCCCGCGTGATCGACCGCCTCGCCGCGCGCGGCCTCACCGCGGCGGTCGGGATCGAGCTGGAATTCTACCTGCTCGACCCGAACCGGACCGGCGGGCAGCGTGTCGCCCCGCGCGGCGCCGATGAAAGCCACTGGCGCGGGTGGCAGACGGATACGCTGGGGCTCTGGGAGATCCACGACTACGAACCCGTGCTGCGCGATCTTCTGCGCGCGGCGGACGCCCAGTCGATCGCGCTCGACACGCTGATCAGCGAGAACGGCCCCGGCCAGTTCGAGGTCACGCTGCACTACGCGGCGGATGCGCTGCGCATGGCCGACGACGCGGTGCTGTTCAAGCGCTCGGTCAAGCACATCGCCCGCAAGCACGGCCTCGCCGCGACCTTCATGGCCAAGCCCTTCGGCAACTGGGCCGGCAGCGGCATGCATGTCCATGTTTCGCTGCTCGACCGCGCCGGCCGCAACGTCTTCACCGGCGATGCCGCGCGCGCCGCCCCGGCACTCTACCATGCGCTCGGCGGCCTCGTCGCGGCGATGCCGGACACGATGCTGACCTTCGCCCCGCACGCCAATTCCTACCGCCGCTTCGCCCCCGGCACCCACGCGCCCGTCTTTGGCGACTGGGGGCACGACAACCGCATGTCCTCGATCCGGGTGATCAATGCCGACCCCGCCGCGGCCCGCATCGAGCACCGCGTCGCCGGGGCCGACTGCAATCCCTATCTCGTCCTCGCCGCCCTGCTCGGCGCGATGGACAAGGGGATCGGGGAGGGGGCCGATCCGGGCGAGGAAACCTTCGGCGACAAGGTGGCCGCCACCGCGCCGCGCCTGCCAATCGCCTGGAGCCAGGCCACCGAGCGCTTCGCCAGCTCGCCCCTTACCCGCGCGATCTTCGGCGAAAGCTTCCAGTCCATCTTCGCCGCCTGCAAGCGCCAGGAAATCGCCGAGTTCCGTCGCCGGATCTCGGACGTCGAGTACGACGCCTATCTGAAGAACGCCTGACCCGGCGCCACGTCAGAACAGCGAAAGCTGGGCGGATGCCGCCTTCGCCGGCGGCTTCGCGAACTGCCCGCAATCGAGCGGCGGCGGCGCGTCGCTCAGCCCGAACTGCCGCGCCGCCCGGTGGAAGCGCGCGCGCAGCAGCGCGGCATATGCGCCGGTGCCGCGGAACCGGCTGCCGAACGCGGCATCGTTGAGCGCGCCGCCGCGGGTCTGGCGGATCAGGCTCAGCACATGCGCGGCGCGGTCTGGCATGGTGCGCTTCAGCCAGTCCTCGAACAATGCGCCGAGTTCGTGCGGCAGGCGCAGCAGGATGGCGCTGGCGCAGGACGCGCCGGCCCTGGCGCTCGCTTCGAGAATCCGCTCGAGCTCGGCGTCGTTCACCCCCGGTATCATCGGCGCCGCCAGCACGCCGACCGGAATTCCCGCCGCCTTCAGTCCTGTGATCGCATCGAGCCGCCGCCCCGGCGCCGCCGCGCGCGGCTCCATCGCCCGCGCGAGTCGCGCGTCCAGCGTCGTCACCGAGAGGTGCACACGGGCCAGGTTGCGCGCTGCCATCCGCCCGAGAATGTCGACATCCCGCAGCACCCCGGCCGACTTGGTGACGATGGACACCGGATGCCCGAACCGCTCCAGAACTTCCAGCACCGCGCGGGTCAGCCGCAGCTGCCGCTCCACCGGCTGATACGGGTCGGTGTTCGATCCGAGCACGATCGGCGCCGCCTGGTAGCCCTTGCGCGAAAGCTCCCGTTCCAGAAGCGTCGCCGCCTCCGGCTTGAAGACCAGCTTCGTCTCGAAATCGAGCCCCGGCGACATGCCGATCCACGCATGGGTCGGCCGCGCATAGCAATAGATGCAGCCATGCTCGCAGCCCCGATAGGGATTCAGCCCGCGATCGAAGCCGAGATCCGGGCTGTCGTTCCGGCTGATGACCGATTTCGTCGCATCGCGGATCAGCACGGTGGCCGGTGGCGGCGGCGCTTCGTCCAGCGTGCCCCAGCCGTCATCGAATGCGTCCTGCCGCACCGTCTCGAACCGGTTCGGCGGGTCCAGTCTTGTGCCGCGACCATCCGGCCGCAGCTTTCGGGGAATGACCGTTTCCATGTTCTCGTTCCGTTCTTGGTCAACACACCGGAATTCCGGCGCGAAGTCAAGAACAAAAACGGAACATGGACTGTTTCAGCTACGCCCGTCAGCTACGCCCGTATGTATCCTCGAAGCGGACGATGTCGTCCTCGCCGAGATACGAGCCCGACTGCACTTCGATCAGGGTCAGCGGAATCTTGCCCGGGTTCTCCATCCGGTGCACGCAGCCGAGCGGCAGGTAGATGCTCTCGTTCTCGCGCACGAGAAGCGTCTCCTCGTCCCGCGTCACCAGCGCCGAGCCGGCCACCACCACCCAGTGCTCCGCGCGGTGGAAATGCTTTTGCAGGCTGAGCTTCGCGCCCGGCATCACCACGATACGCTTCACCTGGAAGCGGTCGCCCTGGATCAGGCTCTCATAGAACCCCCAGGGGCGGTAGACGCGGTTGTGATCCTCGGCCTCGGGGCGCTTCAGCCGCTTGAGCGCGTCCACCACGCGCTTGACGTTCTGCGCCTTGTCGCGGTGCGCGACCAGCACGGCATCCGGCGTTGTGACCACAACGGTATTCTCGAGGCCGAGCACCGCCGTCACCGCGCCGTCGCTGCGGACATAGCAGCCCGTCGAGTCCTCGATCACCGCATCGCCGAGCGCCGCGTTGCCTGCCGCATCCTTCTCCGCGATCTCCCAGATCGCCGACCACGAGCCGACATCCGACCAGCCGAGCGAGGCCGGCACGACCACGGCGCGATCGGTCTTTTCCGCAATCGCGTAGTCGATGCTGATTTCCGGCGAGCCGCGAAAGGCCTCCGCATCGAGCCGGATGAAATCGAGGTCGGGGCGGCGCGTGTCGAATGCCGCGCGCACGCTGCGGGCAACTTCGGGAGCGAGGCGCTCCATTTCCGACAGCATGGTCCGGGCGGTGGCGACGAACATGCCTGAATTCCAGTAATGCCGTCCGTCGGCGATCAGCGTCGCCGCCGTCGCGGCATCGGGTTTCTCGACGAAGCGGGCGATGCGGAACGCGCCATGATGCCCGGCGAGCGTCTCGCCCTGCTCGATATAGCCATAGCCGGTCTCGGCCACGCTCGGCCGCATGCCGAAGGTCACGATGTGACCCTCCCGCGCGGCGGCGGCGGCGATGCCAAGCGCCTGGCCGAGGGCGGCCGCATCCGCGATCGAGGCATCCGCGGCCATGATCCACATGACCTGATCCGGATCGCCCTCCGCCACCAGGAACGCGGCGGCCGCGATCGCCGGCGCGCTGTTGCGCCCGACGGGTTCGAGCAGGATCCGCGCCCCCGTGTGCCCGCTGCCGCGCAACTGCTCGGCGACGATGAAGCGGTGCTCGTCGTTCGCCACCACGATGGGTGCCGCGAACAGCTCGCCCTGCGCGCGCGACGCCGTCTCCTGCAACATGGTGCGCGAGGAGATCAGGGGCCAGAATTGCTTGGGATAGGATTTGCGCGACACAGGCCACAGCCGCGTGCCGGTCCCCCCCGCAAGAATGACCGGAACGATTCCGGCGTCGCGCGCTTGTGTCTGATCAGGCATGCAGGCTCCCCCAAATCATCGCAGCTTCATTGCCAGCGGGCCGCCATTGCGTCCAGCATGGCGTCGTGTGGAACAGGATGAAAAAATGGAAAAGACCGGGCTCGACGATCTGACAAGCGCCGAACTGCGCGCCCTGCTGCCGCGCCGCCCGCTCGTGCTCCTGCCGCTCGGCAGCCAGGAGGATCAGGGCGCCCACGCACCGATGGGCGATTTCCGCCTCGCCGCCGCCCTGGCCGGGCGGATCGCGCGGGCGGCAACCGAGGCCGGCACATTGACGCTCGCCGCACCCGCGCTGCCCTTCGGCGCGGCGGACCATTTCGGCGCGGTTCCCGGCGGCCTCGCCCTCGCGCCCGCGACATTCCGCGCCGTGCTCGCCGACCTGATCGCCGATCTCCGGCGCACCGGTCTCGACCGCATCGTCATCCTCAACGGTCATGGCGGCAACGCGCCGCTGGTGCATGAGGTCACCCTCTCGATCCGCCGCGCCGGCGGGCCGATCATCCCTTCGTTCTATCTCTGGAAGGTCGCCCGCCGGCTGATGGAGCGGCGCATCGGCCCCGCTGCCGGCCGGTTCGGCCACGGCGCCGAGCCGCTCGCCTCGATCACCCTGGCCCTCCGCCCCGATGCCGCGCGCCCCGACCTCGCGGTGAAGCCCGCACCCGGCGCCAGATTGCTCGGCTGCCCGGTCATCGGCTTCGGCACGATCGGCTTCGAGGACGTCGAGATCGACGCTCCGGCCGAATATCCCGAAATCGCCCCGTCCTCCGCCACGGCTGACGCCACCGGCGCCGATCCCGCCCTCGGCGCCGCCGTCATCGCCGACCTCATCGCCCTCGCCGTCCGGTTCTGCGCCCATGTGGCCTCCCTGACATGAGCGTCGTTCCCGCCTGGATTCCGATCACCATCGCCGCCGCCCTGTTCCAGGTCTGGCGCACGGCGCTGCAGGCCCGGCTGCGCGGCGCGCTCAGCGCCCCGGCGGCGGGCTTCGTCCGCTTTGTCTATGCTCTGCCGGCCGATATCCTGCTGCTCGGCGCCGCCCTCTTCCTGCTCCGGCGGTCCCTGCCGGCGATCCCGCCCGCCTTCGTGCTCGACTGTCTTGCCGGCGGCGTCGCGCAGATCTTCGGCACCATGCTGCTGATCATGGCCTTCGGCCATCGCAACTTCGTGGTCGGCACCGCCTATGCGAAGACCGAGGCGGCGCAGCTCGTCATCTTTTCCGTCCTCGTCCTTGGCGTGCGCATCCCGCCCGAGGCGATCGTCGGCATCATGCTTGCCGTCGCCGGCGTTCTCGCGCTGTCCTTCGCCGGCCAGAAATTCTCGGCCGCCGACCTGCTGCGCGCCTCGGCGCAGCCCGCCGCCCTTTGCGGTCTCGGCTCGGGCTTCAGCTTCGCCGTCACCGCGATCCTGCTGCGCAACGCAACACTGACGCTTGGCGCCGACACGCCGGTCCTGCTCAAGGCGCTGCTGACCCTGACCGTGACCAACGCCCTGCAAACCTTGGCACAGGGCGGCTTCATGGCGTTGCGGAACCGGGCCGAGCTTGCGAAATGCTTCACCCTCTGGCGCCGCGCCGCGCCGGTCGGCGTGCTCTCGGCCTTCGGCTCCGGCTGCTGGTTCGCCGGATTCGCGCTGACCAACGTCGCCCTGGTGCGTGGCCTTGGCCAGATCGAGATCCTGTTCACCCTCGCGGTCGGCCATTTCTTCCTGCGCGAACGCACCAAACGCGGCGAGATCACCGGCCTCGTGCTGGTCGGGCTTGGAGTCGTGCTGATCGCGGCGGCCGGAATCGGTTAAGGCGTCGCGCCGGGGCCGGGCAGGGCAGGGCGGCCCTATCCCGCGAGTGCGCGCGCCCGTTCGCGAAGCAGCGCCTCGGCCCGCAGCAGGTCGGCCTCCGTGGTGATCTTGAAATTCTCCTCGCTGCCCGGAACCATCTCGATCGCCAGCCCCGCGAGTTCGGCGACCGCGCAGTCATCGGTGAAATCCCGCCCCCGATGCGCCGTCTGCGCCAGCCGGTGCGCGCCGAGAATTGCGTCATAGCGGAACCCCTGCGGCGTCTGTGCCCGCCACAGATCGGCGCGGTCCACCGTGCCGGTCACGATCGCGCCGCTGCAGCGTTTCAGCGTATCGGTCACCGGCACGCCGACCACGGCGCCCGGCACGCGGTCGAGCGCGCCGATCACCGCGCCGATCACGTCCGGCGCCACGAACGGCCGCACCCCGTCATGGATCAGCACCCTCTCCGGTGCGACGCTGGCGATCGCCTCAAGCCCGTTGCGCACCGATTCCTGCCGCGAGGCGCCGCCAGCGACCGGTTCCGGCAGGCCAAGCCCCGACATCGCCTCGTCATACAGCGCGCGATCCGCCGGATTGATCACCACGAACACGGCGCGCATCGAGGCATGCCGGCGCAGTGCCTCCGCCGTGCGGCGAAGGATCGGCACGCCGTCGAGCAGGCGATACTGTTTTGGAATGGGCCCGCCGAGGCGATGGCCCCGGCCGGCGGCGACGATCAGTGCAACGGTCATGCGGTCCCCGGCTCGGCGCGGCGGCGCCGCGCTTCGGCTCCCTGAAAGCAGAACCGGCCGGCAAAGGCAAACCGCCTGGCGCGGGCTTGTGATCGGATTATGTCAGCCCCGCCACGAAAACAACAAAATCATAGGCTTATACAGAAATAATCAGAAATATTCATTGATTTCCCCATAACGTCCGACCGGGCTAGTTTGCAGCGCAATAAGGATGGCGGTCGGCCATCCTGCGCTCACCGACAAGGCTTCTATTAGATGATGTATGCCGCCGCACAGTTTCATGGCCATGTCGCACCCGGGCAGGATGTCCCGGTGCCGCGACGTGGGCTGAGAGCGGCGATCTCCTGCCGCGGCGTCGGGCTGCACGGCGGCCAGGAGGTGAATTTGCGTTTTGCCGCCGCCGAGCCGGGCAGCGGCATCCGCTTCCGCCGGACCGATCTCGGCGTCACGATTCCGGCCCGTCACGATCTCGTGGCCGACACCAGGCTCTGCACCGTGCTGGCCGATCCGGCCCGGCCGGAGGCGCGTATCGGCACGGTCGAGCATGTGATGGCCGCGCTCGCAGGCCTCGGTATCGACGATGCGCTGGTCGAGGTCGATGGCCCGGAAATCCCCATCCTGGACGGGTCGGCGGCCGAGTTCGTCTTCCTTCTCAACTGTGCCGGCATCGTCGAGACAGGCTTGCCGCGCGACATCATCGAAATCCGCCGCCCGGTCCGCGTGAGCGACGGCTCTGCCTTCGCCGAGCTGCGGCCCGCGGCGCAAGGCGAATATGGCTTCTCCGCCGCGCTCCAGATCGACTTTCCCGCCCGTGCCATCGGCCGCCAGGCCCTCTCGCTCGAGATCACGCCCGAGAGCTTCGCTGCCGAACTGGCCCGCGCCCGCACGTTCACCATGAAGCAGGACATCGATCGCCTGCGCGAGGCCGGGCTTGCCCTCGGCGGCACGCTCGCCAACGCCGTGGTGGTCGACGGCGATGAGGTGATCAACCCCGAGGGCCTGCGCAGCCCGGATGAATTCGTCCGCCACAAGCTGCTCGACGTGGTGGGCGATCTCGCCCTCGCTGGCGCCGCGATCCGCGGCCGCTTTGTCGGTGCCCGCACCGGCCACCGGCTCAACAATCTGCTGCTCCGCGCCCTGTTCGCCGATCGTGCGAACTACCGCTTCGCCGGCGTGGCGGAGCCGGACCTCGCCGCCGTTGCGTGACGCGGGGCGCCACCGCCCGCGGCGCTGCCATAACTCCTGATCATCTGGCCGCCGGCGTCAGCCTGCCGTTCTGCAGCCGGTAAACCCGGTCTAGTCTTTCGACCCCGGTCAGCCGGTGGGTGATCATCAGCACGGTGCGCCCCTCCAGCGTGTTGTTCAGCGTCGCGAGGAAAGCGCGCTCGGTCTCGAGATCGAGGCCCGAACACGGCTCGTCGAGGATCAGGATCGGCGCCGGGCTCAGCAGCGTGCGCGCCAGCGCGAGGCGTCGGCCCTGGCCGCCCGAGAACTGCGATCCCTGCTCGCCCACCCAGGCCTCCAGCCCGTCCGGCAGGGCGCGCACCATATCGGCGATACGAGCCGCCTCCAGCGCGGCCCAAAGCGCGTCGTCATCCGCATCGTCGCGGCCAATCAGCAGGTTGTTGCGGATCGTGTCGGCGAACAGATGCGTCGTCTGCGACAGCCACGCGATCCGCCTTCGCACATCGGCCGAGCGCAGCGTGGCAATATCGGTGCCGCCGAGCCGGATCTGTCCTTCATCCGGCGAAACCAGTTTGAGGGCCAGCGCCGCGAGTGTGGACTTGCCCGCCCCGGACGGCCCGAGCACCGCGATACGAGATCCCGCCGGTATATCGAGCGACAGATCCTCGAACACCGCCTGCCCCTCCGGTGTCCAGCGGAAGGCGACATGTTCGAAGGCGAGCGCGTTGCTCCCCGGCATCGGCGCCGGCCGCGCCGGGTCGCGCACCCGCGGCTCGGCCTCGGCGGCCTGCAGAACGCGTGAGGCGGCGGCGGAGGCGCGGCCCGCCGTCACGCCCGCCCGGGGCATGCCGCCCACTACCTCGAAGGCGGCAACGACGACGAACACCGCCACCACCACCGCGACCGGATTCGCGCCATGAATCAGCAGCACCGCAAGCAGTGCCGCCTGGGTGGCCAGAAACGCGAGGCCCTGGAGCGCCCCTCCGCGCGCGGCGAGGTCGCGTTCGGCGCGGAACAGCCGCGATTCCTGCCATTGCACGCCGGCGAGCATCCGGCCCTCGGCCTCGTAGACCTTGATTTCGCGGAGTCCGGTCAGCGTATCGAGAACCGAAACCCGCAATGCGCCGCCCGCCTCGGTCTCGTCCGCCGCGGCCGCCCGCGCCGCGAGCATTGCCCGCCACGGCATCACGAAGGCGACCACGGCGAAGAGCACGAGCACCAGGGCGGCGGCGGTATCGTCGTCGCGCCCGACCGCGACCAGCAGCACCGGCACCAGCATCGCCGCCCCGAGCAGGGGGATCAGCAGGCGCAGCAGCACGCCGTCCAGCGCCTCGATGTCGTTCACCAGCCGCGCCAGCACATCCCCGGAGCGGCGGAAGCCAAGGCCGCCGGCGGCGCTGCGCGCGAGCCCGCGGTAGAACCAGAGCCGCAGCGCCGCCAGCGCGCGGAATGTCGCGTCATGCGTCGTCAGCCGTTCAAGATAGCGCAGCACGACCCGCGCGACGCCGGTCACCTCCAGCGCCACCGGTACCGCGAGGGTGATGCCGAGCGCGGCGGCGGCGATATAGTGGCCGGCCGCCGCCATCAGCGCGATCCCGGCGGCAAGCGAGGCCAGCGCCACCAGCGCGCCGAACACGATCGCCGGCGCCTGCCGCCGCCAGATCAGGATCACCCGCAGCAACGGCGCCAGCACGGAGTCCGTCATCACGCCACCCCCTCGAGCCGCGCGGTCTGTGCCGCGCCAAGATCGAGCTTGCGGCCGCTGAATTCATGCGCGAAGGCCGCGTGGCTGGCCAGCACCACGGTCCGCCCGATCGCCAGCCGCTTGAGGCTTTCCACCACCTCGCGCTCCGTCGCCGGATCGAGCTGCGCGGTCGGTTCGTCGAGCAGCAACAGGCTGGCGTCCTTGAGAAAGGCGCGGGCAATGGCGATCCGCTGCGCCTGCCCGCCCGACAGCCCGTAGCCGCCTTCGCCGATCCGCGTCGCCAGCCCCTCCGGCAGCCGCTCGGCAAATTCGTTCACGCGCGCAAGGCGCACCGCCTCCAGCAGTTCGGCCTCGCTCGCTTCCGGTCGCCCGAGCCGGATGTTCTCCTCGATCGTCCCGGCGAACAGCACCGGCCGCTGGCTGATGAGCGCCGTCATGCGGGCGAGCGCTGTCGGCACGATCGTCTCGATCGGTGCGCCGTTCAGCGTAATCCGCCCCGATTGCGGCCGGATATAGCCAAGCAGCAGCTCGATGATGGTCGATTTCCCCGATCCCGACGGGCCGACCAGCATCATCGTCTCGCCCGCGGGCAACTGGAAGCTCAGATCCCGCAGCACGGGGCCGCGTTCCTGGTCCCAGGCGAAGCCGACGCCTTCAAAGGCGATGGTGATGCCCTGGGCTGGCACATTGCGGATCGCGTCCGGCGGCACCGCCGCCACCGCCGGTTCGGGCAGGCCGACAAGGTCTTCGGCCGCGGTCTGTGCCGTCATCCGGTCCTGATACACGGCCGAGAAGGCGCGGAACGGCGCGAAGAATTCCGGCACCAGCAACACGCAGAACAATGCGGTCGGCGCCAGCGCCGTCTGGCCGGCGAGCAGCGGGCCTGCGAACCGGATGGCAATTCCAACCAGTGCCGCCGCGGCAAGCAGGTCGAGCGCGGTGGCGTTGAGAAAGGCAACCCGCAATATGCGCATCGTGCGCAGGCGCAGTTCGTCCGCGGCGCGCCCAAGCGCTGCGGCCTCGGTTTCGGCGCGCCCCGCCAGCACAATGGTGGCGATGCCGCGCACACGGTCCAGGAAGCGGGTCTGCAGGCGCGTCATGGCGGTGAACTGTCGCCGGGCCGCGACGCCGGTGCCAATTCCGGTGATCGCCATGAACATCGGCACCAGGAGGCCGGCGCATGCGAGGATCACACCGCTGCGCCAGTCGGCGATCGCCGCGGCGAGAGCGACGAGCGCCGGTCCGATCGCGGCGAGCCGCGCCGCAGGAAGCCAGCGTCCGTGGAGCCCGTTCATCGCCTCGATCCGGTCGACGACGATGATCGAGAGTTCTGCCGAATGCCGCCCGCGCAGCAGCCCCGGCCCGGCGCTCATCAGCCGTCCCAGCGTATCGCTGCGCAGCCGCCGGCGCGCGGCGATGCCGAGCCGGCTCGCCTCGTGTTCCTGCCCGACGACCAGCGCGGCCCGCACCAGGGCGGCGGTGACGAAGCCGAGTCCAAGGAGCGCCGTCGGCAGCCGCCCCGGTGCGATCGCGGCGGCAAGCAACCCGGCCGCGCAGGCGATCTGCCCGATCGCAACCAGCACCGAGGCGACGCCGAGCCCGATCGCGAGCCGCGCGCGCCGTCCTCCAAGCCTGATTTCCTGACGGATCCACTGTTTCGCGGGAGACGATTGCCGTGCCATGCTGGCTACATATAAGCAGTTCGCCCATTTCAAAAGCGCGGCATCTCCTGCCGGTCGGTTGGCTCGCGGATTGTTTATGTTTTCACGAATATGTCACGCCGCCGCTTCCGTCATGCCGCATGCCCGCTGCCGGGCATGGACGCCGCGACCGGTTTCGCCCAAAAACCCCCGGCAACTCGTGGCCGTTCACGGAGAGACAGCATGCAGATCGTCCGCAATGTTCCGGACCTCCGCGCCGCCCGCGCGGCGCTGACGGATGGTGGCCGCGCCCGCCTCGCCCTGGTGCCGACCATGGGCGCGCTGCATGAGGGGCATCTCTCGCTCATCCGCGCCGCGCGCGAGGCCGGCCACGTCGTTGCGGCGTCGATTTTCGTCAACCCCACCCAGTTCGGTCCGAACGAGGACTTCACCCGCTACCCGCGCGACCCCGAGCGCGACTGCGCCCTGCTCGCCGAAGCCGGGTGCGCGCTGGCCTGGCTGCCCGAGGTCTCCACGATGTATCCGCCCGGCGATGCCACCTCGGTCGAGGTTGCCGGCCTGTCCGTCGTGCTTGAGGGCGCGGTCCGTCCCGGCCACTACCGCGGCGTCGCGACGGTGGTGGTCAAGCTCCTCGGCCAGGTCCGTCCCGATGCCGCCTATTTCGGCGAGAAGGACTGGCAGCAGGTGCAGGTAATCCGCCGCGTCGCGGCCGACCTGTTCCTGCCGGTCGAGATCGTTGTCGGCCCCACCCTGCGCGAGAAGGATGGCCTCGCCATGTCATCGCGCAACCGCTATCTCGACCCTGCGGACCGCGCCCGTGCCCCGCTTCTCCACCAGGTGCTCCGCCGGGTGCGCGCCGCCCTGCGTGACGGCGAGCCCGCGGCGGCGGCGCTGGCCGCCGGCCGGCGGGCGCTCGCTGAGGGCGGCTTCATCGTCGACTATCTCGAACTGGTGGACGCCGGGACCCTCGCGCCGCTGACCGCTCCGGACGACGGCGCCCGTCTTCTCGCCGCCGCGCGGCTCGGCACGACCCGCCTGCTCGACACGGTCGCAGTCTGAAAAATCGAGACGCCGCAGGATGATGGTCGCATTTATGTTGCACCGTTAAGCTATATTTTACCTCGCTGCGCCATCATCACTGCCAGGTGTTCAGCCGTGATGGAGCAAAGGCGCTTGAGTTTACCCCAGTCTCCGGACCTTCAGCCGTCCTCTGGCCTGATGCCCGTGCAGTCGCGCCGTCCTGTCGCCGGGCGGACCGAGTCGGAGCGTCGGGAACGCGCCTCGCTTCGCCGGCTCGAGGCGGGCGAGCAGCGCAAGCGCGCCGCCCGCCTCGCCGAGGCTCTCCGCAATGACAGCTTTGTTCTGCGCTACCTGCCGCGGCTCGATCTCGCGTCCCCCGGCGATGGCTTCGTCTCGGCCGAACTGTGGCTCGGCCTGCCGAATCGCCGCCGCGGGCTCATGCCCGTGGCGCCGCTCCTCCGCGGGATCGACCGCGCGCCGCTTCGCCACGAGATGTTATGCCACACGCTGCGCATCGCGGCGGAAGAACTGGCCTGCGGGCCGCCGCGCTGGCAGATTTCGGTGCCGATGTCCGGCCATGCGCTGGCGGACGGCCTGATCGGCGAGGTCGCGCTGCAGACCTTGGATCCCCTGGGCATCGAGCCGCACCGGATCGACATCCTGATCGACGAGGCCGAACTCGTCATCGGCGGTGATCTGTTGCAACAGCAGATCGCCAGCCTGCGCGAAGCCGGAATCGGCGTCACCCTCGAAGGGTTTGGGAACGCGTTCGGCGGCCTCGCGCTGCTCTCCCGGCTCCCGTTCACCGGCCTCAAGCTCGATCGCCGGCTGGCGCATGCGCTCGTGAACGATCCGGCCGGACCGGACGTGGTGCTGATCCGTGCCGCGATCGATATTGCGCGCCGCTACGACGTCCTCGTCTCGATCGACGGGATCGAGACCGAGACGGAATTGCAGAAGGCCCGCGAACTCGGCATCGGCCAGGCTCAGGGACCGTGGGTCGGCCCGGCATTGCCGGCGGATGTGATGCGCGCGCGGCTGCGGCTGAACGGCTGAACCCGCCACCGGAACTTGCCCGAGGCCCCGATCCGGGCCAGAGAATGCGCGATGACCGCCGTTCCGCATTCCGCCAGGCCTTCCGCCCCCGCGACTCCCGACGAGGCTGGCCGCGCCATCCGCGCCACCCTTGCGGACCGCCGTCCGGGCGCCTCGATCTGTCCGACCGATGCCGCCCGCCAGATCGCCGCCGCGCGCGGCGAAACCGCGCCGGACGCCTGGCGCCGCCATCTTGCCGCCGTCCGCCGTGCCGCCCGGGATCTTGCGCGCCGGGGCGAAATCATCATCCTTCGCAAGGGCAGGGCCGTCGACCCCGACGCGATGCGCGGCGTGATCCGTCTGCGCCTGCCCGGCGTCGAGGCCGAAACAACGGAGGAAACCTGATGGCCGTTGGCATCCTGCCGCTGCTGCTGAGTCTGATCTTCCCTGCCTGCGGCAAGGCCGGGGCTGCCGGGGTCAAGCCGCCCGGTTTCGTCGATTTCACGCATCTCACGCTGCCGTCATCGCCGAACAAGGCGCTTGCAGCCCCCGCCGGCTTCATCCCGAAACCCGCCTTTGACACGCCGCGCTACGCTCTGCCCCCTGCCGCGCTTTACGCGCTGGTCGCGCGTGTCGCCGGCGCCGAGCCACGCACCTACACGCTCGACGCCTTTCCCGACCGGCTGCAGCAGGCCTGGGTGGCCCGCACGCCGGCGGCCAATTTCCCCGACGTGGTGATCGCCCAGATCCGCCCCGACCCGGCCGGCGGCAGCGATCTCATCCTCTATTCCCACTCGATCTACGGCTATTCCGATTTCGGCACGAACGCGGCGCGCCTCCAGCGCTGGCTCTCGGCGATCGGCCGGGCGGCGGAGGCCCATCCATGAAATTCCTCCGAGCGGTCGGTGCCGCGCTCGCCGATGCCTGGCGCCTCGCCAAGCCCTATTTCAGCTCGGAAGAACGCTGGGCGGCGCTGGCCCTGCTCGGCACCATCATCGCGCTCAACCTGATCTCGGTCTATCTCAACGTCCTGTTCTCCTACTGGTACAAGATCTTCTACAACGCGCTGCAGGCGAAGGACGCCGCGGGTTTCTGGCAGTCGATCTTCACCTACAAGATGATCAAGGGCTATCCCTGGTTCGTCCCCGGCTTCACCGAGATCGCGACCTTCAACATCCTGGTCGGCGTCTACGCCTTCTACCTCCAGCAGATGCTGGAGATCCGCTGGCGCCGCTGGATCACCGAGAATTTCGTCACCGACTGGCTGGGCAACCGCGCCCATTACCAGCTCAGCCTGAAGGCCGAGGCCGGCAGCCCGCTCGACAACCCCGACCAGCGCATCGCCGATGACCTGCGCAGCTTCGTCTCGAACAACCTCTCGCTCGGCATCAGCTTCATCTCGAACATCGTGAACCTGCTCAGCTTCATCTTCGTGCTCTGGTTCCTGGTGCCGCCGCTGCATCTCCTTGGTCTGGTCATCCCCGGCTACCTGGTCTGGATCGCGATCATCTACTCGCTGGTCGGCACCTACCTGACCCATGTGATCGGCTGGAAACTGATCCCGCTGAGCTTCCAGCAGCAGCAGGTCGACGCCGATTTCCGCTTCAACCTGATCCGCGTGCGCGAGAACACCGAGCAGATCGCGCTTTATGGCGGCGAGGCCGAGGAAGGCGTCGGCCTCAAGCAGCGCTTCCATGCGATCTACCTGAACTGGTGGAAGATCATGAAGCGCACCAAGGCGCTGAACTTCTTCACCATCGGCTTCAGCCAGGTGGCGATCATCTTCCCGATCCTGATCGCCGCCCCCGGTTATTTCTCCGGCCTGTTCACCCTCGGCCTGCTGCTGCAGATCAACAACATCTTCGGCAACGTGCAGGGCTCGTTCTCCTGGTTCGTCTCGTCCTACCCGCAACTGGTCGGCTGGCGCGCCACCGTGCAGCGTCTCGACGGGTTCGAGCGCGCGGTGAAGCTGGCGCACGCGCACCGGCCCGACCACGTCGCCGTGGCGGCGGATGCCGCGCTGCACGCCGAGGACCTGACCGTCTCCCTGCCCGACGGGCGCGAGCTGTTCGCCGGCGCCAACCTCGCGATCGAGCGCGGCGAACCGGTCGTGATCACCGGCCCCTCCGGCACCGGCAAATCGACCCTGTTCCGCGCGCTCGCCGGCATCTGGCCGTTCGGCCGAGGCCGGGTCTCCCGGCCGTCCGGCACGGCGATGTTCCTTCCCCAGAAGCCCTATTTTCCGCTCGGCTCGCTCAAGCGCGCCGTCGCCTATCCGCAGCAGGAATACGATGTGGACGACGAGGCGGTGCGCGCCGCGCTCGATGATGTCGGTCTCGGCGGGCTCGGCCTGCGCCTTGAACATGTCGACAACTGGTCGCTCCGCATGTCCGGCGGCGAGCAGCAGCGTCTCGCTCTCGCGCGCGTGCTGGTCGCGAAGCCGGACTGGCTGTTCCTCGACGAGGCGCTGTCCGCGCTCGACGAGGAGGCCGCCGCCAGCCTCTTCGCGATGCTGCGCGCCCGCCTGCCGGCGACGCAGATCGTCTCGATCGCCCATCATGACAGCGTCATTCGCCTGCACCCGCGGCGGTTGCGGGTCAGGCGGGGCGAGGGCGGCCATGCCCGTGTCGACGAAGCCGAAACAGCCTGATCACGGAGCGACCGCATGAATGAGCGAATGCCTTCCCCGCGCCCCATGGCGCTGTTCGGCCATCGCGGCGCCCGAGGCCTGTTGCCGGAGAACACGCTGGAGGGCTTCGCGAGCATCGCCGCGCTCGACCTGACCGGCGCGGAATTCGATGTCGGCCTTACCGCCGACGGCGTCGCGGTCGTGCATCACGATCCCCGCCTCAATCCCGATATCGCGCGCGATGCCGACGGCGCCTGGCTCGCGCCGGATGCCGCCCCCCTGCTGCGCGAGCGCACCCTCGCCGATCTAGGCACCTTCGATGTCGGCCGCCTGCGGCCGGGATCGGACTACGCGGCGCGCTACCCGGAGCAGACGCCCGCCGACGGCGCGCGAATTCCCACCCTCGATGCCGTGATCGCCGCGCTGTCCGGGCGGGATCTGCTGATCGAGGTGAAAACCTTCCCCGACCGTCCCGGCCTCACCGCGCCGCCCGAGGGGATCGCCCAGGCGGTGATCGCCTGCCTCAACCGGCACGACGCGCTCGACCGGGCCGTGCTCTTCGCCTTTGACTGGCGGGTGCTGCGTGCGGCGGCGGCGGCGGCGCCGGCGCTGCGCCGCTGCTGCCTGACCGAGCCGGAGACGGTCAGCGCCGGCCCGCTCTGGCTCGATGGCTGCGACCTAGGCGCATTTGGCGGCAATCTCCCGCGCGCCGTGGCTGCCACGGGCGCCGTGTGCTGGGCGCCGTTTCATGCCACGCTCGAGGAGGACGATGTCCGTGAGGCTCATGCGCTCGGCCTCGCCGTGCTGCCCTGGACGGTCAATGCGCCGGAGGCGTTTGACCGGATGATCCGGCTTGGCGTGGACGGCATGATTTCCGACCGGCCTGATCTCGCGCGCGCCGCCATCGGGCGCGCCGGCCTGCAGGTCGCCGGCCCCGGCTTCGTCGCTGCCATGGCACGCTGAATCCCAGAAATTCGCCCGCCGCGCGGCGTGGAACAGGAACTGACGCAGCGCCGGCGCCCGCCAGCCGTCCTCGTCGAGCAGAATGTCGACCGGCGCGAACAGCTCATGCGCGTGGGCGATATTGCATGCCGCGAACTCCCGGAAATGCTTGGTCTTGAGCGCGTAGAGCACGCGCATGTCGCGCACCGGCAAGGCAATTGCGGTCTCGGGGGCGGTGTCGAACAGGCCGGCGCGCTCCCAGCGCGGCGTCGCGTCGCGCTCGTCGACCGGCCGGCGGAGCCACACGGCCGGGCAGGAGACCAGCAGCGAATGCAGGCTCGGCGTGTAGCGGGACCGCTTGTCGAGCAGGTTCTGCAGGCTGCCGCAGACCTCGACGGCGAAAATGTCCACATAGGGATCGGCGCCGGTTCCGCCGAACCAGAGCCACAGCCCGTCCGGGAAGGTCCGCATGCGGGAGGCGCCTGGAATTTTCAGCGACGGGGCGTCGTTTTCCATCGCCGGCCCCGGCCGGGCCTTGAGCCACACGCCGCGGCCGCGCGGATCCGCGTGTTCGAGGCCGGGAGGCGTCTGCGGCCAGGCCCGGATCCGTTCGCGCACGAAAGCGTCCATCGTCTGAAAATGCGTCATTTTTCATCCATCCCGATAGTAGCACACTGCAAATTACTACCTTAGGTAGTATCATGTCTCCCGGTTCGGTTTGCAAGCCGAATCGGCATTGAGGCTAAAACTTTATTAATTTATGGATTTTCCATCGACGCGCCGCGCCATTCCCGTTACGGAAGCATCGTTCCGCGCGCTGTGCGGGTGGAGCCAGGCCATGGCGCCTTGGCGCCCGGTGACAGCCGATCCGGCGATGGGATAAGGTCATTCCATGAACGAATTGAAGGAGAGAAGCGAGAATCGCCCAGCGGTCTCGCGGGCCACACCGGTCGACGGCTCGCGCAGGAGCCGCCGGCCCTTCATCATTCTGGTCCTGGTGCTGCTTGGCCTCGCCGGCGCCAGCCTCGTCTACTGGTGGCGCACCAGGGATTTCGCCTCGACCACCGACGCCGAGATCGACGGCTCGATCCACCAGATCGCCCCGCGCATCTCCGGTCAGGTCGTCGCCGTGCTCGTCAAGGACAACCAGCATGTCGTCCGCGGCCAGCTTCTGGTCCGCCTCGATGACGGCACGCAGAAAGTGGCGCTCGACCGGGCCGAGGCCGAACGGGCCCAGGCCCAGGCCCAGCTCGGCGCCCGCGAGGCCGATCTCGCCGAGGCGCGCGCCAATGTCGAGGTGGCCGACGCGACCCTCTTCCGGGCGAAGCGCGACGAGGCGCGCTACGCGAAGGTCGACCCCCGCGCGGTCACGCCCACGACGCGCGACGCCATTGCGGCCGATCTGCGCGCCGCCGTCGCCCGCACCGATGCGGCGCGCCAGCAGGTCAAGGCCGCGCAGGCCGCCGTCGCCGCGGCGGACGCCTCGGTGAAGGCCGCCGGCGTCGCGGTCGAGAATGCCCGGCTCGAACTCGGCTATACCGAGATCCGGGCCCCGGTTTCCGGCTGGGTGGCCAAGAAGACCGTCCGCACCGGCAATGTCGTCGGCGCGGGCACCGCGATGATGGCCGTCGTCGGCGACCATGTCTGGGTCACCGCGAACTACAAGGAAACCGAGCTGGGCGCCATCCGCCCGGGCCAGAGCGTGAATGTCTATGTCGATGCCGTGCCGGGCGTCGCCTTCCACGCGCGGGTCGCCAGCATCCAGCACGGCACCGGCAGCATCTTCTCCCTGCTGCCGGCCGAGAATGCCACCGGCAACTACGTGAAGGTGGTCCAGCGCGTGCCGGTCCGCATCGAGTTCGATGACAGCCGGATCTCCCGCTACCTGCTGGCCCCGGGCATGTCGGTCGAGCCCTATATCCGCATCCGCGGCAAATGAGCCTGCTCTACGCCTCCCGGCCGAACACGCCGCGTTCGGCTGCGGGGCTCTACAACCCCTGGCTGATCGTGGCGATGGTGGCGCTCGCCCCGTTCATGGAGGTGCTCGACACCACCATCGCCAATGTCGCGCTCACCCATATCGCCGGCTCGCTGGCGGTCAGCCCCGACGAAAGCACCTGGGTGCTGACCTCCTACCTCGTCTCGAACAGCATCATACTGCCGATCACCGGCTGGCTGCAGGACGTCGTCGGCCGCAAGCGGCTGTTCCTGATCTGCGTGGCGCTGTTCACCGCGAGTTCCGTCTTCTGCGCGGTCTCCACCTCGCTGACCATGCTGATCGTCGCCCGTGTGCTTCAGGGGCTTGGCGGCGGCGGCCTGCAGCCCATCACCCAGTCGATGTATGCCGACAGTTTCCCCGCCGAGAAGCGCGCCCAGGTCTTCGCCGTGTTCGGCCTCGTCATCATCGTCGCCCCGGCCACCGGCCCGATCCTCGGCGGCTGGCTGACCGACCATCTCTCGTGGCACTGGGTGTTCCTGATCAACCTGCCGATCGGGCTGATCGCCTTCACCCTGATCGCGATATTCGTCGACGAGCCGGAACTTCTGGTCCGCGAGCGCGCGGCGCGCCTCGCCGGCGGCCTGCGCTTCGACTGGCTCGGCCTGCTGCTGGTCGCCGTCGGCTTCGGCGCGCTGCAGATCTTCCTCGACAAGTTCTCGATCGATGACGGGTTCGGCAGCTTCTTCATTCGCAGCCTGTTCGCGGTCTGGGCGGTCTCGCTCTCCACCCTGGTCGTCTGGGAATGGGGCCACCCCGAGCCGGTGGTGAACGTGCGCCTCTTCGCCCATCGCAATTTCGCGATTTCCTGCCTCGTGATGTTCGTGATCGGCTTCATCCTGCTCAGCACCACCCAGCTCCTGCCCCAGCTGACCCAGACGCTGATGGGCTACTCCTCCGAAACCGCGGGTTTCGCGCTGGCGCTGGGCGGCCTCGCCACGATCGGGCTGATGCCGCTGGCCGGCGTCGTCACCGGCCGGATCATCCCCGCCCGGGTGCTTCTGGTCGGCGGCCTGGTCGAAACCGGCATCGCGCTGATCTTCCAGTCCCACCTCGCGCCGAATGCCTCGTTCTATACGATCTCGATCGATCGCGTCCTGCAGGTGATCGCGCTGCCCTTTCTGTTCATCCCGATCTCGGCGCTCTCCTATGTCGGCCTGCCGCCGGCCCGCAACGGCGACGCCTCGGCGATCATCAACCAGGTCCGCAACATCGGCGGCAGCATCGGCATCTCCTTCGTCACCACGCTGCTGGCCTGGCGCACCCAGTTCCACCATGCCAGGCTGGCAGAGTCCGTCACACCGTATGCCAGCCTGCACGGTCAGACCCTTTCGCAGATCGGCGCGGCGGTGCAACATCAGGCAGCATTCATGAGCTATCTTGACCTGTTCCACATTCTGGGCCTGATGGCCCTGCTGGTCTGGCCGGTCGTGCTGCTGCTGAGCACCCCGTCGAGTCCCGCTGCCGAAGGAGTCGTCTATGAGATCTGAGGTTTTTGCTCCCCGCCTGCGCCGGCGCGCCCTCATGGGCACGGCGATGCTCGCCGCCTTGGCGCTCGGCGGCTGCGAACTCGGGCCGAATTTCCACGCGCCCCGGACCAGGACGGCCGCTTCCTTTCTCGCCAATCGTCCGGCGCTGACCTCGCCGGACACGGTCAGCCAGGGCAAGGTCGACCTCGCCTGGTGGCAGAGCTTTGACGATCCGGCTCTGACCACGCTGGAGCACGAGGCCATCGCCCGCAATCTCGACGTGAAGGCCGCCACCGAGCGCCTCGCCGAAGCCGAGGCCCAGGCGCAGATCGAGGGTGCCGCCCTCTACCCGAACCTCAATTTCTCCGGCTCCTACACGCGCGAGAAGCCGAGCAACAAGGGCGTGTTCACCGCCCTCAGCGGCGGCGGATCGACCTCGACCAGCACCAATGCCGGCTCCACCGCCAGCGGCAGCTCGACATCGATCGGCGGCGGCGGCCTGCCCGGCTCCGAGCTGCAGCCCTTCAACCTCTTCCAGTACGGCTTCTCCTCGGTCTTCGATTTCGACCTCTGGGGCAAGAACCGCCGCGCCGTCGAGGCCTCGCTCGCCGCCGTCCAGGCGTCGCGCGATGCCCGCCGCGCCGTCCTCCTCAATACCGAGGCCGAGGTGGCGCACGACTACATCAACCTGCGCGCCCAGCAGGCGGTCCTCGCCATCACCAGGCGCAACCTCGCCAGCGCCGAGCACATCGCCAACCTGACCCGCCAGCGCGAGCAGGCGGGCCTCGCCAACGCGCTCGACGTCGCCGATGCCCAGGCCCAGGCCGAATCCGTCCGCGCCCAGATCCCCACCCTGCGAACCGCGATCGCGGCGGACATCAACCAGCTCAGCCTGCTGCTCGGCGAGGGCCCGGAAGCGCTCCGCGCCCAGCTCGTGACCGCGAAGCCGATTCCGCCAGTGCCCCCGGTGGTGCCGATCGGCCTGCCCTCCCAGCTGCTCCAGCGCCGTCCGGACATCCGCGAGGCGACCGCCCGCCTGCACCAGGCCACCGCCGAGATCGGCGTCGCGACGGCGAGCTTCTTTCCCGACATCTCCCTCGCCGGCTCGGTTTCGCTGCAGGCGCTGCAATTCTCGAACCTGAACCAGCTCTCCGCCGTCACCTACGCAATCGGCCCGCAGATCACCATGCCCCTGTTCGAGGGCGGGCGCCTGCGCGGCGAGCTCCACCTGCGAAAGGCGCAGCAGCGCGAGGCCGCGGTGAACTACGCGAAAACCGTGCTCACCGCCTTCCACCAGGTCGACAATGCGCTGACCGCCTATGACGAGGAGCAAAAGACCCAGGCGGCGCTGCAGGCCGATGTCACCCAGACCCGCCGCGCCCTTTCACTCGCCCAGGAACGCTACCGCGAAGGCCTGATCGACTACCTGCAGGTTCTCACCGCGCAGCAATCGGAGCTGGCGGCCGAACAGGCGCAGGCGCAGAGCCAGGCCAAGATCTCGACCGATCTCGTTTCGCTGTACCAGGCGCTCGGCGGCGGCTGGGAGCAAAACGAGCCGGCGGCCGGCTGACGCCTCAGGCGGCCTTGCTCAGGCCGCCGCGTATCTCGCGCACGATGTCGTAGCTGCGCCGGCGCGCCGCGTGGTCGTGGATCTGGCAGGCGATCATCAGTTCGTCCGGCCGGAACTCCGCCACGAAGCCGGCGAGCTTCGCCGCCACCCGCGCAGGTCCGCCGACCATCGCATAGGCCAGCGCGTGCTCCACCCCGGCACGTTCGCGCTCGCTCCAGAATCCGTCGAGCGGCGCCGGGCGGGGCAGCAGGCCGGGCTGGCCGCGACGGAGATTGACGAAGGCGCGCTGCTGCGAGGTGAACAGGAACTCAGCCTCCCCGTCATCCGGCGCCGCGCAGACCGTAACACAGATCATCGCATGCGGCTTCGCCAGCCGAGCCGAGGGTTGGAACCGCGTGCGATACAGCGTCAGCGCCGCACCCAGCAGGTCGGGCGCGAAATGCGCGGCGAAGGCGAAGGGCAGGCCAAGGGCCGCGGCGAGTTCGGCCGAGAACGTGCTCGATCCGAGCAGCCAGAGCGGCACGTCGAGCCCTTCGCCCGGCACCGCGCGCACCCTCTGCTCCGCGGCCGCCGGCTGGAAGTAGGATTGCAGCTCGATCACGTCCTCGATGAAGCGCGCCTCGGTCCCCTCCATGTTCCGCCGCAGCGCGTGGGCGGTGCGTGGGTCGGTGCCCGGCGCGCGGCCGAGCCCGAGATCGATCCGCCCCGGATGCAGCGCGGCCAGCGTGCCGAACTGCTCGGCGATCACCAGCGGCGCGTGGTTGGGCAGCATCACCCCGCCCGAGCCGATTCGGATTCGCGTCGTCGCCTGCGCCACATGCGCGATCACCACCGATGTGGCGGCACTCGCGATTCCGGGCATGTTGTGGTGTTCGGCCAGCCAGTAACGGTTGAAGCCGAGGGCCTCGGCGTGGCGGGCGAGGTCGATGCTGTTGCGCAGCGCATCGCCCGGCGTCGCGCCATCCGGCACGGGGGCGAGGTCGAGAACCGAGAACGGGATGCTTTCCATCATCCCCATATAGGGAAGGCACCCCGTCTTTCAGTCAATGATGCCGTCCGGTGTTCGGCCCTGCGATCCGGGGATGGATCCCAGGGCCCCACCATCACGCGGCCTGGCGCTTCGCCATCGCCGCCTGCAGGTTCTCGTCGAGCTTGGCGAGGAAGTCCTGCGTGGTCATCCAGGGCTGGTCCTTCGAGATCAGCAGCGCGAGATCCTTGGTCATGAACCCGCTTTCCACCGTCTCGACGCAGACGCGCTCCAGCGTCTCGGCGAACTCGGTCACCTCGGGCGTCTCGTCGAACTTGCCGCGATAGGCGAGGCCGCGGGTCCAGGCGAAGATCGAGGCGATCGGGTTGGTCGAGGTCGGGCGGCCCTTCTGGTGCTCGCGATAGTGGCGGGTCACGGTGCCGTGCGCCGCCTCGCTCTCCACCGTCTTGCCATCCGGGCTCATCAGCACCGAGGTCATCAGCCCGAGGCTGCCGAAGCCCTGCGCGACGATGTCGCTCTCCACATCGCCGTCATAGTTCTTGCAGGCCCAGATATAGCCGCCGTTCCACTTCAGCGCCGAGGCGACCATGTCGTCGATCAGCCGGTGCTCGTAGGTCAGGCCGCGCTTGTCGAACTCCGCCTTGAACTCGGCGTCGAAGATCTCCTGGAACACGTCCTTGAACATGCCGTCATAGGCCTTGAGGATGGTGTTCTTGGTCGAGAGATAGACCGGATAGTTCCGCGCCAGCCCGTAATTGAAGCTCGCCCGCGCGAAGCCCTCGATCGAGGCCTTGGTGTTGTGGATGCCGAGCGCGACGCCGGGGCCCTTGAAATCGTGCACGTCGAGGATCAGCGGCTTGCTGCCATCGGCCGGGATGTAGGAGAGCTGCACCTTGCCCGGGCCGGGGATCTTGGTTTCGGCGGCGCGGTAGATGTCGCCATAGGCATGGCGGCCGATCACGATCGGCTGCGACCAGTGCGGCACCAGGCGCGGCACGTTCGCGCAGATGATCGGCTCGCGGAAGATCGTGCCGTCGAGGATGTTGCGGATCGTCCCGTTCGGGCTGCGCCACATCTGCTTGAGATTGAATTCCTTGACGCGCGCCTCGTCCGGCGTGATCGTCGCGCACTTCACCGCGACGCCGTATTCCTTCGTTGCCAGCGCCGAGTCGACCGTCACCTTGTCGTCCGTGGCATCGCGGTTCTCGATCCCGAGATCGTAGTATTTCAGGTCGACATCGAGATAGGGCAGGATCAGCTTGTCCTTGATGAACCCCCAGATGATCCGGGTCATCTCGTCGCCGTCCATCTCGACGATCGGGTTCTTAACCTTGATCTTGGCCATTCCGAAGCTCCTTGCGCCAGTTTGAGCCGGTCTAGCCTGAATTATGCACGAGGGTTGGCAGGCATGGCGTAAGCCGTTGATTTGATGTAAGAATTGGGTGTCGAGACCAAATCTTCATCAGCACGGAACGCGATGCCCGCCACGGTTGAAACTACCCCATGCCTCCCCGGTCTGTCACCTGTCGCCGGCAAACCGGTGCTGGCCCGCTTCGACGGCGAGATGCTGTCCTCTGACGGCGGTCTGCTGGCATTGCGCGAGGTCGAGAAGCGGCTGGGGATTGCCGCGCAGTTGGCGGCCTGCATCGATGATCCGCGCACGCCGGAGCGTGTCCAGCATGGGCTCGACGAGATCATTCGGTTTCGCATGTTGATGATCGCGGCCGGTTACGAGGATGGCAACGACGCCGACCGGTTGCGCAACGACCCGATGTTCAAACTCGCGATGGAGCGTCTGCCCGAGGCGGGCGATTTATGCTCGCAAGCGACGATTTCACGCACCGAGAATTTGCCCGGGCCTCGCGCGCTGCTGCGCATGGGCCTGGCGATGGTCGAGCATTATTGCGCGAGTTTTCGCACCATACCCAACCGGGTCGTGCTCGATATCGACGATACCTTCGATGCCGCTCACGGCGCGCAGCAACTCTGCTTGTTCAACGCACACCACGATGAGTACGGTTTCCAGCCGATTGTGGTATTCGACGGCGACGGCCGGATGCTCGCCGCGGTGCTGCGTCCGGCGTGTCGGCCAAAAGGGGCCCAGATCGTCAAATGGTTGCGCCGGCTGATCGACGCCATTCGCAGCCACTGGCCCCGCACCGCGATCATGCTGCGCGGTGATTCGCACTACTGCACGCCGGAGGTGCTGCGGTTCTGTCGGGCGCGTCGCCTCGATTACATCTTCGGCGTCGCACCGACCACGACGCTGCGCAAGCACGTCATCGCGCTGGAGGCCAGCACCACGGCGCGCGCGCAACAAGCTCCGGGAGAGAAAATCCGGCGCTTCAAAGAGTTCAATGATGGCGCAGCAAGCTGGGACCGCGTCGAGCGGATCATCGCCCGCGTCGAGGCCGGGCCGCTGGGGGTCGATACCCGCTTCATCGTCACCAGCCTGAAGGCTGGTTCCCCGCGCACCCTGTATCAAGAGATCTACTGCGCGCGCGGCCAGGCCGAGAACCATATCAAGGCGTGGAAGACCCATCTTGCCGCCGACCGGACCTCGTGCTCGCGGGCCAGCGCCAACCAGATGCGCCTGTTTCTGCATATCGGCGCCTACTGGCTGATGTGGAGTTTGCGCTCCCTGATGCCGCGCCGGTCGCGCTGGCGTGGTATCCAGTTCGATACCCTGCGCCTGCGCCTGATCAAACTCGCCGTCCGCCTCGAAACCCTGAAACGCTCGATCCGCCTGCATCTGCCGCGCTCAATGCCAGACCAGGCAATCCTCGGCTACGCCCTGGCCAGACTGCCCAGGCTGGTCATCTGATCACTGGGGCGTTTGCCCCGTCCGGTCCCGATCTCTGCCACATCCAACGCCAACACATCATAGAGCCTACCAAAACCAGCCAGGTTCGGCCGGTAAGCCGTCACGCCCGCACGATGTCAGGTTGAACAGCACGCCTGAGAAAAATCAGAGGAAATGCGCTCGTGAATAATCCCGGCTAGCCACGCCTCCGCCCCGCCGCAAGACGGTGGACGGCAGGGCAGGGGTGTTCTAGGACGTCGGCCAGAACCGGAGGGATATCATGACGTCTGGCCTGGGCCACGCGACCGACTGGGACCGTGACGCCGCGCTCACCGCGGCCCGCATCCTGCTCGAAATCAGGGCGGTGAATTTCCGCCCCGAGGAACCCTACACCTTCACTTCGGGCTGGAAGGCGCCGGTCTATATCGACTGCCGCAAGATCATCTATTTCCCCCGCGCCCGCGCCAAGATCTGCGAACTCGGCGTCGAGAAGCTCTACCGCCATGTCGGCTTCGAGACGATCGAGGCCGTCGCCGGCGGCGAGACCGCCGGCATCCCCTACGCCGCCTGGATGGCCGACCGCATGGGCCTGCCGATGGCCTATGTCCGCAAGAAGCCGAAGGGCTTCGGCCGCAACGCCCAGATCGAGGGCGACGTGCCGGAGGGCAGGAACACCCTCCTCGTCGAAGACCTCACCACCGATGGCGGATCAAAAATCCACTTCGCCAACGCGCTGCGCGAGGCCGGGGCGATCTGCAACCACGTCTTCGTGGTGTTCTACTACGGCGTCTTCCCCGGCAGCCTGAACACGCTGGCCGAGATGGGCATGTCGCTGCACCATCTCTGCACCTGGTGGGACGTACTGGAAGCCTGCCGCGGCGGCGACTACTTCCCCGAGGCGACCCTGGCCGGCGTGCGCAAGTTCCTGGAAGACCCGGTGGCCTGGTCGGCGAAGCATGGCGGCGTCGCCAGCGCGGAGGAGGCCGCGGCCTTCAAGGCGTCGAAATAGGAGACCCGGGCCGGATGGAGTCCGATGCTGCCAGCCCCACGGCTCGCGCGGCACCGGAACGCCGGCGATCCCCGGCCCGTCGCCGGACCCGTCGGCTTGCTGGCGGTCATGCGGCAACCCTGAATTCCGTGGAGCTGATGAACGCGCTGAAGACGGCCGTGGCGGAACCGGCCCCGTCCGCGGCCGATCGCCGATGGCGCCCTGGCGTCAGGCAATGATGGTCTGCCACCGCGAATTTGATTAATTTTGAAACGATTATCAATAATTTGAATAATTCGATAAATAATTTTTGACTCGTAATTTTAATTGGATTTAAAGACTAAAAGGATAATTATCCAAAATTATCCCAATGTCTGCTCATGAAACGTGTGGATATGCCAAGAACCGGTGCGGGCTCCATCGTCCATTTTTCCCTGCATGTCCGAACGTTTCGAGGCGCCATCACAAGACAGTGTCGCTGGGGCGGGGGATGACCGAGTCCACAGCTTTCTACCGCGAGCGCCGCGCGCCTCTTCCGCCATTTTCCGCAATACTGGGGACCGATCAGGCCGAACGGCTGGCAATCGGCCTGACACTCATTTCGATGGCGCTTTATCTGTTCTGCCTGGTCGCGGAATGGATCGGCGTCTCGTTGAATCTAGTCGATGCCACGCAGTCGCTATGGCTGACCATCGTGGCGCTGGGCGGCGAAGTCGCGTTCTACGTGCTGCTCAGGAGCGGGATCAGCAGGCGCTGGCCGGATCCGACGCTCAGCCTGCCGCAGATGGTCTTCGCCATCACGCTGCTCGGTGCCGCCTATCTGATCAACCCGCAGGTACGCGGCGAATTGCTGATGCTGGCCGCCCTGGTCCTCGAATTCGGCGCGTTCCAGCTCCCGCCCCGCCGGTGCCGGGATCTGGGCTGGTTTGCCGTCGCGGTCTTCGGTGTCGCGATGGCCATCGGCGCCACGGTCTCTCCGGATCGCTTCGATCCGCGTATCGAGGTGTTCCAGTTCGCGCTGATGCTGGCGTTCCTGCCGGTGATTGCCGGCATCGCCGGCAAGCTGAGCCAGATGCGCCTCGACCAGAAGCAGCAGCGCCGGCAGCTTCGCGACGCGCTGAAACAGGTGCAGATCCTCGCAACGCGTGATGAACTGACGGGACTGCCAAATCGCCGCCACGCGCTTGAGTTGATCGAGCGCGAAACCGCCCGCGCCCGCCGCAGCGGTGCCCCGCTCTGCGTCGCCATTCTCGATCTCGACCATTTCAAGCGGATCAACGACACGTTTGGCCACGGCGTGGGCGATGAGGTGCTTCGCACCTTCGGCCGCGAGGGGCGTCTCGTGCTGCGCGCCGACAATATCTTCGCCCGGTGGGGCGGCGAGGAATTCATCCTCGTCATGCCGGACAGCACGCTGATCGACGCGCAGACCATCGTTCGCCGGCTGCGCGAGCATATGGCAAGCCCGGAATGCTGGGCGTCATGCCTGCGCGCCAGAACGACATTCTCGGCCGGGATCGCCGAGTTCCTGGTCGGCGAAACCCTGGACGAGACATTCATCCGCGCCGACGCGGCGCTTTACGAGGCCAAGAAGCTCGGCCGGGACCTGACGATGACCGCCTGATGTCCCCAGGCTCTTCGTGATACGCCCCCGGGCCTGGCGGCCCCGCCCCTGAACCGGCCGCGCCGGCATCCCTTCATCGGGCCGCGAGCGTGATCATCGCGCCGCTGTCCCGCGTCGCCGTGACACATCCAGCGTCGGCCCCCCTGGTGCAATGTCTCGCGCCGAGTTGCGCAACCGCCCGCAGCGCATAGGTCCCCGCCGCCGCCCAGCCGGGGGACGTGACCGTGAAGGTCGCGCGAACCGCCTCTCCAGGCTGGATGCCTTCCCCTGCCGCGGAACCGATGGCGGAAACCCGCCATCCCGCCGGCGCGTCGAGCCTCAGCCGCACATGCCGGAGCGTCGCCTCGCCGCCGGCCGAGAGCGACACCTTCACCTTGACGGGCTGGCCGGGGATGGCCTGTTCCGGCGCCTCGACCAGCACATTCCGGGCGCCGACCGTCTGCGGCATCGGGAACGAAACGCGTTGCGCGAGATGGGCATCGTCGGCGGCATCGCCGAGATACAGCCGATAGGTGCCGGGCGAGGCCGTCCAGCCCGAGCCGTGCCACCACCAGGTCTGTCGCGGCGTCACCGTGAAGCGGAGACGCTTCGACTGCCCCGGAGCAAGCCGGACGCGGCGGAAGCCGACGAGCTTGAGGGGCGCCTCGCCCGCGCTGCGCGGGAAGCGGAGATAGAGCTGGGCGACGTCGCTGCCGGCAACCTTGCCGGCATTCGTGACGAGGGCGGATACGACGACCGGGCGTGTCCCGTCGCCGGGGCCGGAGACGACCTTCAGGTCGCTGAACGCGAAATGCGTGTAGGAGAGGCCAAACCCGAACGGGAACAGCGGCCTGACATGATGCGCCGAATACCAGCGATAGCCGACGTCGATTCCCTCGGAATAGTCGACCCTGCCGCCCGTGCCGGGAAAGCGCGCCACCGGCGCGGTCGGCATGTCGGCGAGGTGTGCGGGGAACGTGACCGGCAGGTGCCCGCCGGGATCGGCCTTGCCGAACAGGATCGCGGCCAGGGCCGTTCCGTTGGTCTCGCCCGGATACCACGCATCAACGACCGCGGCGACCTTGCCGAGCCAGGGCATGGCGACCGGCGCTCCGGCATCGATGACCACGACCGTGTGCGGATTTGCCGATGACACCGCCTCGATCAGTCGGTTCTGGGCGGATGGCAGGTCGAGATCGGGCCTGTCCGCCGCTTCCGACTCGGTGTCGTCCGCCACCACCACGATGGCGACGGCGGCCCGTCGCGCCGCCGCGACCGCGCGCGCGATATCGGGCCGCAGGGTCGATGGCGTGGCCCAGGTCAGGCGCGACGCGGCGCCGGTGACGCCGAGCCTGTACCGCTCGCCCTTCCGCAGTTGCACCGCGGCGGAATAGGTGGAAACCGGCGGCGTGCCGGGATCGCTCAGCAATTCCCTGCCATCGAGCGAGAGATCGGTGGGCGCATAGCAATGGCACGGGTTGGTGATGCCGAGCACGTAGGTGCCGGTCTCCGGCGCGGTGAGCACGGCCTGGAACGAACCGTGCAGGGGCGTGGGCCGGAACGGACCCGAAAGCGCCGAGGGCGGGATCGGCGTCAGCGCCTTGTCGGCGGGCAATCCCGCCACGTAGTCGACGTGGCGCGTCATCCCCGGCGCGTGATCGATGCCGGCGAGCGGCGGGACCGGCTGCATGGGCACCACGTTGGCGCTGCCGCCGCCGGCGTAGACAGGCTGGATCGATGCGGCGGGCCCGATGACCGCGATCGTCCCGCCATGGCCCGGATCGAGCGGCAGGACGTTTCCATCATTCTTGAGCAGCACCGTCCCGGCTTCGGCGATCCGGGTCGCCGCCAGGCGATCCGCCCGGGTCGCGACGATGGCCGTGGTGCTGCCCTGGGGCGGATGATCGAACAGCCTGAAGCGGAACATTTCGGCGAGGATATGCCGCGTCATCGTCTCCGGCACGCTGCGGGCGAGCTTTCCGGCCGCGACCGCCTGCGTCAGCCGCGCGCCGAAATAGGTCGCGAAGGGCTGCTCCATATCGGCGCCGGCGGCCGCGTCGGCCGTTGCGTGAATGGCCTGATAGTCGGAGGTGACGAAGCCGCGGAATCCCCAGTCCGCGCGCAGCACGCCGGTCAGCAACGCCTTGTCGCCGCAACTCTCATGCCCCCCGATCGTCGCATAGCCGCACATGATCGAGGCCACATGGGCGCGCCGCACGGCGGCGCGAAAGGCGGGGAGGTAGATTTCATGCAGCGCGCGGGGCGAGACGATGACGTCGTCCTCCGGGGTGTTGCGATAGGTCTCCTGGTTGTAGACGGCGAAGTGCTTCACTTGCGCCATGACGCCGGTGGACTGGATGCCCCGGATCTCGGCAACGCCGATCCGGGCGGCCAGATAAGGGTCTTCCGAGAGGGATTCGAAAGACCGCCCCCAGCGCGGATCGCGATCGATGTTCACGGTCGGCCCGAGATCGACGGCGGTTCCCTTCGCCTTCTGCTCGGCGCCGATCACCGCCCCGTAGCGCCGCGCGAGCGACGGATCCCAGGTCGCGGCGAGCGCCACGCCGGCGGGCAGGGCCGTGACGCCGCCGAGCTTGTCGCCGACACCGGCTGGCCCATCCTCGAGACCCATGGGCGGAATGCAGAACCGCTTGAGTCCCCTGGTGTAGAACACGTAGGGTTCATGCGTTCCCGCTCCGGCAATCAGATCCGTCTCGTCGCCGGGCGTCAGGGCATGGAGCAGCAGCGCCGTGCGGCGTGCCGTCGAAAGATGGTCGTTGCGCCAGGCGCATCCCGCCGCTTGCGGGGCGGCATGGGCGGCGCGGACCGCCACGATCGCCGAGAGGGACAGTAGAGCGGCAAGGGGCATCCGGCGCATCGGTTCATCCTATGACAAGGGGGCGAGGCGAGCCTTCTGGCCGCCGTTCTCCTCGGCCTGCCGGCTGCTGGCAAGCAGGGCCCGGCGCTGGCGCGACACCCGCAGCGTGATCGCGGCGTCGCGTGCGAGGATCCGGAAATGCCTCGCCGTACCGCGCAATCCGATGGCGAAGAGAAAGCCGAAGGCATACGCGATGCTCGTGCCCCGGTGCCGGAGGGCGGCGTTGCGGACGAGCAGCTCGCTGTCGCCGAACGCCCGGTCCACCGCGGCCCGCGCCTCGGCGACACCATCGGATACGTATTGCAGCCCGATGATGCTGTTGCGTGCGCCATCCTTGCGGTGCCGCACCACCGCGGGAAGCCCGCCGCGCAGGCCCGGAACGTGCAGGCGCACACGGTCTCCGGGCTGCGGGCCCTCCGTTCCGGCGGCAAGGACCAACCCGGCGCCGCCGCGGCCGAGGTCGTGCAACGCCGCCTCGACCCAGCCGCCGCCGTCGCGATGCATCCAGGCCGGCCCCTTGCAGCCGATGCGCGGCATCGTGCGCGTCTGGCGCCGTTCCGCCAGCGCGCCGATCACGCCGAGCAGGGCGATCATGTCGAGCACGACCCAGAACACGACGAAGATCAGCGCCCAGCGCAGCTGCGGCTGGGTCACGATGCGCCAGAGCCCGATACCGAGGGAGGCGCAGGCCAGGGCAAACAGCCAGTAGAAAGGCCAGGACAGGCCGGAGATGAAATCCTTGTCCAGCATTTCGCCCTTCGGCGTGACCTTGAATTTCGGCGCGCGCGGCCGCCGCAGCACCGAGACCAGGGCCGCCGAAAGAAAGACGGTCTGCGCCGTCTCGTAGACCTGGGAAATGAACGGCCAGCGCACGCGCCCGTAGAAATACTGGCTGTTGACCAGCGCCGCGAGGTAGTAGGGCAGGGCATAGACCAGCAACTGGCGTGGCGTGGTCGCCGCGACGTTGAACCCGAAGAACAGGAACAGCGGCGGCATCAGCAGGAGGATGCTCCGCGAGATCGGGAACAGCCAGTAGAAGGCGAAGTTGGTGAACAGCAGCCGCTGCATGAAGGTCAGGCCCGATTTCAGCCAGACATTGTCGAGCATGAAGATCTGCATCATGCCCTGCGCCCAGCGCACCCGCTGGAGGATGAAGCCGGAGAACGTTTCCGGCTGCAGGCCGGAGACCATCGGCCGGTTGTAGAACGCCGTCCGGTAGCCGCGGCACATCGCCTTCACGGTGGTTTCCGCGTCCTCGGTGATCGACTTGCCCGAGATCCCCCCGATCTCGTCGAGGACATGGCGCCGCAGGACGGCCGCAGAGCCGCAGAAGAACGCCGCCCCCCAGAAATCGAGGCCGGGCTGCATCACATGGTAGAAGAGCTCGTTTTCGGCCGGCATCACCTCGAAGGTCGAAAGATTGCGCTCGATCGGATCGGGCGTCACGAAATTGTGCGGCGTCTGGAGCAGGAACAGTTTCGGATCGGCCTGGAAGAACCCGACGGTGCGCGAAAGGAAGTCCCGCGTCGGCACGTGGTCGCAATCCAGAACGAGAATCAGCTCGCCGTCGATCTGGCCGAGCGCGTGATTGATGTTGCCGGCCTTGGCGTGAACGTTTTCCGGCCGCGTGAGATAGATCGCGCCGAATTTCCGCGCGATCTCGCGCAGCGTCTCCGCCCGCCGCGCCGCCTCCCGTCCGGCGGCGCCCGGCTTCGCGCGCTTCGCATCCGTGCCGCCATCGTCGAGGATGTAGACCCTGAACCTCGAAGCGGGATAGTCGATCTGCGTTGCCGCGATCACCGTGGTTTCGACGATCTCGGGATCCTCGTTGTAGGTGGGGATGAGGATGTCCACGGTGGGGCAGGACGCGGGGTCGAGCGTGAAATGCTGAGGCGTCCTGTCGAGAGGCAGCACGTTGATGATCTGCCCCATGATGGCCGAGCCGATGCCGTGCAGTTCGGCGAGCACGAGAAGAATGCCGAGGGCGATGTTGATCGTGCCGAACCCGAACGGCAGCGTGTCGGTCAGCCGCCAGTCCAGATAACGGCACGTCAGCAGGATGGTCAGGGCGCTGATGGAGATGCGCACGATCGGCCGCTTGCGCCGGCTCCGGCATCCGCCATCGAGATTGTAGAGGATCAGCAGCAGGCCGAAGACGACGCCCTGTTCGATATCGGGCAGGGGCCCCGTCGTGGGCAGCAGCGTGGCGGCGATGAGCACGAAGCCCACGGCTGAGGCGACGATGAAGGTGAGGCCATTGGTCAACGCGGGGAGATGGCGCATCATGACGTGATCAGACCTCCTTGCTTGTCGAAGCGGATGCTTCCCGAAAGTCCGCCAAGTCCGAACAGGATCAGGTTTTCCGAGTAATAGTCGGCGGGCTGGCCGAACAGGCCGCTGGTCTCCCGCTGGGCCAGCACGCGGCCGAGCTGCTGGTGGAGCAGCCGGTGGCGCCCGAGTGCCGCGAGGTAGGGCAGCAGCGCCGCGGAAAACCCGATCCCGCCCGTCCCGTGCGTCGCCTGGCTCGCGAGATCGACGCTCTGCGGCGGCGCGCGGTGGGTGGCCAGATATCGGGCCATGCCCTTCAGCGAGGCGAGAACGGTCGCGCTCCCCTCCGTTTCCGGCGCGGTCAGGCCCGCCCAGAGATAGCACCGGATCGCATCGAACGATCCGGTGCCGGTCTCCGGCAGGCCCGCCGGCGGCGAGGCGGGGGCTTGCGGCGCCCAGGCCCAGTCGGGGGCGAATCCGTTGCGGCAGATCGTCGTCATCAGCCGTGGCAGCGTGGCCGCGATCGCCTGCCATTTCGGCAGGTTGGTCGCGCGCGCGATGCCGCGGGCCAGAAACAGCGGCGTATAACTCGGATCGACGATGACGGGCGGCGTGTCCGGAAAATCGGAGGCGCCGGGTATCAGGACCCGGCCAAATCCGTTGATCGCCACGCTCTCGTCATCGGCGATGCGCGTCGCCAGCTTGTGCCCCTCGGCGCCGAGATTGTGATCCTTCCAGATCCGGGCGGCCTCGAGCAGCGAATAGGCCATCCACGCATCCGCGTCCGCCGCCGAGTTGGCGCCGATCACCCCCCATTTGCCGCCGTGCAGCCCCCATTTCCACGCCGCGAGCACTTCCCCGAGGCGCCCGCCCGCCATGTTCGTGTTCGTCCAGTTCAGGATGCGGCGGAACGTCGCGCGGTCGCCGGCGACGAGACTGAGGAACATGCCATAGGACTGCCCCTCCGAAGTGCTGAATCCCTTGTTGGCGGAATAGTCGATGACCCGCCCCTGGCCGTCGATGAATCCGTGCCGGTAGCCGCGCCAGGACGATTGCCACAGCTCCCGCGCCATCATCACCGGGCCGCCCGTGAGCGCGGCCGCGCCGAGAAGACCGAGAAAATTGCGTCTCGCCATGTCGGTCATGCGATTACCGGAACGGCACGCTGAGATTCAGGGCGACATACGGGTGATACGGACCCGGAAGGTTCGTCGTCGCGCCGGCGGACAGATCGACATCGAGGGAACTGGTCAGCTTGTCGGCAACGCGCAGCGCGAAGGTGCGGGAACGATAGTTGATGCCGCCGCCGAAATCGGCCTCGGGCCCGATCGCGATCGAGGGCGAAACCGGCACCAGCAGGTAGGCGCTGCTCCAGTAGCTCCGCATGCCGGTCAGGTAGCCGCCGTTCACGGTTGCCGTGGCCCCGGCCGGAAGCTTGAGCTGGGCATAGATTTCCGGCTCCGCGAACCACTGGCCGCCGTGGAACGATCCCTTCGGCGCATAGGGCGTCACGGTGGTATTCGAATACCCGCCGGCTACCGAAAGGCTCAGGTTGAAATCCGGCTCGTCCCAGGCGTGGCCGATGGCGACACTCGCGGACGGCTCGCTTCCGGTGAAGCTCTGCCCGTTCTTCTGGAAGGTGTAGCGGTTCCAGCCGGCGAACGGCGAGACGAAGAACCCCTTGCCCAGCGTTCCGCCCGGCAATGGCAGGATCGCGCCGAGATACGCGCTCTGCGACGAGTTGGCATACTGGCCGCCGGCGATGAACAGGTTCGTGTGCGGGGCGGCCCGCGCGGTTGCGGTGATCGCGATGGTCGAGATGCAGGTGACGATCCCGGCCCTGGTCGCGCGCCGCGCGGTGCGGCGCAAACTTGCGGATTTCATCGCTCGTCGACTCCTTTTACTGAGGGGTGCAGCCGCCGCCGCCTGAGCGTCACGAAGGTCCGGACCAGCAGGATCAGGATCACCAGCGTGCCAAGCACGGCCAATACGGTGGTCAGGGGATTGCGTGTGGCGAGGAAGCCGAGCCGCGCGGAAGGCCCGATCGGCACGTTCTCCGCCGGCAGGACCTGCAACTCGCTCTTGGCCGGCGCGACCACGATCGCCTGGCCGGAAATCTGCCGCCATGTCGCGGTGTGGACCAGCTTGCCCATCGCCTGCGCCAGCCCGGCATCGCTCTTCGCCGTCAGCACGATGGCGGGAGCGAGCCGCCCCGGCGCATCGGGCACCGCGGGAGCGTCGGCGACCGCCATGATCGCGGCATTGCCGAAGCCCTGCACCGTCGCGTCGGCGGCCTGGCCGTGGCCGGTCTTGCCGGTGGGCGCGCTTTCGGCCCTGTTGCCGAAGATGCGGCCCAGCCACGCGGTCACGTCGTCCAGGTCCGCCGCGTCGGGAACATGCGGCGTCCGGCCGGAGGGCTCCTTCACGGCGGGCGAGCCGCCCACGAGCGATATGCCGCTCGCCGACAGAAGTTGCTCCGGCAGCCGCGAGACCGCGCCGACGACCAGCACCCCCGGCTTCGCGGCGGGGTGGGGTTCAAGCACGAGGTTCAGCGGCTGATCCGGCGTGACCTGGGCCAGCTTCGCACCGAGGGTGGCGGCGGCGGAGATCGCCGCCGGAGAGGGAGAGGCGATCGCGATCGTGCGCAGGGGATACACGCCCGTGGTCATCGCCGCGAGATCGTCCTTGTCGACCGGCGCGCCGCCGATGATGGTCAGGTGGCTGTCCGAGAACACCGTCACCGCCAGGTTGTGACCGAAATCATTGGCGACGCAGGCAGAGGCCGCCGCGTGCTGCATGTGAAAGACCGGCTTCAGCACCAGGCGGTTCCGCCCCACCTTCAGGGCATCCTGCGGAACCAGCAGCTTGTAATCGGGATAGGTGCCGCCATCGGGATTGGTCAGCGGAATCGTGTTGACCATTTTCCCGTTGACCAGCGCCTGGATCATCGACCCCGCCCCGCCACCGGCCGAATAGGCCATGTGGAGATACAGGATCGCGTGGCTGTCCCAGTTGGGATTCCAGAATGTCACCGGCGCGAACTGGCTGCTGCGGCCGTGTTCGGTCTGTGTCGGCAGGCCGGTGGCGCGGAAGCTGATATCGGTCGGGCTGGCTGCCGGCGCGTGCGGGCTCTGCATGTGGCCGGTGGCGGCCGGAATGCGGATGACGGCGCTCTGTTCGTTCGGCCAGACCGTTCCGGGCCGCCCGATCAGCCGGGCCGCGCCGGTAAGGGCGCGGGGCGTTTCCGCGGCAATGGTCATCACGACCCCACCGACCGGATTGCGGGCGATCGACAGCGTCGCGGCGTCGAGCCCGCTGCCGGCGGCCGCTCCGTTCTCCAGCTTGAGGATGATCACGGTCGCGGCCGATGTCTGCGCCACGGCCTTGCCGACCCGGTCGAGCGGCCGCGCGACGAAGGACACCGCGCGCATCGCGTCGGCCCGCGCCACCGACCGCGCGATCGCCATGATCGGTTCCGGCGCGCGCGCGAGCGCGGGATCGTAGAGGACGAATATGTGGGACGTATCCGGCTGCCACGACATGAAGCTCGACTTCAGGCTGGCGAGGGTGAGGGGAACCGAGTCCCGCCGGTAGCTCATCGACAGTTGCGACTTCGGCGAAATCCGTGTCCACAGCGCGGGGTCATCGAACGCCTCGCAGCCCTGCGCCGCCTTTTGCGTGACCGACAGGGTGAGCTGGTTCGTTCCATCCCGCAGATCGCCGGGTGGAATGCCGATGGTCCGGTCGATCGTCGGCGACGAGCCGTCGAGCGGGATCTGTTTCAGCGGCGAGCCGTTCAGCAGCACCAGCAATTGCGAGGCGCCACCGATCAGCGATGCGGAATTGGTGCCGAGAAGATGCAGCTCGGCGGCCGAAACCTCCCGATGATCGGCCACCTGGAACGTGATGTCGCCCGAAGCCGAGCGTCCCTTCAGGACGATCGGGGCCCGATCGCGGTCATACCAGGCCAGCGGATGGGAAATCGCCGTCGCGGGAATGCCTGCCCCGGACCGGACCTCGCTCTGGCGGTGTTCGAGGCGCGCCTGAGCGGGTTGGCAGCAGAGTGGCAGCGCCAGCGCCAGTCCGGCAGCCCAGCGTGCGGGCTGGAAGCGGGCAGGCAGCCCATGACCGGGCCGATCTGGGCAGGGCATGTGTCGAGACTGTGGGTCTTTTGAATGTCCGTCCATGGCTGCCAAGACAAGGAGCGGATATGGCGCAATCGTCGCCAATTTGTGTCAAAAATATGATCATAAAATATTTAATGATCGGATCATCAAATTGAATAAAACGCATTTGTAATATTTTATCGTTATTCTATAAACGTTCAAAACTACTTTTGAATGAACAAATCAAATAAAAATATAATGAAACAAAAAGCAAAAATTGAATTTTGATCATCGAAAATTGTGCTTGATCGATCGTCCTGAAGCATCCATCGGTCCCGATTGTGCAATGCGGTGCCGTGAATTCGATGCGGACTGCGAGTATCGGCCTCGTCAACCGGTGCGTCTCACCAATCGGCCGTAAATGACTGTGAGTCGACGAATCGGGAACCAGACATCAGGCCGGGATCGCCGGTCCGCCGACCTGACCTGCCGATGACGCCGCGCCGGGGAATTCGCCGGCACATGGCCGCGATCCGATTATTGCGTCGATACACGACAATCACATGACATGTCGCGCGAATGATTGACGCCGTGACTGAAGTCACGCCCTCGAAAAAGCGCTCCCGGGCCGAAAGGCGTCACGCGACATCCCGGACGATGATCCGCGCGTGCCGATGTGCTCCGAAGCCCGCATGATCCGGGTCATGACCTTGGCAGGGTAAAGAAATTGTAAAGTTTCAAACAAATTCAGCGTCACAGAAACGCCACGGTCAATCTCTTTCCTGTGTCTCGCCAATCGAAAGGAGAGCGAAGATGGAAAAGACCACAATCTGTATTCTCGGCGCAGTGGTCGGGGCCGCTATCGCCGCCCCGGTGATGAGTTCCGCCGCGTCGCTTCCCCCGGCGCCCCGCTTTGAAGCGGCGTCCTATGCCGAACTTCTCGGCCCGGTCCCCAATGCCTCCGTCATGCTTCGCGAGCACGATGCGGCGCTCGCCCGCCAGCGCGCGGAGCAGGGTGGCGCCCGGATCCAGCAGGCCGATGAGCATCATCATCACCACCATCATCACCACCATCACCATCATCAGACCTGGTAATGATGCCGAAATGAATTCGGGAAATGCCGGTCACCGATGCCAGGGCAGGCCGGTCGCGCCAATCGCCGCATCCGTTGCTGCCTTCGGTCAGTGAGGTGCCGCGAGATCCCGGGTTCGAGGGTCAAGCGACTGCAAGGCTTGCAGTCGTCTTGATCCTGGCTTGGATGCCCGGCGCGGTCACCGTCTGAACCATGTTCTGGGGGCGCTGGTCGGCCATCATATAGCCGCGTCCCCAGTTGGTGACGAGCACGTCCTGGCCGTCTGCGGCAAGCAGCTTCTTGCGGATCTTGCAGATGAACACGTCGATGATCTTGGCGTTCGGTTCGTCGAGGCCGCCGTACAGATGATCGAGGATCGCTTCCTTGCTCAGAACGCAGCCCTTGCGCAGCGCGAGGAGTTCGATGATCTGATACTCCTTCTTCGTGACGGCGACTTCGCGGGCGCCGACAAAGACCTTCTTCGCATTCATGTTGACCTCGATATTGCCAACGGAAAGTGAAGAGTCCTGGAAGCCCCGGTTCCTGCGTATATGATTCTGGATGCGCAGGAACGTTTCCTCGTATGAGGGAGCGCCGACGATGAGATCGTCGACCCCGGCCTCAAGAATATGCAGGCGGGCGGACTCGGCCAGCGTGTTGGCGACCGCCACGATCGGGGCGCGAAATCCGGATTTCCGCAGGCGGCGGATCAGGTCGAACTCGATCCTGTAGGTATCGAAGACCCGCATCACCACCGCTTCATATTCGTAATGATGGGTGAGATCGACCGCTTCGTCGACGTCTGCCGTCTCGTCGATGACGGCGAGTTTCGACTTGATGAAGCTGTTCAGGCTGTCGTGCCTGTCGAACGTTTTACCAAAAATGAGAAGCCGCATATCAACCTCCAGTTGATCTAATCAGTTTATACAACCCGAAAAATGACGGGTCAATGAAAATTTTTTAATTTTCGAGAAATTTTTCAAAAAAGTTGAAATAATTAAAAAAGTAAAACATTGGGCGGGAGACGATCTGGGGCCGGCGGCGTCGCGAAACACAAGATGTGGGCCGGCCGAAAGCCTGTCGACTTCTGTAATATTGAACAATTATCGGTTTTTATTGGAAATTCAGGAAATTTTTCGCTCGATCCTGAAATTCTGAAAAGAAAGCCACCGCTCCGGCATGAAGCGGGAACTCATGACTGGTGAAATCCGGATCTCCCAGGCCCCGCGTGCCCTCCGGCGCCCGACAAGGCCGCGCCCGCCCGGCGGAGACGTCGCGGCGTCGGTATCGGCGGCTGCAAGGAGGGGGCGGTCAGGCATGGTGGGACCTGTTTCGTCTGGAGCATTTTCCGGTCCGTCCGGATCGGACGCGGTGCGCCATCGTCGTGACAACGCGAGCATCCTGATCCGATCCGGGCACCCTATTGCCTGCAGCGCGGCATTGTCGCGCTGCAGGCGCAATCGGCGATCTGGCGCGCCCGTCCCGGATCGACGATCCGGATTTCCGTCGCCCCCTTGAGGGCGATGATGTTGCGCTCGCGCAGCCAGCGGAAGACGCGGGAGACGGTTTCCATCGTCAGCCCGAGGTAATCCGCGATATCCACACGGGACATCGGCAGGCGGATCGGTTCCCCGGCTTCGACATCCTGCTGTTCGGCCATCCGCAGCAGGAACCAGACCAGGCGTTCGGTCGCGCTCATCCGGCCGAGCAGGAGCATCTGCTGCTGCGCCATGAAAAGGCTCTTCGCGGCTGTGGCCAGCAGGCTGCGCGTCAGTTCCGGCCGGCTGGCCAGCAGCCCATCGAAACTGCTGAGCCGATGCGTCACGACCTCGACCGCGGTCACGGCATCCGCGGAGCATGTCGCGCAGCCGCCATGGCTGATGGCGAAGCCGGACGGCGTAAAGATTTCGCCCGGAAACAGGAAGCCCAGGATCTGCCGGCGCCCGTCGGGCAGCATCTTCGACAGCCGGACGATGCCGGACACGAGATCATAGATCTTGTCCACCGTTTCGCCTTCGATGAACAGCGAGGCGCCGGCCTCCAGCGCACCTGCGCGAAAGCCCGGCTCACCGGCGGCACTCCAGTTGGCAATCGTGGACCGAGACGGCTCGGCAGCGACATGCAACATTGGCGTGGTCCTCATGCGTCCAGGGTTGATAGGGCTCGAGACTCAGCGCCGTCACTCCTAAACGCTCACTGCAACACGCCGATGCCGGAACAGCCAATCTTTGTTGACATTTCGCGGCTTTGTGTGGCGTTTTATGACAAGTTCATATAAATAAGTGCCTTCATCTGTTTCGACCATCGATGGATTAGGGCCGTGGACGCGGGGACAATTCTGATCGTTGACGATGATCCCCAGATCCGCACGATGCTGCGCCGCTATCTTGCCGGTGAGGGCTACGGGACCAGGGAAGCCGACAGCGAGGCCGGAACGCATGCGGCTCTCCTCGGCGGCGACGTCACGCTGGTGCTGCTCGATCTCATGCTCGGCGGCGAGGATGGGCTGGCGCTCGCCCGGGCCATCCGGGCGCGCTCGGATGTCCCGATCATCATGCTGACCGGCAAGGACGATGTCATCGACCGGGTGGCGGGGCTGGAAGCGGGGGCCGACGATTACATTGCCAAGCCCTTCCACCTGCGCGAGGTCCTCGCCCGGATCCGCGCCCTCAAGCGGCGGATGACCGGGCGCGGCACGCCGGAGCCCGCCGAGCCCGACCCGCCGGAAGCCGTGATCCGTTTCGACGGCCACGCCCTCGATCCGCTCGGCCGGACCCTGCGCGGGCGGGACGGGGCGGACATTCCGCTGACCACCGCGGAGTTCGAGCTTCTTGCCGTCTTCCTGCGGCACGCAGGGCGGGTTCTGGACCGCGACCAGTTGCTGAACCTGCTGAAGGGGCGGGATTTCGAGGCCTTCGACCGGCTGGTCGATACCCAGGTCATGCGGCTCCGCCGCAAGATCGAGCAGGACCCCGGGCAGCCGCAACTGATCAAGACGGTGCGCGGCGCCGGCTATGTCTTCGCCGGCAAGCTGGAGCGGTGAAGCGCGCCTGGCGCGTCAGACGCCCTCGTCGCGAACCGGCCTGAGCAGGGCGGCCAGCGCGTTCGCGAGGGCGGCCTCGGCATAGGGTTTCTGCAGCCAGATCGCCCCGGCGGGCAGGGCGCGGCCCTTCAGCACGATGGGATCGCCATAGCCGGAGGTGAACAGCACCGGAAGCTCGGGTCGCGCCGCGCGCGCGGCGATGGCGAGATCGAGGCCCGACATGCCGCCGGCCAGGACGATATCGGTAAACAGCACCGCGATCTCCGGATGGGCTTCCAGCGCCGCAATGCCGGCAGCACCCGTCGCCGCGTCGATCGTGGAATAGCCGAGGCGGGCAAGCCGGCGCTCCGCAACGCGCCGCACCGCGGGATCGTCCTCGACCACGAGAACGATCGCCCGGTCCGGCGGCGGGGAGGGGGCCGCCTCGTCGTCGGCGGCGGGCATTTCGGCCCGGATCGCCGGCAGGAACAGGCGAACCGTGGTGCCGAGGCCCGGTTCGGAATAGATCTGCACATGGCCGCCGCTCTGCTTGACGAAGCCGTAGACCATGGACAGGCCCAGCCCCGATCCCTCGCCGACCGCCTTGGTGGTGAAGAACGGCTCGAAGGCGCGGCCCCGCGTTTCGGCGCTCATGCCGATCCCGCTATCCGTCACCGCCAGGACCACGTAATCGCCCGGCAGGGTCTCGGCCTGTTGTGCCGCGTAGTCGGCGTCGACATGGAGCAGGCCGGTCTCGATCACGAGACGGCCGCCCTTGGGCATGGCATCCCGCGCGTTGAGGGCGAGGTTGAGCAGCGCCGTCTCGATCTGTCCGGGATCCGCCATGGTGCGCGGCAGCCCGGCGGCGAGCCGGGTCTCGATCATGACCGGCGAGCCGAGCGTGCGGCGGAACAGCGGCGCCATCTTCCCGACGAGCTCGTTCACGTCGATCGCGAGCGGACGAAGGGTCTGCCGCCGGCCGAAGGCGAGCAGCCTTGCCGCCAGTTCGGCGCCGCGTTCGGTGGCGAGCCGGGCCTCGGCGAGCAGTTCCGCCGCCTCGCCGCCGGCGACATGGCTCTCCAGCATTTCGAGATTGCCGGAAATCACCGCCAGCAGGTTGTTGAAATCATGGGCGAGGCCGCCGGTAAGCTGGCCCACCGCCTCCATCTTCTGCGCCTGGGCAAGGTCGTTCTCGAGCCGCTTGCGCTTGCTGGCGTCGCGGATGAAGCCGGTGAACAGCCTCGTCTCCGGCAGGTCGACCTCGCCGACGGCGAGTTCGATCGGGAAGGTCGAGCCATCGGCCCGGCGGGCCTCCACCTCGCGGCCGATGCCGATGATGCGCCGTTCGCCGGTTTCGAGGTAACGGGCGAGATAGCCGTCATGCGCGGCGGCATGGGGCTCGGCCATCAGCATCGACACGTTGCGGCCGACGACCTCCTCGGCGGCGTAGCCGAACATCCGCTCGGCCGCCTGGCTGAACGATCTCACGGTGCCGCGCGGATCGATCACGACGATGGCATCCGGCGCGGTGTCGAGGATCGAGCGGAGCCTGGCCTCGGTGCTGCGATGCTCGGTGATATCCCGCGCGATCTTGGAAATGCCGACGATGCAGCCTTCCGTATCGTGCACCGGGTTGAGCGTGAGCAGCACGCGGACGAGCGTGCCGTCCTTGCGCCGGCGGATGGTCTCGAACTGGTCGAAGGTCTCGCCCCTTGCCGTCCGGGCCAGCAGTTCGTCCATTTCCGCCTCGCGCCCGGGCGGCGCCAGCACATGGATCGAGCGCCCGATGATTTCGTCCGCGCGATAGCCGAACAGGTTCTCGGCGCCTTCGCTCCACGACGTGATGATGCCGTCGAGCGACTTGCCGATCAGCGCGGCCTCGAAGGATCGGGCGAAGGCCAGCGGCGCGTCGGGGGCTTCGGGCTCCGGAGTCATGAGGGGGTTTTACCCGCTGCGGCGTCTGGCGTCGATGCGCAATTGCGGCGGCCCGAACGGGTGCGGCGTCCCCGCCCGCGGATTGCCGCCACCGGCCGCGTCTGCTACGTCGCCGTTCGCACCCCTCGCGAAGTCGAAACCGAGCGATACGTGGATTCGGGGGTGAACGTCGTGAACGACATGTTGATCTGATCTCGGATCAACATGACCTATATCGTGAGGCCCGGGCCGGCGTCACGGCGGGCGCGCCAGCCAGGCCCACCGCACCGGGAGATCGTCCGTGAGCTATATCGAGCAGGTCCTGCTGCCCGACGAAACCGTGATGAGCTGGACGCATCTTCATTGGTTCGTCTATCTCCGCGGCATCGTCACCATGGTCCTGGCCTTCGCGCTCATCATCGCCGGCGGCCTCGCCGGTGGCCGGCCGTCGACCTACCTGCACGTCGCCGCCGCCGCCGCCTTCCTCCTCGGCTGCTGGCTGCTCCTCGTCGCCTGGCTCCGGCGCATGTCCACCGAACTTGCGGTGACCGACCGCCGGGTCATCCACAAGAGCGGCATCCTCGGCCGCACCACCCATGAAATGAGCCTCGAAAAGGTCGAGAGCGTCGAGGTCCGGCAGTCCATTGCCGGCCGGCTCTTCAATTACGGCACGGTCATCGTCCGCGGCACCGGCTCGACCTGGGAACCTTTCCCGCGAATCGCCGACCCCCTCGCGTTCCGCAGCAGCATCACCGCCGCCTGATCCCGCGCCTCAGCCCCGGGGCGCCTGCCGGGCAAGCCGGGCGATCACGGCGTTCGCCTCGCGGATCGCGCGCCCCTCATCCCCGGTTCGCGCGAGGCACTCATTGGCGATCTTCGCCCAGAGTTCCCGCAATTCGGGCGTGTTCGCCCGGTGCGTATGGCGTTCGGCCTCCTCCGCGCTCCACGGCATCTCAGGCTCCCTCCGTCGAATCGATCACCACCAGCAATTCGCCCGCGAGCGGCGAGGGGGCGCGGTCGGCCGGCAGCGTCGCCGCGATCCGCGCATCGTCCCGGGAAGCCGCCTCCTGTTCGGCGTCGAGCACGCCGTGGCGATCGAGGAACCGGTTCATCGCCGCCGATATCCGCACGCATCCCTGCGAGCCCGTCTGGCCGAGGCGCGGTTCCAGGTAATCCGGGTCGGTTGCATGCACCAGCAGCCGGATCTCGCCGGTCTCGCCATCGCTCCGCCAGCCCTTTTCCGCGACCCGCCAGCCGAAATCCCACACCCGCATCCCCTTCAGGCCCAGGCCGCGGATATGGTTCTCGTTGAACGTGCCGAGCGCCCGGTAGTCGAGAATGCCCGTCGTATGGGCAAACACGCCGACCGGGGTGATGAAGTATCCCCGTCGCCCGGCCTGCCCGGTTGAAACGGCGTCGCACCCGACCACGTCCCACGCCCCGGCGGGCCGCGCCGCGACGATGCAGAGACGCTGGACCCGCGGATTGCGATCGACGACGACGATGAGCTGGCTCCGGGTCACACCCACCCCGGCCGCCGCCAGCCCGCGCCGTGCCGCCGCGATCCATTGCGCCGCGGCCGCGGGCGCGGGCACGCTCGCCCGCGGCACCTCCCGGGCCAGTTCCGCCGCTGCCGCCGCGACCTCGGCGCGATACGCCGCATCCGCCGCGCGTTCCGGCGCCGGCGGGCGAATGGCGGCCCGCACCGGCGGCCGCGCGCAGCCGGCCAGCAGCACCACGAGACACAGCAGGGTTACGCCACCACGCGCCTTCATCCGGCTCCTCCGCCGTTCCGCTCCGGCTGCGATAGACCCGCCGGGGCGATCGGTCATTGATCCAGCGCAGCCGCCCGGTTTGACGGCCTCCGCCGGGGCGGCTAGCGATCCGGAGGCTGCGTCCGAGCGGCCGCCGCGCGGGGCGGGCAGGGGGCGTGACCGAGCCCGAGGACCGTCCTTTGCGCGAACCCAAACTCTTCGCCGGCGCCAGGATCAGGCAGATCCGCGAGCAGCGCGGCCTGCAGCAGCGCGACATCGCCCGCCGCCTCGGCCTGTCGCCGAGCTACATGAACCAGATCGAGAACGACCGCCGGCCCGTGCCGCCGCGCCTCGCGGCGCCGCTCTGCGACCTGCTCGGCATTCCCCTCGCCGAACTCTCCGGCGATGACGAGGTCCGTCGCGCCGGCGACCTGCTCGAAGCCGCGCTCGACCCCGCCCTCGGCCCCGGTCGCCTCACCTTCACCGAGGCCCGCGCCGCCGTGCGCGACACGCCCGAACTCGCCCGCCGCTTCATCGCGCTCTACGCCGCCTACCGCGCCCAGCAGGCCCGCCTCGCGCGCGATCCCGCCCTCGGCCGCGACGAACCGGGCCCGCTGCCGCCTTATGACGAGGTGCGCGACTGGGTGCAGTCCGAGCGGAACTACTTCCACGAGATCGACCTCGCGGCCGAGCGCCTCGCCGCGCATATCCATGCGACGCTGGGCCCCGATTCCGCCGCCCTCGAACGCCATCTCGCCGCCGGGCACCGGATCGAGGTCGTTCCCTCGGCCAATCTCCTCCCCGACGGCATCCTCTGGCAGATCGACCGCCGCAACCGCCGCCTCCTCATCGCCGAGGAAATGCGCCTCGAAACCCGCCGCTTCTCGCTCGCCCACGTGATCGGCCTGCTCAGCCACGGCCGGCTGATCTCGCGGCTGATCGAGCGGGCGAAAGTCTCGTCGGACGCCGCGCGCGGCATCGCCCGCGTCGCCCTCGCGAACTACTTCGCCGGCGCGCTGATCATGCCCTACGCCGCCTTCCTCGCCGAGGCGGAGGCCGAACGATACGACATCCAGCGCCTGCAGATCCGCTTCCAGGCGAGCTTCGAGCAGGTCTGCCACCGGCTCAGCACGCTGCAGCGCCCCGGCGCCCAGGGCATTCCGTTCTTCTTCCTCAAGACCGACACCGCCGGCAACGTGCTCAAGCGCAGCAGCGCCACCCGCTTCCGGTTCGACCGCTTCGGCGGCCCGTGCCCGCTCTGGAACGTCTACCAGGCCTTCTCGCAGCCCGGGAAAATCTCCGTCCAGCTCGCCCAGCCGCCGGGCGAAACCACCTATATCAGCATCGCCCGCACGGTCGGCGGCGGCGGCACGTCCTACCTGTCGCGCCCGCGCGCCGTCGCGGTCGGCCTCGGCTGCGAGATCCAGTACGCGCCGCGCATCGTCTACGCCGCCGGGCTCGATCTCGACCGCCCCGGCGCGATCGACCCGATCGGCCCCGGTTGCCGCTCCTGCCCGCGCGTCGCCTGCCGCCACCGCGCCATGCCGCCGATCGACGGCACGATCGATGTCGGCACCGCCGAGCGTGGCGTGGTGCCCTACCGCGTCAGCCGCCCGCCGCCCGGCGCGTGAGCGCCATCTGGCCGGAACGACCGGCCTCGACTATCAGGGCGCGATGACGATCCCCGGCAGCCCCGTGAATCCCGCCGCGCCGCTGCGGATCGAGTCCCTGCGCCTCACGGATTTCCGCTCCTACGCCCGGCTCGACTGGCAGCCCGGCGGCATGGTCGTCGCCCTCGCGGGGCCGAACGGCGCCGGCAAGACCAACCTGCTCGAAGCCGTCTCGCTGCTCGCCCCCGGCCGCGGCCTGCGCGGCGCCCGCCTCGCCGAACTCGCCCGCCGCGCGCCCGGCGCCTCCGGCGGCTGGGCCGTCGCCGCCCGGATCGACGGGCCGGAAGGCCGGTTCGCGATCGGCACCGGGATCGAGGCGGGGCAGGGCGAGCGCCGCCGCCTGCTGCTCGATGGCGAACCGGCCGCCGCCGCCCGCGTCGCCGCCCGGTTTTCCTGCCTTTGGCTGACCCCGCAGATGGACCGCCTGTTCACCGAGGGCGCATCCGCCCGCCGCCGCTTCCTCGACCGCCTGGTCCTCGCCCTCGAACCCGGCCACGCCAGCGAGGTCGCCGCCTTCGAGGCCGCCTCGGCGAACCGCAACCGGCTGATCGAGGCCGGCGGCTACGATCCGCTCTGGCTCGCCACGATCGAGGATTCGATGGCCCGCCACGCCGCGGCGCTCACCGCCGCGCGGCTGCACGTGATCGAGCGGCTGAACGCGCTGCTCGCCGCCGGCGCCGCCGATCCGTTCCCCGCCGCGCGGCTGTCGCTCGACTGTCCGATCGGCGCCGAACTCGCGCACCGCCCCGCCCTGGCGGTGGAGGAGTGGCTTCGCGGCCGCTACGCCGCGACCCGCGCCGAGCCGGTCGCCGCCCTCTCGCCGCAGCGCGCCGATCTCGGCCTCGAACACGCTTCCAGCGGCCTCGCCGCCGCGCTGGCCTCCACCGGCCAGCAGCGGGCGATGCTGGTCGCGATCGTGCTGGCCCACGCCGCCCTGGTTGCCATTTCCCGCGGCGCCGCCCCGGTCCTGCTGCTCGACGAACCCTTCGTGCATCTCGACGCCGCCCACCGCTCGGCGCTCGGCGAGGCCCTGCATCGCGGCGGCGCGCAGGTCTTCTGCACCGCGACCGAACGCGACCAGCTCGCCGCCCTCGGCGATGCCGCGATCTGGACGGTGGGGGAGGGCGTGCTCCACCGCGCCTGACGAGTCAGTCCAGGATATTTATCTAATCAATTGAGTTTGAACGATTGTTTCAGACCGTGCTCAGCAGGCGCCGCGCCTCGTCCGCGTCCGCCGCGATCTGCGCGCGCAACTCGTCGAAACTGGCGAAGCGCCGCTCGTCGCGGATGAACCGGTGGAGCGACACGGTGATCTCCTGGCCATAGAGGTCGCCGCTGAAGTCGAACAGATGCGCCTCCAGCCGCGAGATCGCCCCCTCCGCCACGGTCGGCCGCCGGCCGATATTGGCCACGCCCTTGACCATGCGCCCATCGGCCAGCCGCACCGTCACCGCATACACGCCGCGCGCCGGTTCGAGGTGCCGCCCGAGCGCGACATTGGCGGTGGGAAAGCCGATCGTTCGTCCCCGCGCGTCGCCATGCGCGACCACGCCGCGAATCGCGTGCGGCCGGCCGAGCAGCGCCGCGGCGCGTTCGGGGTACCCGTCCTGCAGCAGCCGGCGGATCCGGCTGGAGGAGATCGGCCCTTCGGCATCGTCGAGATGCGGCACGATCGACAGCCCGATCCCGCGCGCCTCCGCCGCCGCCCGCAGCATGGCGACATCGCCGCCCCGCCGGTGGCCGAAGGCGAAATCCGCCCCGCAGGCGAGGTGCGCCGCCCCGATCCCGCGATCCAGCACCTCCTCGATGAATGCCTCGGCGCTCAGCAGCGAGAAGGCGCGGTCGAACGTGAGTTCATAGAGGATCTCGATCCCCTCGGCCTCCAGCGCCGCCGCCCGCTCGGCCTCCAGCATCAGCCGGAATGGCGGATCGTCCGGGCGGAAGAACTCGCGCGGATGCGGCGCGAAGGTCAGCGCCGCGCGCGGTGCGTCCGGCCGCGCCGCATGCGCCGCCCGCAGCACCTCGACATGCCCGCGATGCATGCCGTCGAAATTCCCGAGCGCCACCGAGGCGCCGCGCGCCTCCGGAGGAATCCCGCTCCAGTCGTGGAAGACGCGGATCATTCGGCGGCGCGCTTCTCGTTCTGCGCCACGGCGACGACGGCCTCGGTCGGCGGAATCACGACCGCCTCGCCCTCGATCACCACCTTGCCGCGCACGAAGCAGCGCGTGCGCATGGTCGCCCGCTTTTTCTCGTGATCGAGCGAGGCAACCTCGACCTCTGCCGTCACCGTGTCGCCGATGCGCACCGGCGCGCGGAACCGCATCGACTGCGTGAGATAGATCGTCCCCAATCCCGGCAGCACGGTGCCGAGCACCGCCGAAATCAGGCTGCCGCACAGCATCCCGTGCGCGACCCGTCCCTTGAACAGCGTCTCGTCGGCGAGCTCCTGGTTCAGGTGAACCGGATTCGTGTCCATCGACACGGCGGAAAACAGCAGGATGTCGGCCTCGGTGATGGTCTTGCCGAGCGAGGCGGTCTGGCCGGGTTCGAGCTGGTCGAAGGGTACGCAGCTGGGCATGGGAACTCCCGTCGCGGTGGAACGTATCGCGGCGCACAAAGCGCCGGATCGGGGGGCGGGGTCAAGGCCCCGGCGCGGCATGCCGCAGATAGGCCAGCAACCGCGTCTCCCGCCGCCCGCGCGTCACCGTGTCGAGAATGATGCCGGTGGTCAGGCTCAGCGCCCCGGCGAGCACGATGCCGGTGGCCAGCACGGCGGTCGGCAGCCGCGGCACGAGGCCGGTGCGCAGATAGGTCGCGATCACCGGGGCGATCAGCACGGCGGCGACCAGAAACGCGGCCCCGCCGAGCGCGCCGAAAAACGCCAGCGGCCGCTCGTGCCGCAGCAGGCGCAGGATCAGCCGCAGGATGCGCCAGCCATCGCGCCAGGTCCTGAGCTTGCTCTCCGAGCCCGCCGGGCGCGGCCGGTAATCGCCCTCGACATGGGCGATGGGCAGGGCGAGTTCGAGCGCATGCACCGCGAGTTCCGTCTCGATGTCGAATCCGGTGGCGAGCACCGGGAACGACTTCACGAACCGGCGCGACAGCACCTTGTAGCCCGACAGCATGTCCTCCACCCGGTCGCCGAAAATCGCCCGCACCGCCCCGGTCAGCAGCCGGTTGCCCAGCCTGTGGCCGCCGCGATAGGCGGCCGCGTCGGTCTCCCGCCGCACGCAGTTCACGAGATCGTAAGGCCCCCGCCGGGCCAGCTCGATCATCGCCGGCGCCAGCGCGGCGTCATAGGTGTCGTCGCCATCCGCCATCACGTAGAGATCGGCCTGGATGTCGCGAAACATCCGCCGGACCACGTGGCCCTTGCCCTGCAGCGCCTCCCGCCGGACGATCGCGCCCGCCCCGCGCGCGATCGCGGCGGTATCGTCGGTCGAATTGTTGTCGAACACGTAGATGTCCGCGCCGGGCAGGGCGGTCCGGAAGGCGCGCACCACGGCGCCGATGGCCGCCGCCTCGTTATGGCAGGGCAGAAGAACCGCAATCCTCGGTTCCGTCATCGTCATCCGGCTCCCTGTTTCGCTTTCGGTTTAACCGCCGCCGCGCCGCCGGTAAACCGTGCGGCCCGCCGGTTTGGCCTTTGCCCGGCACCCCCGCTAGACTGGTCCCGCGCACATGAAAGGACGCAAGATGCGGAGGCTTGTCCGTTTTCTCTCCCTCGTCGTCGTGCTCGCCGCCCTGGGCTGGCTCGGCCTGTGGTGGTATGCCGAAAGCCGTCTCGCCCTCGCCGTCGACCAGGCGGCGGCCCGCCTGCACGCGGCCGGCTGGACGGTCAGCCACGGCGCCGTCACGCGCGGCACCTCGCCGTTCGTCGCCGATGTGCGGGTCGCCGATCTCCGCCTGACGCCGCCCGTCGCCGACGGCCCGGCACCGACGCTGGAAATCCCCGCGGTCGATCTCGTGGTGCATCCCGCCGCCCCGCTGACGCTCGATCTCGGTTTCGCCACCGTCTGGCGCATGGCCCTCGAAGGCGGCCCCTCCTTCACCCTGCGCTTCGGCAGCATCGCCGCCGATGACCGGTTCGATCTCGCGGACCTGCTGCACCACGCGCCGGATCCGCTGCGCGCCGGCGCCTTCCACGCGACCGACCTGCGGGTCGACAGCGAGAACACCAATTTCACCCTGGTCAGCATCGCCGCGATCGATGCCAGCGGCACCCGCAATCCGGATGCCGGGCCGGATTCCATGGCCGCCACGCTGCACGAATCGCTGCGTGGCCTCGCGCTCTCGCCGCTCTTCGTCACCCTCGGCAACCTGCCGTTCGGCGGCAAGCTCACCGCGCTCAGCGTCGATCTCGCGCTCTCCGGCCCCGCCGCCGCGCTGCCGGCGCGGCTCACCCTGCCGCCCGGCGCCCGCTGGCTGGCCCCCGGCGCGGCCGCCAACCTCCCGGCGCTGTGGCGGCAGCTCGGCCCGGCGCTGCATCGCTGGGCGCAGGGCGGCGGCCACGGCACCTACGATTTCGGCCTCACGGTCGGCCCGCTCGATGCCCACGGCACGGGCAGCTTCGGCTTCGATGCCGGCGCCCAGCCGAAGGGAAGGCTGCATCTCGTCGCCGACGGACTCGGCGCCGCCCTCGGCGCGCTCTCGACGCATTATCCCTCCCTCACCGGCGACATCAGCGCCCTGACCACCGCCGCCGCGCCCTATTTCACCCGCGGGCCGAAGGGCGGCCAGCGCCTCGCGGTCGATTTCGTCCTCGCCCATGGCGCCGTTTCGGCCAACGGCACGAAGCTCACCACGGTCCCGCCGCTGGTCTGGCCCGCATCCCCGCAAGCGGTGCCCGGAAAGGCGGCGCCGAAGGGCTGAGGAGGATGGACACCGAGCCCGAGGACGAAGCCGCCACGCTCAGCCCGAGCCAGATGCGCCTGACCGCGCTGATCGTCGCCACCGCGCTGTTCATGCAGAATCTCGACGGCACGATCGTCGCCACCGCCCTGCCGGCGATGGCGAAGAGCTTCCACGCCGACCCGCTGCACATGAGCCTGGCGCTCACCTCCTACCTGCTGTCGCTCGCGATCTTCATCCCCGCCTCCGGCTGGTTCGCCGACCGCTTCGGCAGCCGCACGGTCTTCCGCGCCGCGATCCTGGTCTTCACCATCGGCTCGATCCTCTGCGGCCTGTCGCAGAGTCTCGGCCAACTCATCGCCGCGCGCATCTTCCAGGGGCTCGGCGGCGCGATGATGGTGCCGGTCGGCCGGCTGCTGCTGCTGAAATCCGTCCGCCGGCGCGACATGATCGCGGCCACCTCCTGGCTCACCATGCCGGCGCTGCTCGGCCCGATCATCGGCCCGCCGCTCGGCGGCTTCATCGTCACCTATCTCTCCTGGCGCTGGACCTTCGACATCAACGTTCCCATCGGCCTGATCGGCATCGTCGCCGTCACCCTCCACGTCCGCGAGGTGAAGGACGCCGAGCACGCCGGCCGGCTCGACATTGCCGGCCTCGTCTGGAGCGGCCTCGCCATGGCGTTGCTGATGTCCGGCTTCGAGACGATCGGCCGCGGACTCATCCCGCTCGGCTGGAGCCTCGGCTGCTTCGCCGCCGGCGCCGTCGCCTCGCTCGCCTACTGGCGCCATGCCCGCCGCCACCCGCACCCGATCCTCGATCTCACGCTGATGCGGATCGACACCTTCGCCAATTCCACCATCGCCGGCAGCTTCTTCCGCGTCCTCGCCGGCGCGATGCCCTTCCTGCTGCCGCTGATGCTCCAGCTCGGCTTCGGCGATTCGGCGGCGAAATCCGGCACCATCACCTTCGCCGCGGCGGTCGGCGCGCTGGCGATGAAGCCGCTCGCCGAGCCGATCCTCCGCCGCCTCGGCTTCCGCGTGGCGATGATGCTGTTCGGCGGCCTCGCCGTGGTCTTCACCGCCGCCTGCGCCGCCTTCCGCCCCGGCTGGCCCGAACTCGCGCTCGATGCCGTGCTGCTGGTCGGCGGCGTGTTCCGCTCCCTCCAGTTCACCGCCCTCAACACCATCGCCTATGCCGACGTGCCGCGCAGCCGCATGAGCGCCGCCACCAGCTTCTACGCCACCTTCCAGCAGATCACCCTCACCCTCGGCATCTCGGTCGCCGCCGGCGCGCTGGAATTCACCACGATCTTCGCCGGCCACGCCGAGCCCTCGATCGCCGATTACGGCTGGGCCTTCCTCATCGTCAGCGCGATCGGCGGACTCTCGGTGCCGGTCTGCGCCAGGCTCTCGCCCGCCGCCGGCGACGATGTCAGCGGCCATCACGCGCCGCCGCCCGCCGGCCCGGCGATTGACGCGAACCCGGCGGCGCGCCAGTAACGGGGCATCGCAAGCGGAAATGGATCTCCCATGATGGAAACCGGCAGCAGCATCGCGCTCGCGCGGCGGCTGTGGCGGCAACATGTCAGCGCCTATCGCGGTCGCGTCGCGCTCATCATCGTCGCCACGCTGATCATGTCGGGCACCACGGCGCTCTACCCCGCGCTGATCGACCGCGCCTTCACCATGTTCGCCCGGCGCGACCCGCGCATCCTCTACCAGGTGCCGCTGATCGTGCTCGCCGTCACCTTGGTCAAGGCGCTCGCCCAGTATGCCCAGACCCTGCTCACCCAGCAGGTCGTGCTCGGCACCATCCGCCGCCTGCAGGTCTCGATGTTCGATCATCTGACCGGCGCCGAACTCGCGCGGATCGACCGCGAGGCTCCCGCGGCGCTCGCCGCCCGCTTCACCACCGACGCCACCGTGATCCGCGAGGCGATGAGCCGCGCCGTGAACGGCATCGCCGATTTCTTCACGCTGATCGGCCTGGTCGGCACCATGCTGTGGATCGACTGGGAACTCAGCCTCATCGCCGCCCTGCTGTATCCGCTCGCCGGCCTGCCGATCCAGAAGATCGGCCGCCGCATCCGCCGCGCCTCGGGGGGCATGCAGGAGCGGATGGGCGAAACCGCCGCCCTGCTCAACGAAAGCTTCGCCCAGGCCCGCACCGTCCGCGCCTATGGCCTCGAGGAAGACGAGCGCCGCCGGGCGGAGCGCGCCTTCGAGCATCTCTACCGCGCCCTGATGCGCATGATCCGCGGCCGCGCCGCGCTCGACCCGGTGCTCGAAGTCCTCGGCGGCCTCGCCATCGCCCTCGTCATCGGGTTCGCCGGCTGGCGGCACGCGGCGGGCGCCTCGGGCATCGGCAATTTCACCGGCTTCGTCGCCGCCCTGCTGATCGCCTCCCGCCCGCTGCGCGCCCTCGGCACGATGAACGCCGCGGTGCAGGAAGGCATGGCCGGGCTCGAACGCGTGTTCCATGTCATCGACGAACCCTCGGTCGTGGCCGACCGGCCCGATGCGGTCGAACTGCCGCCCGGTCCCGGCCGCGTCGAGTTCCGCCATGTCGGCTTCGCCTATCCCGATGGCCGGCCCGGCCTGCGCGATCTCTCCTTCGTCGCCGAACCCGGCCGCACCCTTGCCCTGGTCGGCGCGTCCGGCGCCGGCAAGTCGACGGCGCTTGCCCTGTTGCCCCGGCTCTACGAGGCCGATCGCGGCGCCATCCTGATCGACGGAGCCGACATTTCCGCCGTCTCCCTCGACTCCCTGCGCGGCGCGATCGCCTATGTCGGCCAGGATGCCCTGCTGTTCGACGACACGATCGCCGCCAATATCGCGATGGGCCGCAGGGGCGCCTCGATCGACGAAATCCGCGCCGCGGCCGAGGCGGCGGCGGCCGGCTTCATCGCGGACCTTCCCGAAGGATTCGAAACCCGCGTCGGCGTCAACGGCCAGCGCCTGTCGGGCGGCCAGCGCCAGCGCGTGGCCCTGGCCCGCGCCCTGCTGCGCGACCCGCGGATCCTGCTCCTCGACGAGGCGACCAGCGCGCTCGATGCCGAGAGCGAGGCCGCCGTGCAGCAAGCGCTCGCCCGACTGCGCCGCGGCCGCACCACCATCGTCGTCGCCCACCGCCTCGCCACCGTGCGCGACGCCGACCGCATCGTGGTGATGGCGGATGGCGCGGTGGTCGAGTCCGGCACGCATGAAGACCTCATCGCCGGCGATGGCGCCTTCGCCCGCCTCGTCCGCGCCCAGGCCCTCGCCGGCTAGTGTCCCGAATCTGAATTCCATCGGATTTCAGATTCAAAGTGGACACTGGAAAAAACAATAGTTTAGTGGCCTGCCCCTGAAATTCGTGGGTGAATTTCAGGGACAAGCAGGCCACTAGCGCCCTTTCCGATCCTTCCGGATCGGACCGGGACGCCCCTGGCTGCGGCAGCAAGACGCATGTGACGTCAGTTCAACTGACAATTTCCTTGCCCACCCGGCGCCATCCATGGTCTCTTCCCCCGGTGACCGCGCCCTCCGCCCCATCCCCCGGTCTTTTGCTCCGCCCCCGCTTCGACGCCTTCATCGAGGCGCTCTGCGCCCATATCGCGGGGGAGGGCGCGAAACGCCGCATCGCCGGGCCGCTCATCATCCTCATCTGGCAGCGCCTCCGCCGCCTCGCCGCCCGCTTCGCCCGCCTCGTCACCACCCCGCCCCGGGCGCGCGCCACCCCGCCCCGGGCGCGCATCACCCGGCCCGCCGGCCGCCCCGGCGCGCCGCACACCCTCCCGCGCGCCTTCGGCTGGCTCGCCCGCCTCATCCCCGGCACGGCCTCCGTCGCCGCCCCGTTCCGCGCCCTGCTCGACACGCCGGACATGGCCGCCCTCATCGCCGCCACCCCCGAAGCCGGGCGCATCCTCCGCCCGCTCTGCCACACGCTCGGCATCCGCCCGCCCGCACCGCTCCGCCGCCCGCGCCAGCCCCGCCTCGCGCCACCGCCCGAAGCGCCGTCCCCCGAGCTACCCCCACGCCCCGAACCGCCGGCGCACCATCCTGCGCCGCCGCCAAACCCCGCCTGGCCCCGCGCCCCCGGCGCCACCCGCTTCAACCCGCCCCGCCGCAAAAAACCCGCCTGACGCCGCATCGCCCCGCCGCGCCATCAACGTTCCGTATTCAAAACAAAATACCGGCCCGCCAGCGGTTGCCTTCGTCCATGCCGCCAGCGCTCAGGGTGGTTTGACACGCGAACGGCTTTGCGGACAGGTTCCCATTTGTCGTGGCGTTACCTGTGGTTAGCTGAATATTAGGAAATTGCCGGTAGAGTTCCGGCATGGTTGAAAACAGGTCCAAAACCGTCGCGCTATCCTCCGCCGCGCTGGACGCCCCTTGGGAGAACGGCGCGTTATGGCTGTTTTTCCCCGACTATCGGGGCAGTGTACCATACCAAAGCCTGCTTGCGGCGGCGCTCGCCGAGCGCGCCGAGGTGGAGTCCGGCACGATCGCCATGGCGCTGGAGGCGGCGCCACGGCGGCGGACCGTGTTCCATCTGCACTGGGAAGACGCGCTTTACGCCGATGCCGGCGGCGACGGCGAGGCGGCAGCCACGATTTCGGACGCTCTCGAACGTCTGGCCGCATTCCGCGCCCGCGGCGGGCGGCTGGTCTGGACGGTGCATAACGCGGCGCCGCACGAGGATCGCTTTCCGGCGCTGTCGCTCGGCTTGCGCCAGGGACTCGCGCGGCTTGCGGACGTCGTTCATGTGCACTGTCGCACCGGGGTGGACCTGGCGCTCGGTCTTGGCGCGCCGGCCGAGCGGATCGTCTTGATGCGGTGTCCGGATCTCGCCCCCGCCTATCCGGACGACATCACCGATGCGGCCGCCCGCCGCTATTTCGGATTCGCGGCCTCGGATATCGTGTTCGCCAATCTCGGCGCCAACCGCGGCTACAAGGATCTTGGCGGGCTGCATGACGGCTTCACCGCCCTCAACGCGCTGATACCGGCGGCCCGCCTCGTGCTGGCAGGGCGCCAGGGCGGCTATTTCGAGCAGCGCTATATCGAGCCAAGGCCGGGCATCCGGCTGATTCCGCGATTCGTCGACGATGCGGTGGTGCAATATGTCGTGCGGGCGGCGGATTTCATGGTGCTGCCCTACCGCCGGATTCTGACCTCGGGTGCGCTTGCCCTCGCTTTCGGATTCGGCCGGCCGGCGATCGTTCCCGATCTGCCGGCACTGCTCGACGTGGTCCGCCCGGGCGAGGACGCGCTCGTCTATCGCGCCGACGATACGGGGGATCTGCTGCGGGCGATGATCGAGGCGGCCGAACTGCCGGCGGCGGAACGGCTGCGGATGCGCGCGCAGGCGTTGCAGGCGGGGCGGGAGGTCGGTTTCGACAGGCTCGCCGGCGCCCTGCTCGATGCGATCCCGCCGGCGCCAGGCAAATCCGCCCCCGCTGCCACGCCGTGCGGGTGATATCGTGAAAGCGGTCATTCTCGCGGGAGGGCTGGGCACGCGCATCAGCGAGGAATCCTACCTCAAGCCGAAGCCGATGATCGAGATCGGCGGCAAGCCGATCCTCTGGCATATCATGAAGATATACGCCCATCATGGCATCAATGATTTCATCATCTGCCTCGGGTACAAGGGATATGTGATCAAGGAATATTTCGCGAATTACTTCCTGCATATGTCCGACGTCACCTTCGACATGCGAAATAACCGGATGCAGGTGCATCACCGCCACGCCGAGCCGTGGCGGGTCACGCTGGTCGATACCGGGGCGGACACGCTCACCGCCGGACGGTTGCGGCGGGTTCGCGAATATCTTGGCAACGACACCTTCTGCCTGACCTACGGCGATGGCGTGACCGACCTCGATCTCGCGGCGCTGCTCGATTTCCATGCCGGGCATGGCAAGCTCGCCACGCTGACCGCGATCCAGCCGCCGGGCCGCTATGGCGCACTCAATCTGGATGACCGGACGGTGCGCAATTTCCAGGAGAAACCAGCCGGCGACGGCGCCTGGATCAATGGCGGGTATTTCGTTCTCGAGCCAGGGGTTTTCGACTATATCGAAAGCGATATGACGCCCTGGGAAGGCGAGCCGTTGGAGCGGCTCGCGACAGACGGAGAATTGATGGCCTACCAGCATTCCGGGTTCTGGCAGGCGATGGATACGCTGCGCGACAAGAACCATCTCGAAAGCCTGTGGATGCGGCACGATCCGCCTTGGAAAGTCTGGGCATGATCCTCTTCGATGATGCCTATCGCGGTCGCCGGGTTCTGGTCACGGGGCACACGGGGTTCAAGGGCAGCTGGCTGAGCATGTGGCTCGCGCGCCTCGGCGCCGATGTCAGCGGGATCGCGCTCGATCCTGACACGTCGCCAAGCCATTGGGATCTGCTTGGGCTCGGGATCGACTCCCGTCGCCTCGACCTGCGTAACGCGGCAGCCCTGCGCGAGGCCGTGCGGGAGGTGCGTCCCGAGGTCGTCTTTCATCTCGCGGCCCAGTCCCTGGTGCGGCGGTCCTATCGCGATCCGCTCGGGACATGGAACACCAATGTCATGGGCACGGCAAATCTGCTCGAGGCCTGCCGTGATGTCGGCGGATTGCGAGCAGTCGTCATCGCGACCTCGGACAAATGTTACCAGAACAACGAATGGTGCTGGGGCTATCGGGAGACCGACCCGCTTGGTGGCAATGATCCCTACAGTGCGTCGAAGGCGGCAACCGAACTGCTGGCGGCGAGTTACCGGCGATCATTCTTCGCTGGCGGCGAGGCGGCGCTCATCGCCACGGCACGGGCGGGCAATGTGATCGGCGGGGGGGACTGGTCGGAGGACCGGCTGGTGCCCGATATCGTGCGCGCCATCGCGGCGGGCGCCGAGGTGCAGATCCGCTCGCCGCGCGCGACACGGCCATGGCAGCATGTGCTTGAGCCGCTCAGCGGGTATCTGCTGCTGGGCGCCCGGCTGCTGCGAGGCGACGACATGTTCGCGACCGCATGGAATTTCGGGCCGGGGCCGGAGGCGAATCTGGAGGTTGCCACGTTTCTCGAAGCCTTTGCCGCCCTTTGGCCCGATCTTCGCTGGCGCGCGGAAGACATGCAGGGGCCGCACGAGGCCGGGCAACTCAACCTCGACAGCGCGCGGGCACGCACCGAACTCGGCTGGCGTCCGGTCTGGGAGATTGGCGAGGCCATCGAACGTACTGTGGCCTGGTACCGGCACCACGCGACCCACGGGTTAGCGTGCAGCGAAAACCAGGTCGATGAATTCGAACAGGATGCCGCGCGCGGCGATGCTGTGTGGTGCCGGTAATGGATATCCGTCAGACGGCGTTGCCCGGCGTGGTGGTTGTCGAGAGCCCGGTCGTCGCCGATGCGCGGGGGGCGTTCCAGCGCTGCTTCTGTTCGCGCGATCTTGCACCGTTGCTGGGCACGCGAGAGATCGCGCAGATCAACCGCTCGCTGACAGCGCGCTCAGGCACTGTCCGGGGGTTGCATTTCCAGTTTCCGCCGCATGCCGAAATGAAGCTGATCCGCTGCCTGCGTGGAAGGGTCTGGGACGTCGCGGTCGATCTGCGCGCGGGGTCGCCGCAACTCCTGCGGTGGCACGCCGAGGAACTGTCTGCGGCCAACGGCAGGATGCTGGTGATCCCCGAGGGGGTCGCGCATGGGTTTCAGGCGCTCGAAAATGACAGCGAGTTATTGTATATCCACACCGCACATTACGCGCATGCGGCCGAAGGAGGCGTGCGCTGCGACGATCCGCAACTTGGCATAGACTGGCCGATGATGGTCGGCGGACTTTCCGATCGCGACCGCGCTCTGCCGATGCTGCCTGCCCTGTTCACGGGATTTCCACAATGATGTGCCGCCACTGCGCCGCCGATCTCGATCAGGGTTTTCTCGATCTCGGCTTCGCTCCGCCTTCGAATGCCTATCTGACACCCGAACAGCTGCGGCGACCGGAAATCACGTTGCCACTCAGGCTCTTCGTATGCACCAGGTGCTGGCTGGTCCAGACCGAGGATTTCGCCGCACCGGAAGACCTTTTCGCGGCCGATTACGCCTATTTCTCCTCGACCTCGTCGAGTTGGCTCGACCATGCGCGACATTATGCGCAGATGATCACCACGCGTCTTGCCCTGGACGGAGACAGCCTTGTCGTCGAAGTCGCATCGAACGACGGCTATCTGCTCCGCAATTTCGTTGCAGCCGGCATTCCCTGCCTCGGGATCGAGCCGACGAGGGACACGGCGGAAGCGGCGGAACGCCTTGGAATTCCGGTCCTGCGTGCCTTTTTTGGGCGCGGACTCGGCGAACGGCTCGCGGCCGAGGGGCGCCGGGCGGACCTGATCATCGGCAACAACGTCTACGCCCATGTCTCCGACATCAACGATTTCACCGCCGGACTGCAGGCAGCCCTCAAGCCGGACGGGGTCATCACGCTGGAGTTTCCTCATCTCCTGCGGATGATTGCCGGGCGGCAATTCGATACCGCCTATCACGAGCATTTCTCCTATCTCTCACTCACCACTGTCGCGCGGATCTTTCACAGCCACGGGCTGCGGATCTGGGATGTCGAGGAACTGCCGACCCACGGGGGAAGTCTGCGGATCTACGGCTGTCACGCCGAGGACGCGCGCCCCGAGGCTGAAAGCGTCGGCCGGATGATGGCGACCGAACGCGCCTTCGGCCTGTTCGAGCGGACGACATATGCGGAATTTCAGGCGATTGCGGACGGTATCAGGAACAATCTGCTGGGCTTTCTGGTCGACGAGCGGCGGCGGTCGACCCGTATCGCTGCATACGGGGCGGCGGCGAAGGGCAACACGCTGCTGAATTTCGCCGGCATACGACCGAATCTTCTCCCCTATGTCGTTGATGCTGCGGAATCGAAGCAGGGGAAATTCCTGCCGGGAAGCCACCTGCCTGTGGTCCCGCCGGCGGCCCTGCGCGAGCGACGACCGGATATTGTCCTCATCCTGCCGTGGAACATCGCGGATGAGATCGTCGAGCGTCACAGCTATGTTCGCGACTGGGGAGGACGATTCGCCGTGGCTGTGCCGGAGATCACATTTCTATGACTGTCCTTTCGAACAGGATCCGTGGGGGCGACGGAGGGCCGGTGCTGTTGCGGATCTGCGCGATGGCGCGTCGAGTACCGTGCGGCGACGGCCGTGGCATGATCGTTCCTGCACATCTGGCGGCTTCCAGAAGGATGGTGACCACGCCATGCGGGGAGAGCGAAGGGAAGTGGGCGATATGAGTTGCGAGGATGGGCTGACACTGATTCTGCCGACGAGAGGGGAGCGGGATATTTCAGCCTGGATCGAATATCACGTCGATCTCTTGGCCGGTGAGTATGGCGAGGACTTTTCCATCATCGTCGCCAGTGAAATCGAACCTGGCTACCGGCGCGCGCTCGAAAACAGGTTCGTCAGGCATTTTCGACTGGAGGAGTGTTTCTTCCGGAGAATCGAGCGGGCGCTCGACATGACCACGACAAGGAATTTCGTATTGGTTGCGGACGACGACTTCCTGTTGAGTCTCGACCGACGTGAAATCGAGGACATGCCCGACGACGTGATCTCCATCAGTCCGAAGACGCTGCGTTCCACGGGCACGACGGTTAATGAACTGATCGAGAACATCCATACGGTTGCGATATCGTCGCATTTCGAGTTCTGCCACGATACGAAGGAAGAGCGGCTTGTTCGTTATCTCTCGGCGCCACTGCCGTCGGACAACAGCATTTTTTACGGAATATTCAATAAAGATAAATATAGGACTGTACTTAGTAAACATATGCCATTCATGGCCTGTCTTTTCCCTGCCTGTGATTGGACTTTCGTTGCCGCACTCATGGCTGAATACAAATTCAGATCATCGGAAACCTCAGTACTATTGCGCGATACGACGAACGTCCTCGATCTCATCGCCCGCGAGCTACGGGACATCAAGACGATGCCCTTCCAGGCATTCATGCCATGGGCAAAGGCAATTCCGCTACACCTGAGCTTGTCTTATATCCGTGATGTCATCGCACCGGACCTTCTTCCGTTGCTATCCAAAGAAATCGTGCGGCTTAATATGGAACGATATGATGGTCTTGTGTATGCGAATCTATTGGATCCGGAAGTAGGCCTGAATCGAGACGATATTGCAGATGTCGTCAATAATTCGAAGTGGTTGAACTCGGAGGGATGTGTCATGTTTCAGAATTTGTTCAATCAGACGATGACATTGTGAGCTTCGAATATCCAGCTGGGCTGCTTTTGTGAAGACGCAAATACTGGAGGTCGGGCGTGGGTCTCCTGTTACAGGATCGGGACGACCGGAAAATGTGGCGTTCAGCAGGGCGTGGATTGTGCAGTCCGATGAGGGGGGCGGAATTTTCTGATGGCTCGGATTCTGCTGACGGGTGCGACAGGTTTTGTTGGCAGGGCGGCGGCTCAGGTCCTGAAAGCACGGGGGAACGATCTTCGCTGTGTGGTGCGGACCGGGACCGTGGGGCGCCTGGTTGGGCTCGGAATTAGTGATGAAGTGGTGGAGACGCCGGATCTTTTTGCCGAAACTTCTGAATGGTGGTCCGAAGTGGCTGCCGAGACTGACATTGTCCTGCACGCGGCTTGGTATGCGGAGCCGGGGAAATACCTGACGTCCGGGAAGAATGTCGACTGCCTCGCAGGCACCCTGCGCATAGCCCAGGGAGTCGCACGTGCGGGCGTAGGGCGATTTGTCGGCGTCGGAACATGCTTCGAATACGATCTTTCCCCTGGCTATCTCACACATATGACGCCATTGGACCCGACGACGCCATACGCGGCTGCCAAGGCCGCAGCCTATTTGACGTTGCGCGAGTGGCTGCCAAGACAGGGAGTTTCGTTTCTTTGGGCACGACTTTTCTATCTTTACGGGCCCGGGGAGGATGAACGACGACTGGTGTCTTATCTTCACCGACAGTTGGCCCTCGGCAAGCCGGTGGAATTGACGAGGGGAGAGCAGGTGCGCGACTTCATGGATGTGCGTGAGGCGGCGCGTCTGCTGGTCGACGAACTTGAGAGTACGCGTATCGGGGCAGTTAACATATCGAGTGGGCAAGGAATTACGGTGCGCGCGCTGGCGGAGAGTATCGCTGACATCTACGACCGCAGAGATCTCCTGCATTTTGGCGCCCGTCCGGAAAACTTGACCGACCCGCCATTGGTCGTCGGCTTGCGCGACTCCGGGGCGGAGGCGTGAGGGGCGCGGTTGCCATCGGAGGCTGCCACCTTCCGAAATATTGGCGACGACGACAGGGGAGTTTTGCAATCGTGCGGAGGTCGGAGTGGTGGAGTGGAGCAGATGCATTAATGTCGAGATATCGCCATGAGTGATTTCAAATCCGAGATTCCCGATCGCGTTGCAGCGATGCAAGCCAATGGGCGTCTGCCCGCGGCGGCGGCTGAATTTCTCCGCGCCTCGGTGCCTTGCCAATATTCGTATAATTTTCATTGGTTGGGGCGACCGATCATCCAGTACCCGACCGACGTGATCGCGATGCAAGAGTTGATCTGGGAGGTAAAGCCTGACCTAATTGTCGAGTGCGGTATCGCTCATGGGGGGTCCCTCATCTTCTCAGCGTCGATGCTGGCGCTTCTGGATATGTGTGAGGCGATCGAGGCAGGCGAGCCACTGGAGCCGGCTGTATCCCGCAGGAAAGTCCTCGGTATCGATATCGACATTCGCGCCCATAATCGGACGGCCATCGATGCGCATCCGATGCGATCGCGGATCGAGATGATCGAGGGATCATCGATTTCGGCGGACGTGATTGCCGAGGTGGGCCGCATCGCGTCGGCGCATCGGAATGTGCTCGTGTGCCTCGACAGCAATCACACCCACGACCATGTCTATGCCGAGCTTGAGGCCTATGCATCGCTCGTTTCCGTCGGTAGTTACTGCGTGGTTTTTGATACACTGATCGAGGATATGGAACCGGACGCCTGTCCTGACCGGCCTTGGGGGGTGGGTAATAATCCGAAGACCGCTGTCCATGCCTACCTAAAGAACCATCCCGAGTTCCAGATTGATAAATTGATCCCCGACAAGCTTATGATTACTGTTGCCCATGATGGTTGGCTCAGACGCACATGTTGATGATCCTGGTAGCGAGTGTTGTCGGGCAATGATCTGAATATCACACGGTCGTATGGTGTGTCTTGGTTGAAATCGGGTTTGAAGGTGATGCGATTATCAGATTTTGACGGCTGGAAGCATAATCATCGAGTGGGTCGATTGTAGTCAAATTTTTGCTGGTGAGTTTAAATCGCTTGATAAATATTTTTATAGCCTGCGGCACATGAGCATCAACGCTGTGTTTCAATGCTAACGGCTTGTTGCGTGTCAAACGGAACTGAATTGGAATCGGGGCTCGGCGTGGAATAGGGGCTCTGGCGCGATGTTGGTCGGGCCTGGTTCACATTAGACCGATGAGATGTGCTTGGAGCAAGCCGAGCTCTCCGATGCCGTACATCTCCGGCTTTACAGGCTCGAGCTTGGTGATCTGGCCATCCGCCGGATGGTTACGGATGGTGAAGGGACCGCCCGGCATTGCGAGCTTCGCGGGGCCGCAGGCCGTTCGTGGCACTCGTTTACGCCCATGCCGGATATGCCGGTGATCGCGTTGCCTCCGATAGTTCAATCACGATCGACACGGTGTGCAAACCCAAGGACTAAGTCGCTTCGCCGTCCAAGCTTGGCGGTTGGTCGGTGAATGCTACTTCGCGCCTAACAATCGGAACGGGCAGCTTGCCAAGGACTTCGAGGCAACCGTCACCTCAGCCGAAATCCCCCTCTATGCCGCCTCCGTCATGCTCCTTGTCCGAGGGTTTGCTCGTTGCATGTCCGAGTCGGAACAGAATGTAACACACGGAAATTTTGGCCCTTTTACCTAACGTTAAAATGGTTGGCTCTATCAGATTGACTGAGTTATTTATCGAAACAAGTAGATAATATTTATGGCTTCTCGTCTGATTCAATGGCTTCCCGGGCTCGGACTTATGGTGATTTCGGCGCTGGCGTGTATCTGGCTGGAACTAAGGCCTGTGCCGGGTAGTCGTACGGTCGCGCTTCTGTATCCGCCGTGGTGGACCACAACACACATCTTTCTTGCCGCCATGAAGGCGGGATCTGTGGTCCGGTTTGGGCTGTCCAAGAATATCGTCGTCCTCGCGCCGGCGTCTGGCGGGATGGCGCCTCTTTCAACCGGTGCGTGGGCCGTACTCGATTCGCGTTATCTCGGCGGGTGTTCGGTCATCCCCGTGAAGGACACTCGGTCATGACTGACAAGATCAGTACCTTGCGCCTTTCCGTCAGCCGCCTTCTGGTCATCTGGATGTGGGCGAATGCCGGCGCTGCAGCTCTCACCGGATATCTCTCGGACAATGGCTGGATTGCGCCGCTGATCATGGGCATCGTGCTTGCCGGCATCTGCCACATTTGCTGGAAAGTGGCGCCATTGGGCAAGTCCTCGCGCCTGACGACCGCGGTCGCATTCGTTGCGGTCATTTCGGTGATGGTTGCGGCCGCGCGAGGCAGCGAAATGCAGATTGATCTGCACATGTACTATTTTGCAGCCCTTGCTGTCATTGCGGCCAGCTGCGACCGCGACGCAATCATCATGGCGACGGGTGCTGTCGCGGTTCATCACCTCTTGTTGAACTTTATCGCTCCGGCTTTGGTGTTTCCTGACGGTACGGATTTCCGGCGGGTTATTCTGCATGCCTCGATCCTCGTCGCCGAAGCGGCTTCGCTCATACTGATGTCAAATTCGATCAATGCCCTGTTCGAGGACAGCGAAAACAGCGTCAGACGGGCCGAATTGGCCACGCAGGAAGCTGAACGAGCAGGACGGGAGGCACTGGATGAACGTTCTGCCCGCGCAACCGAACAGGCGGCGCAGGCAAGAGCCCGCGAGCAGGAGGCCGCACGGCTTCAGGACGTTGTCGATGCGCTGGCCGGCGGATTATCCGGCCTTGCGCACGGCAAGTTGAACGAGAGGCTGACTGATGCGTTTCCTTCCGAATACGATGTCCTGCGTCGTGATTTCAACTCTGCGGCGCAGCAGTTGAATGACGTGATTCGTGACCTGGTGGTTCAGGCGGGAACGGTCGAAAGTGGCTCAGCAGAGATTGCCACTGCCGTGGAAGACATGGCGCGGCGGACCGAACGGCAGGCCGCTTCGCTTGAGGAAACTGCGGCGACGGTCGCCGAAGTTTCGCAGGGGCTCAGCCGGACTCTGGATGACGTGGTGAGCACGCGCGATCTGGCCGGCAAGGCGCATGAAATGACCCGTGCGTCAAGTGAAGTCGTGAATGAGGCGATGACAGCGATGGGACGGATCGATGAATCGTCCCGGCAGATCGCGCAAATTATCGGTGTGATCAACGACATCGCCTTCCAGACCAACTTGCTGGCATTGAATGCCGGTGTGGAGGCCGCACGCGCAGGCGATGCGGGACGGGGCTTCGCGGTGGTCGCTTCGGAAGTACGCGCTCTTGCCCAACGGACCTCCGATGCCGCCAAGGAAATCAGGGAGCTGATCGCCACGGCCGAAACCCAGGTCAGATCAGGTGTTGAATCCGTCGACAGAACCGGTGCCGTGCTGGCGAGCCTGGCGTCGCAGGTCAACGACATCGACAAAATGGTCCGGCGGATCAGCGATACCGCGAACGAACAGGCCTCGTCACTGAAAATGGTCAGCCAGGCCGTCGGCGACATGGATCAGGTAACGCAGCAGAATGCCGCTATGGTGGAAGAGGCGAACGCCGCGGCCAATAGCCTTCTTGCGGAGGCGCGGCATATGATGACACTTCAGCAACGCTTCGTTGTCGACGATGCCGCGGCTCCCCCATCGCGGTATTGGCCGGCGGCAGCGAAGGAAATGGCCTGATGCCTGGCCGTCGGGCGCTTCTTGCCGGACTGGCTGGTTGGCCCGCCGCCTGCATTGCGGCACCGCCGCCGGCTTTCAGATTCGCCCTGCAGGACGGCGCCGGGAAGGTGGTGACGCAGGCGCGGTTCCGTGGGCGATATCTGCTGGTGGTCTTCGGCTATACGAAATGCACAGATCGTTGCCCGACAACCTTGACGCACCTCGCGCGGGCGCTGGAAATGGCAGATCCGCGCAACAGGATTTTCGATGCGGTCTTCATCACGGTGGATCCCCGGCATGATCGTCCGAAGGCCGCGGCGCATTACGCCTCTTTGTTTTCTCCTCGTATTGAAGGCCTTGGCGGGAGCAAACGGCAGGTAAACGAAGCGATCGCAGCATTCCATGTGTATGTGGCCTGGCCGAACGGACCGAATGGGCAGCCGACCCATGGCGGCCTGATCTATCTCCTGTCGCCGTCGGGGCAACTGGCAACCGTGCTGCCCGACGGGCTTTCCGCCGATGCGCTCGCCAGCGCGCTGCGGCGATATCCGGTTCCGAAGCCCGGCAGGGAGTGAACCCTGGTCGATGCCATGATCTGATCCGCTGCCGTCCGTCTCCGAGAGGTCGTTCATCGTCCTGACCGCACCTCGGCCGCCACCAGGTGCGCCAGCCCGTGACGCCCCCGGTTGGTCTCAACACCATGTTGCTCTCGGACAGGGATGGAACGCCCGCTTTTGCGATCATCCGCAAGGGGCGTGCCGGGCATTTGTTCGCGCCTACCCGCCGGCTGAACTTGATGTGGCCGGCGGAGATGCCGATCTCCCACAGGTTGTGGTGATTCCGTAGGGTTTCGGGGCGAGGTGATGAGGCTTCGGGCGATCGGATATGGACTGGCAGTTGCGCTGGCGCTGGGATCCGCCGGAAGCGCGTTGGCGGTGCCCGCGCGGCGGAGTGGGGGGCCGGAAGCGGCGGCGGGCGAGGCGCGGGTTGCGGAACGGCGGTTGCCGGCGCGGGTTCGGCGCGACCTTGCGGTGCTGCGCGCGCGATGGCGGCGGCGGGCCTTCGCGGCCGACTGGCGCCGGCTGGCGCGGCGGTATCCGGCGCCGGGCGATCGGGATTTCATCGTCGTCGATATCGCGCGCGAGCGGCTCGACCTGTTTCGCGACGGGCGGTATCGCGCCGGCTGGCGGGTTTCGACCTCCCGTTTCGGGGTCGGCCAGCGCCGCGGCAGCGACCGGACGCCGGTTGGGGTATTTCGCGTCGTCGGCGAACTCGGGCGGGGCGGGCCGGCGGACCAGGTCCTGAATGCCGCAGGGCCAACCGGCCGGTTCGCGAAGCCGGTCCTCGCGCCGGGTCACCTTGCCGCGAGCCGGCTGATCGTCGGGCGAATCCTGCTGCTCGAGGGTTTGCAGCCGGGCTGGAACCAGGGCGGCGATGTCGACACGCTGGCGCGCGATATCTTCATCCACGGGACGGCCAATGTCGGCATGCTCGGCCGGCCGGCATCGCGGGGGTGCGTGCAGATGGCGCCCGGCGCGGTCATTCGCCTCGCGCGGATGATCCTGCCGGGCGCGCTGGTGATGATCACGCGGGGGGTGGGCGGCCTGCGCCGCATTCCCGGCCCCAGCACGGGGCCAGGCAATCTTGATTTTTCAGAAATTGCTAAAAAATGATAATGAATGTTTCAAAGTTAACACCAGCCCCGTTCGCGGAGGACAAGCATGACCGCCAGCATCATCGGGCCCGAGGATATCGACGCCGTTCTGGCGACCGTTCCGCGGCAGCGCATCCGGCCGCTCGATGCGGTGCGCGCGCTGATCCGCCTGGCCCGCGACCCGGAGGACACCCAGCAGGTGGCGCTGATGGGCATCGCGCTGGCCGGGCGTTCGCAGCGCCGGGTGTTCCGCCGCTTCGTATCGTTCCCCGCCGGGCAGGCGGTGATCCGCGAGAAGCGGTCGCTCGCCCGCACGCTCGATGATCACGACTACCTGCGTACCCTGAAGCCGAATTCGCTCGGGCGGCACTATCTCGCCTTCATGGAGCGCGAGGGGCTGTCCGCGCGCGGCCTGATCGAGGCGACGCCGGCGGTGACCCGGAAGCTCAGCGAACTGCCCGAGCCGATCAGGCTCTTTTCCAGCTACACGTCGCGCGACATGCATGATCTCTATCATGTCCTCACAGGCTATGGCCGCGACGAACTGGGCGAGGTCTGTGTGCTCGCGGTGAGTTACGAGCAGCTTCGCATCCGCGCCTTCCGCCTGATCAGCACGACCGGCCCGTTCGTGGTGCGGCGCTATCTGCGCAAGGCCGGGATCGACGGCGATGGTGTGTTCGCCGCCGTGCGCGAGGCGCGGCGGATCGGGCGCGCGGCGGCGTGGATCCCGAGCCTCGATATCGAGGCGCTGCTGGCCGAGGATCTCGACGAACTGCGCGCCCGGCTCAACCTCGCCGAACCGGTGGCCTATCGCGCGGTGATCGCCCGCATCCGAACGGCGACGGGTTGGAACAGCGGGCCGTTCACCGCGCTGGCGCGGACGGTCTGATTTCTGATCCGCCGGCGCTGGCGCGGCCTCCCGCGGAAGCGGTCGGTGCGCAGCCGACCGGGCTGATCGCGGATCCGCCACATTGATGACGGTGCGTTGCGGTAGAGGACAGGCCAAGAGATCGCGCTGTCCGGCCCCCCTGTGCTTCGGCCTCGACGATTCCGATTGACAGGCGTGGGCGGACAGGCGAGGGTTGGATTGTATCGCATTCCGATGCCGGTGATGGAGTTCACCGTGTAACCGCCCGTGGGGCCGATGACTCCTGTTCATATCCGCTACAGCGGAAGAGGACGGGTGTCATGGTGCGTATTGGCCGGAACTGCCTTCATTCAGCCCGACGGAACCATCGGTTGCGCTCATGACCGTGCGCGACGCCATTCTGCAGGCCTGCCAGGTGGCGTTCACGATCGCGGCGGCGCCGTTCATCCAGGGGTGCATCGTCCAGTTCGAGGAGCGGATCCAGCGCGGGCACGGCCCGGGGGTGCTGCAGCCCTACCGGGATCTGTGGAAACTGTTCCACAAGGACATCGTCGTGCCGGAGACCGCCTCGTGGCTGTTCTGGGTGACGCCCGTTGTCGCCTTCACCTGCATGATGACGGTGCCGATCCTCATTCCGGTGCTGACAAACTATCCGCTGCCGCTCTCGAACATGGGGGACATTCTCGGCGGCGGGCTGATCCTGACGCTCGGCTCCTTCATGATCACCCTGGCCGGGCTCGATACCGGCAGTGCCTATGGCGGGATCGGGTCCAGCCGCGCGGCGGTCATTGGCATTCTCGCGGAGCCGACGCTGATCCTCGTTTTCGTCGGCATCACCCTGTTCGCGCGGTCGATGCTGCCCTTCGTGGTGAACCACCTGCTGGTGGCGAGCCCGGCGGTCTATCTCGGTCCCGCGCACCTGTTCCTGGTCGCCGCGTTCTTCATCCTGCTGACGGTCGAGACCGACAGGCTGCCGATCCATTCCAGCACGCATATCGAGGTCTACATGATCGAGGAGGCGCGCGTGCTCGAATATGCCGGCCCGCTGCACGCCCTGCTCAAATGGGCGTCGATGATGAAGCAGTTCATCCTCTACACGATCTTCTGCAACGTGCTGACGATGCCGTGGTTCCTCTCCACGCGCGGGCTGGCGCCGGGCGTGCTCGGCAGCGCGGCCGGCGTGATCGTGAAATTCGTCATCGTCGCCTGTGCCATCGTGACGGTCGACACGATCCAGGCGCGGTTGCGCTTCTACCGCTATCAGGAACCGCTCGCGGTTTCGTTCCTGCTGGCGGTCCTCGCCATTATCGGCACGCAGATCGGACTCGGGTGATGCACGGGTTTCACGCGACGCCGGTCGAAGCCTCGCTGTTCGGCGTTCTCGCCATCGCGAGCCTGCTGCTTGCCTTCGTCATGCTCGGCTCGCGCTGGCTGCGGCATTACCTCATCGCCTTCGCCGCGGAATCGTGGGCGATCGCGCTGCTCTCGGCGGCGGTCGGGTATATCGACCATTATCCCGAACTCTATGTCATCGCGCTGCTGACCCTGGCGTTCCGGGGAACGCTGCTGCCCTACCTGCTGCTCCGCATCATCCGGCGGCTGACGATCGAGCGGGAACTCGAGCCGCTGCTGCGACCGGGGTCGAGTCTGGTGCTGGGCGCCGGCGCCGTCGTGTTCTCGCTCGTCGTCGCCGCGCGGATGACGCAGGCGCTGCACCTGACGGCCGAGGTCGTCGTGCTGGCGCTGACGGTCATGCTGTCGATGAAGCTGATCGGCTATCTGATGCTCGCGGTGCGGCACGAGGCGGTCAGTCACGTTCTCGGGCTGCTGGTCCTCGAGAACGGCATTTTCCTCGGCACGCAGATTCTCGTGCCCGGCATGCCGATGCTGCTCGAACTCGTGATCCTGTTCGACCTGCTCATCGTCGTCGTCTGCTTCGGCGTGCTGGTGCGTTATCTCGTCGGGCAGGTCGGCAGCACGAGTGCCTTGCAACTGCGGCGGCTGGTGGGCTGAGATGACCGGGATCGCGACATCGGTCCTGATCGGCGCGCCGGCACTCGCGGTGCTGGCGATGCTGGCCGCGCCGCGGCCGCGTCTCGCGGAGCGGCTCAACCTCGCCGCGGCCGGGCTCTGCTTCATCGCCGCGGTCGCGATGACGGTTTCCGCCCCTGCCGCCGGCGCCCGCTATCTCGGGCGCTACCTGATCGTCGATCCGCTCGGCGCCTGGATCATCCTGTGCGCCGCGGTGGTCTATCTGCTCGCCTCGATCCATGCCTGCGGCTACATGCGGATGCCGGGAGAGGAAGCGCGGCTGCCGCGGTTCTACCAGCTCTTCGCCCTGTTCGCGCTGACCATCTTCATCGCGCCGCTGATGAACAATCCCGGGCTTTACTGGATCGCGATCGAGATGACGACCGTGGTCAGCACCTTCCTCGTCGCGTTCGAGCAGGCGGCGGAGGCGATCGAGGCAGGGTGGAAATACATCATCATTGTCTCGGCCGGGATCACGCTGGCGCTTCTTGGCACTGTGATCTTCTACTGGGCCGGGACGTTCAGCCTGGGGCCGACCTACGACATGACCTGGCGCGTCCTGCGGCATGCCGCGCCGCACATGGACCGCGCGCTGCTCGTGCTCGGGTTCCTGCTCGTGCTGGTGGGCTACGGCACCAAGGTCGGGCTGGCGCCGATGCACACCTGGCTGCCGGATGCGCACAGCGAGGGGCCGGCGCCGGTCTCGGCGATGCTCTCCGGCGCGCTGCTGAACGCGGCGATGGCGGGCATCGTGCGCTATCTCGCGGTGCTGCACCGGGCCGGGCTGTTCATGCTGCCCGACCAGATCCTTGCGGTGTTCGGCACCGCCTCGCTCCTGGTGGCGGCGCTGTTCATCGTGCGCCAGCGCGGGGTGAAGCGGCTGATGGCGTATTCCAGCGTCGAGCACATGGGCATCGTCGCCCTCGGCTTCGGTTTCGGCGGGCCGTTCGGCGTCGCGGGCGCGATGTATCACATGCTCAACCACAGCCTGAACAAGTCGCTGATGTTCTTCGGCGCCGGCAACGCGATGCGCAGTTTCGGCACCCGGTCGATGACGCGGATCCGCGACTATGCGCGCCACTTTCCGGTCGCCGCAGCACTCTGGCTGGCCGGTGCCGTCGCGATCACCGGCGCGCCGCCCTTCGGCCTGTTCGCCAGCGAGCTGACCATCCTGCGCGCCGGTTTCCGCGGCGCCGGGCTCTGGGCGGCGATCGTGATGCTGGTTCTGCTGATCCTGATCTTCATCGGCTTCCTCGATCATTTTCGCGTCATGTATTTCGAGCCGGCCGGGGATGACGCGCCGAGGCCGGCGCGGCTCGGGGCCTGGACCGTCGCGCCGATGTGGCTCGCGCTGATCCCGTTGCTGGTGCTGGGCCTGTGGTGGCCGCGCGCGATGTGGCGCGATTTCCAGACGGTCGAACAGGTGATCGAGCGTCCGGCCGCCGCGCCGGGGCCTGCGGCGCGCGCCTCGGCCCGCATGCCGGATGCGCGGAGGGCGTCGTGAACATGCCGTCGAGGCGCGGCATGGACCCCTCGTCCATCGAGGCCGCGGCCGGCGCGCTGCGCGCTGCGGGGGGCCGGATGATCATGGTCTATGCGGCCCCGGAGGCTGACGGGCGGCAGACGCTGCGCTACGTGTCGTCGCGCCCGGGGATCGCCGGCTTCGAGGTCTGGAGCGTTCCGGCCGGGGGAACGGTGCCGAGCATCGCCACGATCTGGCCGCTGCTGGGATGGTATGAGCGGGAGACGGCCGATCATCGCGGCATCGCCTTCAGCGGGCAGCCGGAGCCGTTTTCGCTGATCGCGCCGCTGCGAGCCGATGAGGAGGCGGATCTGCGCCGGCTGCCGGGGCTGTCCGGCGATGCCGTGCAGGTGCTGCCGTTCGGGCCGGTGCGGGCCGGCGTGGTCGAATCGGCCGAGTTCAGCTTCTTCTATGTCGGCGAGGCGATCCTGCATTACGTGCCGCACCTGTTCCTCAAGCATCGCGGCATGGAAGACCGCTTCGTCGACCAGACGCCGGAGACCGGGCTCGTGTTGGCCGAGCGCGTTTCGGGGGTCGGCAGCGTGGCGCATGCCCTTGCCTATGCGCAGGCGATGGAGGCCGCCGCGCAGGTGGCCGTTCCCGGCCGCGCGCGCTACCAGCGGGTGATCGTCGCCGAGCTCGAGCGGCTTTACAATCATCTTCATTATCTCGGCCATCTTGCCGATACGACGACGCTGAAGGTGGCCCATGCCGAAGGCGCGCTGCTTGCCGAGCGGGTCAAGCAGATCGGCGCCCGGGTGACGGGCAGCCGGTTCCTGCGCGGCGTGATCGCGCCGGGCGGGCTGCGGCGGGAGCTGCGCGTCGAGGGTCTTGCCGGGGCGCTCGATGCCCTGCGCGCGCCGATCCGCCGCTACATCGCGCGGCTGGACGCCTCGGAAAGCCATTTCGACCGGCTGGCGACGACCGGCGTGCTGCCCCGCGAGGTGGCGTTCGACCAGGGCGCGACCGGGCCGGTTGCCCGTGCCTCCGGCCTCGACCGCGACCTGCGGCGCGACCATGCCTATGCCGCCTACGACGATCCCGACCTCGCCCTCGCCGTCGCCACCGGGACCGACGGCGATGCCCACGCCCGTGCTCGCGTGCGGATCGCCGAGATCGAGAATGCGCTGCTGATGATCGAGCGCGCCATCGCGCTGACGCCCGGCGGCGCAATCCGGGTCGCCTGCGCGCCGGCCGCCGGCGCCGAGGCGATGGGCTGGGCGGAATCGCCGCGCGGCACGCTGATCTATGCCGTGCATGTCGGGCCCGACGGGCGGCTCGCGCGGGTCAAGATCAAGTCGCCCTCCTTCTCCAACTGGCGGGTGTTTCCCTACACCGTGCACGGCACGAACATGATGGACTACGCGATCAACGAGGCGAGTTTCGGCCTGACCATCGCCGGATGCGCGCGATGAGGGGGAGGTGCGGATGGCACTCTGGACGCTGATCGGCCTGCTTGAGGGATCCGCGACCACGTCCTGGCCGCTGAAGCCGGGGCCGGACGGCCAGGATGGCGTGGTCGGGATGCCGCGGCTCGACCCTGGGCGCTGCGAGGCGGGATGCGAGGTATGCGCGGCATCCTGCCCGACCGGGGCGATCGGTCTCGCCGGCGCGCGGATCGCGCTCGATTACGGGCGCTGCGTCGTCTGCCAGCGTTGCGTCGAAACCTGCCCGACCGGCGCGCTGGCCGAGAGCAGGGACTGGGCGTTCGGCGCGCGGACGCGCGACGATCTCAGGACCGGCATCGAAGCCGCCGGCATGGCGGCGCTGGCCGCGGCGGATGGTCCGGGGCGCGGCTTCCGGCGCAGCCTGCATGTGCGGCATGTCGATGCCGGCTCCTGCAATGGCTGCGAATCCGAGCTGCAGGCCCTGAACAACCCATTCTACAACCTGCACCGTCTGGGCATCTTCTTCACGCCCTCGCCGCGCTTCGCCGATCTGCTGCTGGTGACCGGCCCGGTCACCCGGGCGATGCTGGAGCCGCTGCGCCGCACCTGGGAGGCGATGCCGGCGCCGCGCTGGGTCATGGCCAGCGGCACCTGCGCGGTATCCGGCGGCATCGCGCCGGGCGGGCCGTGCCTGTCCGGCCTCGAGGAGGCGCTGCCGGTCGACCTGTACCTGCCGGGGTGCCCGCCCAATCCGGCGGCGATCATCGAGGCGCTGCTGATGTTCCTCGGGCGCCGGGCGCAACGCGTGCGCGGAGGACGGATCGATGGCGAATGACCTGATCGGCCTCGCCACCCTGTTCTGGCTGGTCGCCGGCCTCATCGCGCTGGCGGGCAGGGGGGTCGTGCTCGGCCGCGGGCTGGCCGGGCTGGGCTGCCTGGCCGGCATGATCGCCGCGATCCTGACGCTGCCGGGGGCCAGTCCGCCGGTGGCGCTGCCCGTCTTCCGCATCGCCGACGAAGGCTCCGGCTTCACGCTCTCCCCGGCCGCGCTCTGGCTGTTCGGCTTCGGGCTGGCGCCGGCGATGCTGGCGGCCTGGCTCGGCTCGCCGGGGCGGGGCGGGCGGTTCTGGCTATTCGGACTGTCGATGAGCCTGATCGGCGCGCTCGGCGTCTTCGGGGTGACGCAGGGAGCCGCATTCCTCGTCGCCTGGGAGGTCATGAGCCTGGGCGGCGCGGCGATGATCCTTGGCGAACGGCTGGCCGAAGGGGCGGGAAGCCGCGCGCTGTTCATGCTCGGCCTGCTCGAGGTGGGGGCCGTGGCGCTGCTCGCGGCGGTTCTGGTCCTGGGGACTGCGTCCGGCTCCCTGGGCTTCGCGGGGTTCGCCGGGGCCTGGCGCGGGGCGGCGCTCTATGGTCCGGCGATCGCCGGCGGGCTCCTGCTCGTCGGGTTCGGCGCCAAGCTCGGGCTGCTGCCGTTCTACGAATGGTTTCCGGGCGCCTATGGGGCGGGCTCGGGCGCGACCGGGGCGGTGCTGTCCGGCGTCGTGCTCAACGCGGCGTTCTTCGGCCTGGCGCGAGGCCTGCTGGTCTGGCTGCCGGGCGGGGTGGACGAGGGGTTCGGCATCGCGCTGTGCGCCATCGGCGTGATCAGCGCGATCCTCACCACGCTCTACGCCTTCCAGCAGGAGGACTGGCGGGCGCTGCTCGCCTTCTCCTCGGCGGAGAACGCGTCGGTGGCGGTGACCGCACTCGGCGCTTCGCTGCTGTTCGAGGCGGGGCACCTGCCCCTGTTCGCCGGGCTGGCGTTCACGGTCGCGCTGCTGCATCTCGCCGCCCATGCGCTCGCCAAGGGCGCGCTGTTTCTCGCCGCGGATGGCGTGTTCGCCGCCACCGGCGGCTACGCCATCCGGCAGGACGGCGTGCTGCGCGCGAACACGCCCCTGTTCGGCATGGGGGCGCTGTTCGCCGCGATGAGCCTGGCGGCGATGCCGCCCCAGGCCGGGTTCGTCTCGGAATGGTTCATGTTCCAGACCGTGTTCCAGGGGTTCCACCTGCCGGGATTGGCGGAGCGCCTCACGCTTGTGCTGACCGGCGCGGGGCTTGCGCTGACGGCGGCGATCGCCTTCGCCACCTTCGTCAAGCTGTTCGGCGTCGGCCTGCAGGGGCGCGCGGCAGACGGCGGCGCGCGGCTTCCCGCGCGGCATCAATCCGCGGTCGGCGCGCTCGGCCTGGCCGTGCTCGCGCTGGCCGTGGGCATGCCGGTCTGGCTCGGCGCGCTTGCCCGCGTCTGGCCCGCGCACGATGCCATCGACGCCGCGGCGCACATGACCGACGGATGGATCCTGGTGCCGCTGAGCGCCGGCTTCGCCTTCATCTCGCCGTCGAAGCTGGTCATCGTGATGCCGCTGCTGGCCCTGGTGCCGGTGGCGGCGATCCTGCTGTGCAGACGCCGGCCCGCGCGGCGCGTTCCCGTCTGGTATGGCGGCTCGCCGCGCCTCGACCGGCGAAATGCGACCACGGCCCTGACCTTCTCGAATTCGCTCAGGACGTTCTACAGCTTCGTCTATCGTCCGCGCGCGGAAACCGGCGTGGAAACCAGCCTGTCGCCGTATTTCGTGAAGCATCTGCGTTTCGAGCACGATGTTGCCCCGATCTTCGGCCCCGCCCTGTTCGGCCCGGTGGTGCGGCTGGTGCATGGCCTCGCCCGGCGGGGCCGGGTTTTGCAGTCCGGCTCCCTCAATCTCTATCTCGGCATCATCGGCCTGTTGCTCGTCGCCATTCTCGTTGTCGCCCTGTTCTGACCGGCGGCTCGCACGATCGGGAGGATGTCATTTCTTGCTGACAGGGCCGGCGGATCGGCGCTAGTCTCGGTGTAGCGTCGTTGTCCGGGCCGGTTCGACCCGAACGCCGAGGAGGACCTCGATGCGCATCATGGAAGATGCCCTGCTGCTCAGGGTTTTCCTGGGCGAGGACGACATGGCCGGCGGCCAGCCGCTCTATCGCGCGATCCTCGAGGCGGCGATGCGGGCCGGGCTGGCCGGCGGCACGGCGCTGCCGGCCCCGATGGGCTTTGGCGGCTCGCGCGGAATCAGGACGGGCATCAACGTTGATGCCGGGGCGCATCAGCCCATCGTCGTCGAGATCATCGACCGGCCGGACCGGATCGAGGCGTTCCTGCCGCTGATCGAGCCGATGATTCCGTCGGGCGTGGTCACGCTGGAGGCACTCAAGATGCGGAAGATCGTTCCCGGTTCGCCGGCCCCGGCCTGAGGCGGACGAGAAAGCGAGGAGGACACGGCGATGGATGTTCCACACGAGGCTTCACTGCTGCGGATCTATACCAGCTCGGCCGACCGCCATGGCGGGACGCCGCTGTTCATCGCGATCGTTCACGCGGCGCGGGATCACGGGCTTGCCGGCGCCACCGTGCTGCGCGGCCCGCTCGGCTTCGGCCATACGGGGCGCCTGCATGAGGGGCATCTTCTGCCGTTCTCCGACGATCATCCCGTCATCATCGAGATTGTCGATGCCACCGACAGGATCGAGGCCTTCCTGCCGGTTCTGGATTCGATGATGCAGAGCGGCCTGGTCACCATCGAACGCGCGCGCGTCCTGCAATACGGGCGCCACAGGCCGGGCTGGCTTGAACGTGTCCGCCAGCAGTTCTTCCCGGCCTCTCCCCCGCCGGCGGCACAGGCGCGGGTCGGGCTGAACTGACCTCCGGCGTCTCGCGCCCGCGCCCGCAACGCAGGATCAGGGCCGCGCGATCCTTTCTGCCGGTATCGCGGAGGCAGCCTACGCGCGCCCGCGGATGGAATGTCAGTTGCCGGCGCACGGGCTGAAACGCGTGAATGACGGCACGGAATTTCGGTGCCGGCGGGCATTCCGAGAGTCGCGCCGCGCCGAACAATACGGTCTGTCGAGGATGGTGATCACGGTGTTTCGTCCTGCGCGAGGATTGCGGGGACGATGCGGGCGGTGGCGTCTTTCCAGTGTGGGAGGGCGAGGGCGAAGGTTTGGTTGAGTTTTGTGGTGTCGAGGCGGGAGTCGGCGGGTCGGCGGGCTGGGGTGGGCCAGTCTGCGGTGGCGATGGGGATGATGTCGGGGTGTGGTGTGCCGTGGCGAGCGGCGAGGGCGAGGATTTCGGTGGCGAAGCCGTGCCATGAGGTGTCGCCGGCGCTGGTGGCGTGGAAGATGCCGGCGAAGCCGGGCTGCCAGCCTTCGGCGAGGATGCGAGCGGCGATGGCGAGGATGGCGTCGGCGAGGTCTTCGGCGGCGGTGGGGGCGCCGCGCTGGTCGGCGACGACGCGCAGCGCCGGCAGGCGGCGGGCGGCGGCGATCATGGTGCGGGCGAAGTTCTTGCCGGTGGCGGAGAAGATCCAGGCGGTGCGGAGGATGATGGCGTCGGCGCCGGCGGCGAGGATGGCTTCCTCGCCGGCGGCCTTGCTGTGGCCGTAGACGCCGAGCGGGGCGATCGGGTCGGTTTCGGTGTAGGGCGCGCCCTTGGTGCCGTCGAAGACATAGTCGGTCGAGACGTGGATGAGGGGGATGCCGCGGCTGCGGCAGAGGGTGGCGAGGGTTGCGGGGCCGTCGCGGTTGGCGCGGAAGGCGGCGTCGGCGCTGGTCTCGGCGGCGTCGACGGCGGTCCAGGCGGCGGCGTTGACGACGAGGGCGGGATCGGCAGCGGCGAGGGCCCTGGCGATCGTTTCCGGGGCGTCGAAGTCGAAGCCGGGGCGGCCGATGGCGCGGGCGGGGAGCCCGGCGGCGGGCGCGCGGGCGGCGAGGGCGTGGCCGAGCTGGCCGCTCGCCCCGGTGATCAGGATCGGGCGGGGCGGCATGTCAGAGCCTGAACCAGGGTTCGGCCTCGGCCAGGCGGGGCAGGAGATTGTCCTTGTCGGAGAGGAGGGCGGTGCCGGCGGGGACGGGCCAGGGCAGGGCGAGATCGGGATCGTTCCAGATGACGCCGCGTTCGGAGGCTTTGTCGTAGGGGGCGGTGACCTTGTAGACGACCTCGGTATCGGGCTCGGTGGTGCAGAAGCCGTGCAGGAAGCCGGGCGGGATCCAGAGCTGGCGCCCGTTGGCGGCGGAGAGCTCGGCGGCGGCGTGGCGTCCGAAGCTGGGCGAGCCGTGGCGGATGTCGACGGCGACGTCCCAGATCGCGCCGCGGATGCAGCGGACGAGCTTGCCCTGGGCGAAGGGGGCGAGCTGGCAGTGCAGGCCGCGGATGGTTCCTGGGCGGGTGGAGGAGGAGTGGTTGTCCTGCACGAAGGTTTCGGTGAAGCCGAGGGCGGCGAGCCTTGCCTGGTTCCAGGTTTCGCTGAACCAGCCGCGGGAATCGGCGAAGCGGGGCGGGGTGATGAGCATGACGCCGGGCAGGTCGAGCGGCTCGATCATGCGGCCTCTCCGTCGGCGAGTTCGCGCAGGACGCGGCCGAGCTCGGTCTTGCCGAGGCGGGCGGCGTGGCGGCGCAGGGTGTCGGCGTCGATGAAGCCCATGCGGAAGGCGACTTCCTCGGGGCAGCCGACGAGCTGCCCCTGGCGGGCCTGGATGGTCTGCACGAAGGTTGCGGCCTGGAGCAGGGAGTCGGGGGTTCCGGCGTCGAGCCAGGCGGTGCCGCGGCCGAGGCGCTCGACGGCGAGGGAGCCGTCGTCGAGATAGAGGCGGTTGAGATCGGTGATCTCGAGCTCGCCGCGGGCGGAGGGTCGGATGCGGCGGGCGAATTCGGTGACCCGGCGGTCGTAGAAATAGAGGCCGGTGACCGCCCAGCTGGAGGCGGGGGCGGCGGGTTTCTCGACGATGTCGATGGCGCGGCCGGCATCGTCGAAGGTGACGACGCCGTAGCGCTCGGGATCGCGCACCTGGTAGGCGAAGACGGTGGCGCCGGCCTCCCGGCCGGCGGCCTGGCGCAGCGCGAGCGAGAGATGATCGGCGTGGATGAGGTTGTCGCCGAGGGCGAGGGCGCAGGCCTCGCCGGCGAGCCAGTCCGCGCCGATCAGGAAGGCCTGGGCGAGGCCGTCGGGCGATGGCTGGGCGGCATAGCCGATGCGGATGCCGTATTGGCCGCCGTCGCCGAGCAGGCGGCGGAACTGGGGCAGGTCCTGCGGGGTGGAGATCAGCAGCAGGTCGCGGATGCCGGCGAGCAGCAGGGTCGACAGCGGATAGTAGACCATCGGCTTGTCGTAGACGGGGAGGAGCTGCTTCGAGGCGGCGAGGGTGGAGGGGTGCAGGCGGGTGCCGGAGCCGCCGGCGAGGATGATGCCCTTGCGGATCATGCGGCGGTACCGAGGCGCTGGCCGGCATAGCGGCGGGCGCGGATGGCGCGCCACCAGGGCTCGTTGGCGAGATACCAGTCGACGGTGCGGGCGAGTCCGGCCTCGAAATCGTGGGCGGCGCGCCAGGCGAGGGCGGCCTCGCTGCGGGCGGGGTCGATCTCGTAGCGGAAATCGTGGCCGGGGCGGTCGGCGACGAAGGTGATCAGCCGCTCGCGCGGGCCGGCGGGATCGGGGCGGCGGGCATCGAGCAGGCGGCAGATGGCGCGGACGACGTCGAGATTGGAGCGGGGCTGGCGGGCGCCGATGGCGTAGGTCTCGCCGGGCGTGCCGGTGAGGGCGATGGCGAGGAGCGCCTCGGCGTGATCCTCGACGAAGAGCCAGTCGCGCAGGTTGGAGCCGTCGCCATAGACGGGCAGGGGGCGGCCCTCGAGGGCGTTGATGAGCACCAGCGGGATGAGTTTCTCGGGGAACTGCCAGGGGCCGTAATTGTTGGTGGTGTTGGAGACGATGGCGGGCAGGCCGTAGGTGTGCCGCCAGGCGCGGACGAGATGGTCCGAGGCGGCCTTGCTGGCGGCGTAGGGGCTGCGGGGGTCGTAGGGGGTGGTTTCGGTGAAGGGGGGATCGCCTTGTTCGAGGGCGCCGAACACCTCGTCGGTGGAGATGTGGTGGAAGCGGAAGCGGCGGCGGGCGGGCTCGTCCAGGGTGGCGAACCAGGCGCGGGCGGCCTCGAGCAGGACGAAGGTGCCGGTGATGTTGGTGTCGATGAAATCGCGCGGCCCGTCGATCGAGCGGTCGACATGGGATTCGGCGGCGAGATGCATGACGATGTCGGGCCGGTGCGCCTCGAAGACGGCGCGCATCGCCGCGGCATCGGCGATGTCGGCGCGGATCAGGCGATGGCGCGGATGCCCCAGCGCAGCGCCCAGCGCGTCCTCCGAGGCGGCGTAGGTCATCTTGTCGACGGTGACGACCTCGTGCGGCGTGCTCGCCACAAGCCGACGGACAACCGCAGAACCAATGAAGCCGCAGCCCCCGGTGATCAGAAATCGCATTGCTTGCCTTGTAAATTTTTTGTCCAAAAAGCGAACTCACGAACAATAAACGCTACCATGATTGGCGTTGACAATAAACACAGCCGGATATGGCGTTGCGGCCAACGGGCCCGAGAGCCGGGTCGTAAAAGATAGTTGAGTGATTTCAGAAGATTATAATTCTGCCGGCTTGCAACAACAGACGGGGTCGCGGTGATCTGGACTGAAATCGCTTGGATTTTTCGCATGAAGGAGGGCCGGGATGGAAGGAATCACAAGCCGGAAGAGATTATCGACAAGCTTCGTGAGCCTGAGATTGCGTTGGCGGAAGGCGGGACGGTTGTGGATGCGTGCCGTTGGATCGGTATCACCGAGCCGAGCTACGACCGCTGGCGCAAGGAGTATGGCGGGCTGAAGATGGGCCAGGCACGTCGGACTCGTCATGCCGACATCCTATTTGGAAGTTGGAGCCTCCTGTCTTTCGGAATCCGCCATGAAGGATGAGGCAGGCGGCATCCCGCGAGCCTCTGGGACCATCAACGAAGCCCGCTTGCCGGGTCGCGCGGGAACTGACCCGTCTGATCGGGTGCCGCGGCCGGCCCGGCATGACCGTTTCCGGCCACGGCACCGAGTTCACCTCGGACGCCACCCTCGTCTGGTCGAAGGATCACGGGGTGGAATGGCACTAGATCGGGCCCGGCAAGCCGATGCAGAACGGCGATGTCGAATCCTTCAGCGGCCGCATGCGCGACGAGCTTTTGAACGAGAGCCTGTTCTTCGGCCTCGATCATGCCCGCGCCGCCATCGCTGATTGGGTGGCGCATTTCAATGCCGCGAGGCCGCACTCCTCGCTCGGCTACCAGACCCCGGCGGACTATGCCGAGGGCCTCACCACAACCGGCACCGAACGGCGTAACAGAAGCGGCCGAGACTCCAATCGCACACGGATGAAAGTTCGGGGACGGGTCAGAGACATTCTTTTCAGGCCATTCGCGCGCCCCCTTGCCGCAGGGGCGCGGCGGCGCATACTCTGGACCGAGAGCTCATACAGGTGATCGATCCATGCCCGACACGCACGCCCAACGCATCGCGCCCACGCTCACCGAATGGCGCCGATACCTGCATCAGCACCCCGAACTCTCGCTGCGCGAGGAAAAGACCGCCGCCTTCGTCTGCGAGAGGCTGAAGGAACTCGGCATCCCCTTCGAGTCGGGCATTGGCGGGCATGGGGTCGTCGCCACCCTGCGGCGCGGCGGCAATCGCAGCGTCGGCCTGCGCGCGGATATGGACGCGCTGCCGATCACCGAGGCGACGGGGCTGCCTTACGCCTCGAAAACGCCGGGCGTGATGCATGCCTGCGGGCATGATGGCCACACCACCTCGCTCCTCGGCGCGGCGATGTTGCTGCGAGACGATCCGGACTGGTCGGGTACGGTGCATTTCGTCTTCCAGCCGGCCGAGGAGGGCTTCGGCGGCGCCCTGGCGATGATGGAAGACGGGCTCTTCCGCCGCTTCCCGATGGAGCGCATCTTCGGCTACCACAACTGGCCGGGGGTCGAGGCCGGCGCGATCATGATCCATGACGGGCCGATGATGGCCCAGGGCGAGCGCATCGGCATCACCATCCATGGCCATGCCGGCCACGCCGCGATGCCGAACCTAACCGCAGACCCGGTGGTTTGCGCCGCGCAGATCATCGTCGCGCTGCAATCGGTGGTCTCGCGCAACATCAACCCGCTCGATGCCGCGGTGATTTCGATCTGCGTGCTGCGCGGTGCCGAGGCCGACAACCAGATTCCGGACACGGTGACGCTGCGCGGCACGGTCCGCGCCTTGCTGCCGGAGGTATTCGACCATGTCACCGGCCGCATTCGCGAGATCGTCGCCCATACGGCCTCCGCGATGGGCTGCCGCGGCGAGGTGATATTCGAGCGCCGCCTCGCCGCGACGATCAACCACAAGGACGAGGCCGCACTCGGCCGCCGCGTGGCGCGGGACCTTGGCATGCCCGTGCTGACCGATCTGCCGCCAACCATGGCAAGCGAGGATTTCGGGTGGTATCTGCGGGAAATTCCTGGCGCCTATGCCTGGATCGGCAACGGGCCGGCCACCGAGGGAGCCTTCCTGCACAACCAGAACTACAATTTCAACGACGAGATCCTGCCCATCGCTGCCGGCTATCTCGCATCGACGGCGAAGGCCGCCCTGGCGGGCTGACGCGTGCCTGCGCCGGACGATTTCCGCTCGCACACGTCCGCTCCGCTTCCGGCTGGAACCCGCCGCGACATCGCCCGCCGGCTGGCCGGCGGTCCGACCGGCCCAGACGACCCGGCTTCGGGATCGCCGGCCGGCGACGCGGCCGCATCGGTGCGCGCGGCAGTGGCCGGGCGGATCGGGCTCGTGTGTGTCGCCTGGCCGGGTTTCGCGCATCCACTCTGGCTGCGCGCCGGGAGTGGCGATGCCGAAGCGGCCATCACCGCGCTGCGGGATGGCGTGGCAGGACTCGATCTGCCGTTCCTGCCGCACCGGATCATGGTGATTGGCGATGGATATCTTGCCGTCGCCCTCGCCGCGGCGTTTCCGGCCGCCGCCGTTGCCAGCATCGAACCGGTGCCCGGGCGCGCCCGGCTGCACGCGCTGAATACGCTGCCCTGGCGGCGGATCTCCGCCATCCATAACCCGGTCGGCATTGCCGGCGCCCGCCTCGCCGTGATGACCGATCCGGCAACCGGCGCCGAGCGGCTGGTGCCCGATCCACGGGGCGATATCGTCACGCTCGGCTTCGAGCCTGTGTTGCGGCATCTCGGCTGGGGCGAGGCCGATCTGCTGATCGTCGATCCCGCAGCCTGCCCCGATCTCGCCAACCCAGCGATCGATGGCGTGCTGGCCGCCTTCCGCCGCGTGATGATCCATACGGGCGGAACAACGATTCCGTCCGATCTGATCGCCCGGTTCCCGCCGCCCGCCTGGCGGGCCGGCACCGTGCCGAGCCATGCCGTGTTCGACCGTGCTGCCTTCGGCCCGCAACCGGTATCGCGTCGGCAACCGGTTTTCGACATCGCTGGCGATCCGCTGGCCTGCACGCTGCCCGGGCGCGGCTGGAGGCCGGTGGGCGACACGGGATTCTGCCTCGCTCCTGCCGGCGAAGCCCCGGTCCGGCTCACGCTGCGCTGCTTCGCCGCCGGTCCCGCAGCCTTCGAGGCGCAGCTGCGCCTGCTGCCCGCGCCGGGCCCGGCGCTGCGTCTGGCGATCGGCTTCGCGGCGGCCGGCAGCGGGCGGGAGATCCATCGTGCCGCCCACGAGATCCGGCCCGGTGAAACCCGGCACTGGCGCTTCGACCTGCCGGTCTATTTCGGCGAGGTCGACATCTCGTTCGAGGTCGCGGCGCGCGATGGAACCGGGGAAGGCGGCTGGCTCGAAATTCGCGACCCGGCTTTTCTCTGAGCAGGGCTGCGCATGGAATGGAGCGAACCCGCGATCGTCCTCAGCGTTGCCGCGTTCGGCGAGAGCGATCTGCGGACCATCGTCCTGGCCGAGACGCATGGCGCCTGGCACGGGCTGGCGCGCGGCGGGGCGGGGCGGCGCGGGGCGCCGATCTGGCAGGAAGGCAATCTGATCAACGCCCGCTGGGTCGCGCGCCTGCCGGAACAGCTCGGCAGCATCAGCGGGGAGCTGGTGCATCCCGCCGCCGCGATCGCGATGGCGGACCCGCTGGCGCTGGCGGTGCTGCGCGCGGCCTGTGCCGTCGCGGCGGGTGCGCTGCCGGAGCGCGAGGCGCATCGCGGCGCGTTCATCCGGCTTGCGCGGCTGCTGGGCGGCATCGGCATCGCCGGCACCGCGCTGCCGGCGCTGGTGCGCTTCGAACTCGAATTGCTGCGCGAGCTCGGCTACGGGCTCGATCTGTCGTCCTGCGCGCTGTCCGGGGCGGCCGAGGATCTCGCCTTCGTTTCGCCGCGCACCGGCCGCGCGGTGGCGCGCGGCGCAGCCGGCGATTGGGCGCCGCGGCTGCTGAAGCTGCCGGCCTTCCTGCTCGACGAGGATGCCGCGGACGATGAGGCCGACCTTGCTGCCTGCCGCGACGGGCTGGCGCTGACCGGCCATTTCCTCGCCCGCGATGCGTTCGGCGCGCGCCATGCCCCGCTTCCCACGGCCCGGCTCGGCCTCTATGACCGGCTGACCCGCAGACTGAACGGAGACGACGATGCCCGATGACCTCCTGGGCAATGTTCAGGACACGAAACTCGCCACCGCCCTTTCCGAGCGGTACCTTGCCTATGCGCTGTCGACCATCATGGCGCGGTCGCTGCCGGATGTGCGCGACGGGCTGAAGCCGGTCCATCGCCGGCTGATCTTCGCGATGCGCCAGCTCCGGCTCGATCCGGGCTCGGGCTTCAAGAAATGCGCCCGCGTGGTGGGCGACGTGATGGGCAAGTTCCACCCGCATGGCGACATGTCGATCTACGAGGCGCTGGTTCGCCTCGCGCAGGATTTCGCCTCGCGCTACCCGCTGATCGAGGGCCAGGGCAATTTCGGCAATATCGATGGCGATAACGCCGCGGCGATGCGCTACACCGAAAGCCGGCTGACCGAGGTTGCCGCCGCGTTGCTGGAGGGGATCGACGAGGACGCCGTCGATTTCCGCCCGACCTATGACAACGAGGATACCGAACCCGTCGTCCTGCCCGGCGCGTTTCCCAACCTGCTGGCCAATGGCGCGGCCGGCATCGCGGTCGGCATGGCGACGTCGATCCCGCCGCACAACGCGGCCGAGCTGTGCGCCGCCGCGATCCACCTGATCCGCCATCCCGAGGCCGACACCGCGGCCCTGCTCGATTTCGTGCAGGGGCCGGATTTCCCGACCGGCGGCGAGCTGGTGGAGGACCGCGCGACCCTGCTCTCCGCCTACGAGACCGGCCGCGGCTCGCTGCGCGTGCGGGCGCGCTGGAGCCGCAGCGATCTCAAGGGCGGGGCTTGGCAGATCGTGGTCACCGAAATTCCCTATCAGGTGCAGAAATCCCGGCTGATCGAGCAGGTCGCGCAACTGATGGCGGAGCGCAAGCTGCCCTTGCTGGGCGATATCCGCGACGAAAGCACCGAGCGCGTGCGCATCGTGCTCGAGCCGAAATCGCGCACCGTCGATCCGGACATGCTGATGGCGAGCCTGTTTCGCGCCACCGCCTTCGAGCAGCGTTTCAGCATGAACATGAATGTGCTGGACGCCGACCGCACGCCGCGGGTGATGGGACTGCGGGAGATGCTGCGCGCCTGGCTCGATCACCGGCACGAGGTGCTGGAGCGGCGCTCGCGCCACCGCCTCGCCGCGATCGCCCGCCGGCTGGAAATCCTCGAAGGCTATCTCGCGGTCTTTCTCAATCTCGACGAGGTGATCCGCATCATCCGCACCGAGGACGAGCCGAAACCCGCCCTCATCGCCGCCTTCACCCTGACCGACACCCAGGCCGAGGCGATCCTCAACATGCGGCTGCGCAGCCTGCGCAAGCTCGAGGAGATGGAAATCCGCAAGGAGCACAAGGCGCTGACCGCCGAGCGTAAGGCGCTGGATGCGATGCTGGCCGACCCGGCCAAGCGCTGGGCGCGGATCGAGACCGAAATCGAGGCGACGGCGAAGACATTCGGCGGCGGTCCGGGCGCGCGGCGCACCACGATCAGCGGTGCTGTGCCGGTGACCGAGGTGGCGGTCGAGGCGCTGGTGGAGCGCGAACCGCTCACCGTGATCCTGTCGGAAAAAGGGTGGATCCGCGCGCTCAAGGGCCATGCCGTGGCCGAGGCCGAGCTGAAGTTCAAGGAAGGCGACCGGCTGAAGGCGCTGTTGCGCTGCTCCAGCCTCGACCGCGTGACGGTTTTCGCGACCAATGGACGCGTCTACAGCCTGCGCGCCGCCGACCTGCCGCGCGGGCGCGGCGATGGCCAGGCGATCCGGCTGATGGTCGATCTCGGCAACGAGGACGAGGTGGCGGCGCTTTTCATCGCCGATCCCGAGGCGCGCTATCTCGTTGCCGGCACTGACGGACGGGGCTTCATCATCGCCGGTGCCGAGCTTGGCGCGGAAAAACGCACCGGCAAGCAGATCCTCACCGTCCGGCCGGGGCAGGAGGCAATGCTGTGCCGGAAGGTCGCAGGCGATCATCTCGCGGTAATCGGGCAGAACCGCAAGCTGCTGGTCTTCCCGCTCGAGCAGGTGCCGGAGATGGCGCGCGGTGCCGGCGTGATCCTGCAGAAATACAAGGATGGCGGGCTGGCCGACGCCAAGGCCTTTACCCTTGCGTCCGGGCTGAGCTGGCGGCTGGGCGACAAGCAGCGGACGGAAACGCGGCTCGCCGAATGGCTCGGCGCGCGCGGCCAGGCCGGAAGGCTGCCGCCGACGGGCTTCCCGCGGTCGGGCACGTTCGGCCCGCCGGACGATGACGCCGGCTGATGCGCCCTCCCGGCTGACCGATCGTGCAGGGTTGCCGCTTACGGGCGGCAGCCTCGCGCTGAACTTCCGCGCCGTCTCCCTGCTCGAGGGAATTCGTGCCGCGATTGCGGTCGCCGGCACGCTCGCGGCGGGCGCCCTGCTGGACCAGCCGCAACTCGCCCTCGCGGCGCTCGGCGCGCTGCTCGCCTGCTTTACCGATCCAGGCGGCGCGCTGCCGGCGCGCCTGCCGCCGATGCTGATCTTCGGCGTGGCCGGCGCGATCTGCCTCGGAGGTTTCGGGCTGCTGGACGGCGCCAGCCCGTTGCTTGCCATTCCCGTCGCGGGGCTCACCATCTTCTGCTGCAGCCTTGCCCGCATCTACGGGCAGGGCGGATTGCTGACCGGCAACCTGCTTGCCGTCACGATCGTGCTGGCGCTCGACATGCCGACCGGCTCGCCGGTCGCCGCATTGCATGCGGCCTTCGGCTTCTGGGCCGGCGCCGCGGAAGCCGCGATCCTGACCCTTGCGCTCTGGCGCATCCGTCCGTTCGGCCCGGCGCGCGCGGCCCTGGCGGATGCGGCGCTCGCGCTGGCCGAGCTCGCCCGCGATCTTGCCGAACGCGAGGCCGATGCCGGCGGCGAGACCGGGTTCGATTTGCACGCCCGCGGCCATCGCCGGGCCGTGCGCGAAGCGATCGAGCGCGCCCGCGCCGTCACCCAGGCCACCCTGCGCCGGCGCGGCGTGGCAAGCCAGCGGGCGAACGCGCTCGTTCTTCGCCTGGCCACTTTTGACCAGCTGTTCGGCGCGCTGATCGCGCTGGGTGAGGAAATGGCCGCGCGCGGCGCCGACGATCCCGCCGCTCGCCGCGCCCTCGCCGGCATCGGCGACCTGCTGGGAGCGATGGCGCCCGAACTCGAAGCCGGCCGCACGCTGGATACGGCGCCGCTCCGTGCCGGGCTGGAGGCTCTGCGCGGCACGGTCTCCTCGGCGAAGGGCGATCCCGCGCTGCGCCGTCCGCTGGCCGCCGCGCTCGACCGCCTTTCGGTGCTCATCACCGTCTCGAATGCGCCGGGCGTCACGGCCGCCGACGAGATCGTGCCGCCCGACCTGATGGCCACGATCCTTGGCCCGTTGCGGTCCAATCTCAGCCTGGCCTCGGTGCCGCTGCGCCACGCCCTGCGCTCCATGCTGGTCGCAATCCCGGCGCTCGCCTTCGTCGCCTGGCTCGGCAACCCGTTCGGCCATTGGCTCGCCATCACCGTGATCCTTGTGCTGCAGCCGCATTTCTCGGCCACATGGATCCGCGCGATCGAACGCGTCGGCGGTACCGCGGCGGGCGGGCTGGTTGCCGCCGCCATCGGCCTGCTGGTTCACACCAGGCTGGAACTCGCGGTGGCGATGGTGCCGCTCACGCTGTTCGCCTTCGCCGTGCGCGGGGTGAACTACAGCGCCTGGGTCGTTCTGCTCACGCCGATGATCGTGCTGCTGATCGAGCAGATCGATCCGGGGGCGAATCAGTGGGTCGTCGCCGCCTCGCGCGTCGGTTTCACGCTGGCCGGCGGCATCCTCGCGGTTGCCGCCAATCTCGTGCTCTGGCCGAGTTTCGAGGGTAACCGGCTTGGCGCGGCGCGGCGCGACGCCATTGCCGCGCACCGCGCCTATCTCGTCGCGGCCTTCGCGCATCTGACCGCCGACGCGCCGCCGCCTGAGGCCGCGCGCCGGCAGGCGGGGCTGGCCAGCAACAATCTCGAAGCCTCGATTGCGCGGGTGATGATGGAGCCGCATCGCGACGACGACCCGCTGCTGCGCGCCGCGATCGTCACCGATGCCGCCCTGCGCCGCACGGCCGGCAGGCTGGCGGCACTCGCCCTCGAGCCCCGCCCGGAGGCAGCGGCCCGGGCCGGCTGCCGGGCCTGGGCCGAGGCGCTCGCCGCCTGGTTCGATCCCGACCTGCCGGACCCGCCGCCCTTGCCGCCGCCGGTGGGCCTGCCCGCGATCGATGACGGGCTTGCGCGGCTGGCCCGGCAGGCGGAACTTGTCCGTGAACCCGTGACTTCGGAGACCATCGCATGAGCGATCAAGGCCCAACCCGCCGCAATGGTGGCGTGGTGCGCATTATCGAGGCGCTGCTGTTTGGCGGGCGCTGGCTGCTGGCGCCGCTCTATCTCGCGATGCTGGTGCTGCTGGCGCTGATCGTCGCCCGTTTCATCGTCGAACTCATCCATGCGGCACCCGGACTGATCGCGATGAGCGAGACGCAGGTGATCATGGCGACGCTGTCGCTGATCGACCTCTCGCTCACCGCCAACCTGATCGTGCTCGTGATTCTCTCGGGCTACGAGAATTTCGTCGCCCGCATCACCCTGGCGGAGGGCGACCGCCGGCCGGAATGGATGGGCAGCATCGATTTCGGCGCCCTCAAGCTGAAAATGCTGGGGTCGATCACGGTCATCGCCGCGGTCCATGTCACCCGCGTCTTCCTCGAGGTGCGCACCGAATCAGACCGCGTCGTGCTGTTCCAGTCCGGGCTGATGCTCGCGCTGGTGCTCACCGGCGTGCTTCTCGCGCTGACCGACCGGCTCGCCGGTCACGACTGAAGCAGCGCCGCGAGGAAGCGGCGGAACCGGTCGGGCTCGACCCTGTAGGCCTGCGGCGCGGTCTCGTGGATGCCTTCGCTCAGCAGGCCGATCCGCTGGCCGCGCAGTGCGGCGATCGCCGACTGGTCGAGCGCGTGGCAGCGGATCACCCCGGTCACGCAGTCCGGCCCGGCGAAGATCGCATTGTGCAGGCCCGAGCCCATTGGCCCCACGATCGCCCGCGCGCCGGCGAACAGCCCGACCTGTTCGGCGAAGGGCAGGGTTTCCGGCCGCAGCACGGCGAAGCCGAATTCGTCGCGGGCGATGGCGGCGATCTCGCTCTCGTTGACGTAGCGGCGTTGCGGCGCATCGGGATTGGCGAAATCGCCGCGGGCGACGAAGATCCGTGGCACGGGTGCTGCTGGCGGGCGGGTTGTGCGGGCGATGAAATCGTCGATCAGCGATCCGGTCAGCGGATGATACCCGCCGCGCCGGCCGAGCAGCGGGAGGATGATGGCGCGGTCGAGATCGAGTCGCTCGTGCGCCGAGTCGAACCAGATGGCCTGTTCGGGATCGATGCCGAGATGATCGTGCAGGATCGTGATGAACCAGTCCGGCATCTGGCGGTCGAGCACCGGGAGGGCGCCAGACAGCAGCGGCGAAAACCGGGCGGCGAGCAGCAGCTTCGGCAGCATCTCGATCAGAAGGTGGCCGTAGACCCGAACGCCCCAGCCGTGAAAGACGAAGGCCGGCCGCGCCTCGCGCCGCGGCGGCAGGGTGGCGAGGCGCGCCGGCATCGCCCCGTCATCCTCATGCACGATGCGGCGGACATAGACGGGCATGACGCTTTCGTCATCGAGCAGCGCGCCGCCATGCCATACCAGCCCCGGCCCGGCGAGGCGCGCCCGCATCGGCCCGAGCAGGGCGAGATCGAAGGCCTCGCGCGGCGCCTCGGCGTGGAGCCGGATCCATTCCGGCGCAATGAATTCCGGGTCCGCCGGGCGTGGCATGGGAAGCGGCGCCGGCATCGCCGCGGCGGCGAGGCGGATCCGCGGGATCGCGCCGCCCGCCGCGCGCAGCAGGCCGGACGGTTCAGCGCTCGTAATGGTCCGCCACCAGCCGGTCGAGCAGGCGGACGCCGAAGCCGGTCGCCCCCTTCGGGCCGACGGCGCCGTCCTTGGTCGCCCAGGCCATGCCGGCGATGTCCAGATGCGCCCAGGGCACCTTGTTGACGAAGCGCTGGAGGAACTGCGCCGCGGTGATCGAGCCGCCGGCGCGGCCGCCGCCGATATTCTTCATGTCGGCGATGTCGCAGTTGATCAGCTTGTCATAGGCCTCGCCCATCGGCATGCGCCATACGCCCTCGCCGGTGATCTTCGCCGCCTCGGCGAGCTGCCCGGCCAGCGTGTCGTCGTTCGAGAACAGGCCGGCATTCTCGTGGCCGAGCGCCACGATGATGGCCCCGGTCAGCGTCGCGAGGTCGATCATGAAGCGCGGCTGGAACCGCTCCTGCGCGTAGGCCAGCACGTCGGCCAGCACCAGCCGGCCCTCGGCGTCGGTGTTGAGCACCTCGATCGTCTGGCCGGAATAGGAGGTCACGACATCGCCCGGCCGCTGCGCGCTGCCGGAGGGCATGTTCTCGACCAGGCCGACCAGCCCGACCGCGTCGACCCGCGCCTTGCGCCCGGCGAGTGCCGCCATCAGGCCGATCACCGTGCCGGCGCCGGCCATGTCCCATTTCATGTCCTCCATCCCGGCGGCGGGCTTGAGCGAGATGCCGCCGGTATCGAAGGTCACGCCCTTGCCGATGAAGACCAGAGGATCGTGCGGGACGGCGCGCTCCTTGCGCGCGGGTTTCGCCGCCTGCTTCGCCTGTGCCTTGCGGCCGCGCGCCGGCGCCTCGGGCTCGGAGGCGCCGAGCCATTGCATGACCACCACGCGCGGCTCGTTCACGCTGCCGCGGGCGACGCCGAGCAGCGCGCCGAAGCCAAGTTTCTCAAGGTCGCGCTGGTCCATCACCTCGACCTTTACGCCGAGCGATTTCAGCGTCTTCGCGCGGTCGGCCATCTCGGCCGGGGTGAGGATGTTGGCGGGCTCGGAAACGAGATCGCGGGTCAGCTCCACGCCGGCGGCAAGGGCGGCGAGCGGGGCGAAGGCGGTGCGCGTCGCCGCCGTATCGGACGCCAGCACGGCGAGGTTCGCGAGTTTCGGCTTCTGTTCCTCCTTCTGGCGGGTGCGGTAGCGGTCGAACCGGTAGCTGCGCAGCCGCGCGCCGAGGGCGGCATGGGCGAGCAGGGCAGGGTCGAGCGCGTCGGCGGCGAGCGAGGCGGACGGCTCCTTCAGCAGTGCCGCGGCGGCGGTCGCCCCGGCGCTCTCGGCGCGGTGGGGGGTGACGTCGTCGGCGGCGCCGAGGCCGACCAGCACCACGCGGTCGAGACCGGCGCCGGGCGCGATCAGGGTTGCGGTCTGCCCGCGCTTGCCGGTGAAGCGCGCCGCCGCCATCGCGCGGGTGAGCCCACCTTCGAGGGCGGCGTCCAATGCTGCTGCAACACCGTCGAGCGCCGCGCCCTCGGCCAGCAGCAGGGCGAGCGCACCGCTTTCGGGCAGCGCGGGCTTTGCAAATCCGATATCGATCATGCCGTCTTGTCCCGTTTTCCGTTTCGTTTAGCGACGCAATCCAGCATGCTCGCCAATTTGGTGTTTTCCAAGCCCCGGGATATCAGGCGGGCATGAACGACAATCAACTGCTCGAACTCGCAGCCTCGCTGGCCGAGGCCGCGGGGCGCGAAATCCTTGCCGTCCGTGCCGGCGGCTTCACCGTTGACCGCAAGGCCGACGAAACCCCGGTGACGATCGCCGACACGCGCGCCGAACGGGTGATCGTCGAGGGGTTGCGCCGTGCCGTCCCCGAGATCCCGGTGGTTGCCGAGGAAGAAGTCGCCGCCGGCCGGCAGACCGATCCCGGCCGCCGCTTCTGGCTGGTCGATCCGCTCGACGGCACGCGGGAATTCGCCGAGGGGCGCGACGAGTTCGCGGTCTGCATCGGCCTTGTGGTCGATGGCCGGCCGCATCTCGGCGCGGTCGGCGCGCCGGCGCAGGGTGCCGTCTATGGCGGGATCGTGGGGCAGGGGGCCTGGCGGCAGAACGGTGCCGGCCGCCACCCGATTGCCGCCCGCACCCCGCCGGCGGAGGGGATCACCGTCTATGCATCTCGCCATTACGCGGACGATCCGCAACTCGCCGCCTATCTCGCCCGCTACAAGGTAGCGAAGCTGACGAATATCGGCTCGGCGCTGAAATTCTGCCGCCTCGCCGAGGGCGCGGCCGATTTCTACCCCCGCCTCGGCCGGACCATGGAGTGGGACACCGCGGCGCCGCAGGCGGTGCTGGAGGCGGCGGGCGGCTGCGTCGTCACCATGGCGGACGAAACCCCTCTCCGTTACGGCAAGAAGGGGTTCGAGAACCCCCACTTCCTCTGCTTCGGCCGCGCCGCCGGCTGAAGGCGTGGCTCAGGGCGCCGGCCAGAGCCAGGCCGCGCCCCGCACGCCCGAGGAATCGCCGTGCTTGTTGCGGACCACCGGCGTGTCGAACGTGTCGCTGATGATGTAGGGTTTCATCAGCCCCGGCAGGTCGGTGTAGAGATGGTCGAGATTCGACAGTCCGCCGCCCAGCACGATCACGTCCGGATCGAGGATGTTGACGATCATGGCGAGGCCGCGCGCCAGCCGGTCCGCATGGATGGCGAGGGCGCGGATGGCGCGTTCCTCGCCGGCGGCGGCGCGTGCCGGCACCGAGCCGGCATCCCGGGCGCCCGGCCCGTCCGCCTCTGCGGCCAGTGCCGGGCCGGCGATGTAAGTCTCGAGGCAGCCCGGCTTGCCGCACCAGCAGCGCCGCAACGGCATTTCCTCCATGCGTGGCCAGGGCAGCGGGGTATGGCCCCATTCGCCGGCGATGTGATGCCGCCCTTCCAGCACCTTGCCGTCGATCACGATGCCGCCGCCGCAGCCGGTGCCGATGATCACGCCGAAGACGCAATGCGCGCCCGCGCCCGCGCCGTCCGCCGCCTCGCTCATCGCGAAACAGTTCGCGTCGTTCGAGACGCGGACGGGCCGGCCGAGCTTCGCCTCGAGGTCCTTGTCGAACGGGTTGCCGTTCAGCCGCTCGGAATTGGCGTTCTTCACGAGGCCGGTGGCCGGGCTGATCGTCCCTGGAATGCCGATGCCGATGCCATGCGCCGGGCCGAGCCTGGCCTCGGCATCCTGAACGAGGCCGGCGATCGTGTCGATCGTCCGACCGTAATCCTGCGGTGTCGGAACCCGCACGCGATGCGCCAGCGAGCCGTCGGGCATCAGCGCCGCGATCTCGATTTTGGTCCCGCCCAGGTCGATGCCGATGCGATAGGTCATGATCTGTCCCGTCCGTTACGTCCGGCGCCTCTATCACGCCATTGGGCCTATTGCTCAAGAGGCGGCGAGGCGTCACCATGTTCCCATGGCGGACAGACAGCTCGACGCGCGCTATCTGAAAGGGCCGATGCCGGTGCTGCGGGCGGCCCGCGAACTGCGCTCCATTGCCCCTGGCACGCGGCTGCGCGTGCTCGCGACAGATCCCCGCGCTGTCGTCGATTTTCGCGATTTCTGTCGCGATGCCGGCCACGCGCTGATCTCGTGGAGCGAGGTAAAGGGCGTCTTCAGCTTCACCATCCGCGCCGGCGGCGCGAAACAGGAGGCCGCCGCGAAAGAAGCGGCCCGGCACGACACCGCCAGATAAGCAAACCAACAGGGAGACTCCGAGACAGATGCCCGTTGCCCTGATCACCCATCCCGCCTGCTTCGACCACGATACCGGCCCGCACCACCCCGAGCGCCCGGCGCGGCTGCGGGCCGTGCTGGGCGCGCTGGAAACGCCCGAATTCCAGCATCTGCTGCGCGAGGTGGCGCCGGAGGCGCCTGAATCCGCGCTGCGCGCGGTGCATCACGACGCTTATGTCGATTCGATCCTGGCGATGGCGCCAGCGGAAGGCGAACCGGTGCATCTCGATGCCGACACGCTGATGAGCCATGGCAGCCTCGCCGCGGCGCTGCGCTCGGCCGGCGGCGCCATGCGCGCGGTCGACGCGGTGATGGAGGGCTGGGCCCGCGCCGCCTTCGTTGCCACGCGGCCGCCGGGGCATCACGCCGAGCCGAATCGTGCCATGGGCTTCTGCCTGTTCGCCAATGCCGCGATCGCCGCGCATCATGCCCGCGCCCATGGTCTGAAGCGCGTTGCCGTGGTCGATTTCGATGTCCATCACGGCAACGGCACCCAGGCGATGTTCGAGACGGATGCCGACCTGTTCTATGCCTCCTCGCACCAGTATCCGTGCTATCCGGGCACCGGCCGCCCTTCCGAGCGCGGGGTCGCCGGCAATATCGTCAACGCCGCGCTGCCGCCCGGCTCGGGCTCGGCCGAGTTCCGCGCCGCCTGGCAGGACACGCTGATCCCCGCACTCGAGCGGTTCGCGCCGGAACTGCTCATCATCTCCGCCGGGTTCGATGCCCACCGGTTCGATCCGCTCGCCGAACTCAATGTCGAAACCGCCGATTTCGCCTGGCTGACCGAGGCGCTTGTGCGCGTCGCCGACCGGCATTGCGGCGGCAAGGTGGTTTCCCTGCTCGAGGGCGGCTACGATCTCGAGGCGCTCGCCGCTGGCACCGCCGCCCATGTCCGCGCCTTGATGCGGCATTGATCCGGCGCTATCGCGGGGAAAACCTGGGAGTTTCGATCATGGCCGCAGCCAAGCCGGACGCCGGCGCCCCGGAGTCGGGACCGGACATCGACAAGTTGTCCTTCGAGGATGCCCTGGCCGAGCTGGAGCGCATCGTGCGCGGGCTCGAAACCGGGCAGCAGAAGCTCGAGGACGCCATCGCCGCGTATGAGCGCGGCAGCCGTCTGAAGCAGCATTGCGAGGCGCGGCTGGCCGAGGCCGAGAGCCGCGTGCAGTCGATCGTCGCCCGCGCCGACGGCTCCCTTGCCCTGAAGGACGACCAATGACCGCCACCGAGTCCGACGCCGCTCTCGCCGCTGCCCTCAGGGACGCGGCTGCCCTGATCGAGACCGAACTCGACGTGCTGCTGCCCCTGCCCGAGGGTGAGGAGCGCCCGCTGGTCGAGGCGATGCGCTATGCCGTGCTCGGCGGCGGCAAGCGGATGCGCGGCTTCCTCGTGATCGAGACGGCACGGTTGTTTTCGGTCAACATCACCTGCGCGGTACGCGTTGCCGCCGCGGTCGAGATGCTGCACGCCTACTCGCTGGTGCATGACGACCTGCCGGCGATGGACGATGACGATCTGCGCCGCGGCAAGCCGTCCTGCCACAAGGCCTTCGACGAGGCGACCGCGATCCTGGCCGGCGATGCGCTGCAAACCCGCGCCTTCGAGGTGCTGGCCGAGCCGGACACCCATTCCGATCCCGAGGTGCGCTGCGAACTGGTGCTGGCCCTCGCGGCCGCCTCCGGCGCGCGCGGCATGGTCGGCGGCCAGATGATCGACATCGTCTCGGAAGGCCGGCAGCTCGAACCGCCGGTGATCACCCGCCTGCAGGCGCTCAAGACCGGGCGGCTGATCCAGTTCAGCGCCGAGGCCGGTGCCATTCTCGGTCGCGCGCCGGGGCCGCAGCGGCACCATATCGCCGGCTACGGCCGGGATCTCGGCGCCGCCTTCCAGATTGCCGACGACATTCTCGACGAGGAGGGCTCGGATGCCAGCCTCGGCAAGACCGCCGGCAAGGACGCTGCCCAGGGCAAGGCGACGATGGTCGCGGTGATGGGGATCGAGCGCGCGCGCACCCATGCGGCGCATCTCGCGAGCCAGGCCGCCGCCTATCTCGACAGTTTCGGCGCGAAGGCCGATCTGCTTCGCGCGCTGGCCGCCTTCACGGTCAACCGCCGGAACTGACCGGCGGACGATGCGGATCGTCATCGCCAGCCGGATCCTGAACGAGGAGGACATCGTCGAGGCCTTCGTGCGGCACAACGCGAGCTTCGCGGCGCACATGCTCTTCCTCGACAATGGCAGCACCGACCGCACGCTCGCGATCCTGCGGGCGCTGCGCGACGAGGGGCTTCCATTGTCGGTGTTCCAGGCCCGCGCCGTCGGGTTCGACGAGGCGCGGGTGAATTCATGGCTCTACGAGACCGCCGACGGGCTGCACCACCCGGATTGGGTGGCGTTTCTCGATGTCGATGAATTCATCGTCGCGGGCGAGGGCGGGCTGGGCGGCGCGCTTGCCGCGACGGTGGCGGGCGCGGCGACGGTGCCGCTCGTGCATTATTTCGACACCGTGGACGACGACCCGGCCGAACCGGTCGTCCCAAGGCGGATGCGCTGGCGCGCGCGGCAGACCCCGCCGGTGCCCAAGGTCATCGTGCGCGGCGGCTTCGGCGCGCGCTGTGCCGTGGCACCCGGCAATCATGGTGCGTCGGTCGATGGCGTCGCGCTGCCGCAAATCGGCCTGCCCGGCGCCGCACTCGCGCATTATCCCCGCCGCTCCGGCTGGCACGACCTGCAGAAATGCGGGATCGGCTGGCTCAAGGTGCTGGCGGCCGGCGCGGCTGCGCTGCAAAACCGCTATTCGGAACACTATCAAGTGCCGTTCGAGCGTTTGCGTGATGCTCCCGCGAGCCTGATCGGCGACCCGGCCTATCTCGCCCAGCCCGTGGACCCGGCGCGGATGGTGTTCGACCCGATCGACTATCGCGGTGGCGAGCTGCGCCATACGGTGCCGTCCGACCCGGCGATGCGCGCGCTCGCGGCGGCGTTGCACCATGCCGAGGCGCTGGCCCGTGCCCATGGCCGCCTGCTTGACGTGTCGGCCGAGGCGCGCGGCCTGGTCGCGCGATGGAACGCGGAGCGCGAATTCCTGTTCTGACCGGAGCCGCGGCGACCGGCATGGAGGGCGGCATGGACCATGAGGCGAGGGGTGGAGCGGGGCGCCGGCGCATGGATCGCGATCGCCTTGCCGCGTTCAGCGACGGGGTGCTCGCCATCATCATCACGGTGATGGTGCTCGAGCTGAAGACGCCGTCCGGCCCCGAGCTTGCCGCGCTGTCCGCCAGCTTGCCGACGCTCGCCGGCTACGTGCTGAGCTTTCTCTATGTCGCGATCTACTGGAACAACCACCATCATCTCTTCCAGCTGGTCGAGCGGGTGAATGGCACGATTCTCTGGGCCAACATCCACCTGCTGTTCTGGCTGTCGCTGATCCCCTTCGCCACCGGCTGGCTCGGCGAGTACCCCCGCGCCTCGGGCCCGGCGGCGCTCTACGGCTTCGTCCTATTGATGCCGGCGATTGCCTGGAAGATCGCGCAGGCGGCGATCATCCACGCGCAGGGTCCAGACTCCCCTCTGGCGACGGTGCTTGGTCGCGACATCAAGGGGAAGATTTCACCGCCGCTCTATCTCGCCGGCCTGGTCCTCGCCTTCGTCTCGCCCTGGATCGCCGATGGACTTTACGCTCTGGTCGCCTTGTTGTGGTGCGTGCCGGACCGTCGGATCGAAGCGTTGTTCGACGGGCGCTGAGCGCCGCTCAGCCGGCCCGCGCCCGCTCGCGCAGTACGTATTTCTGGATCTTGCCGGTCGAGGTCTTCGGCAACTCGCTGAACACGATGCGCTTCGGCGCCTTGAAATGGGCCATGTTCTGCCGGCAGAAGGCGATGATCTCCTCGGCCGTGGCCGTCATGTCCGGCCGCAGCACGACGAAGGCACACGGCACTTCGCCCCATTTCTCGTCCGGCGCGGCCACGACCGCCGCTTCCAGGACCGCCGGATGGCGATAGAGCACGGTCTCGATCTCGATCGTCGAGATGTTTTCCCCGCCGGAAATGATGATGTCCTTCGAGCGGTCCTTGAGCTCGATGTAGCCGTCGGGGTGCATCACGCCGAGATCGCCGGTCGCGAACCAGCCGCCGGCGAAGGATTTTTCCGTGGCGGCCGCATCCTTCAGGTAGCCCATCATCACGATGTTGCCGCGCAGGAACACCTCGCCCATCGTCGTCCCGTCCGCCGGCACCGGCGCGCGGGTGGCCGGATCGGCGACCATCGCCCCTTCCTCGACCGCATAGGTCACGCCCTGTCTTGCCCGCAGCGCCGCGCGCTCCGCCGCCGGGCGGCCGTTCCAGTCCTCCTGCCAGGCGCAATAGGTCACCGGGCCGTAGGTTTCGGTCAGCCCGTAGACATGGGTGAGATCGACACCGAGCCCTTCCATCGCCTCGATCACGGCGGCAGGCGGCGGCGCGCCGGCGGTCATCATCGCGACGCCGCGCCCGGCATAGACGGCACGCTGCGGTTCCGGCGCGTTGATCATCATGTTCATGATCACCGGTGCGCCGCAGAGATGTGTCACCCCATGCCGCTCCACGGCGGCGGCGATACTCGCCGCGTCGATCCGCCGCAGGCAGACATGCGTTCCGGCCAGCGCGGTGATGGTCCAGGGGAAGCACCAGCCGTTGCAGTGGAACATCGGCAGCGTCCAGAGATAGACCGGATGCTGGCGCATGTTCCAGGTGATGGCGTTGCCGAGCCCGTTCAGATAGGCGCCGCGATGATGATAGACGACGCCCTTGGGCTTGCCCGTGGTGCCCGAGGTGTAGTTGAGCGCGATGGCCGACCATTCGTCATCGGGGAAGCGCCAGTCGAAATCCGCCGTGCCGGTGGCGAGGAAATCCTCGTAGTCCATTGCTTGCCTATCCGGTTGACTCCCATACCTACTAGATCTAGTGTTGGGCATGGATGTCCTGGCCCGTGAAGACCTGCCGTTCCCGCAGTCTCTGCCGGAATTCCAGCGTATTTTCCCGAACGACGCGGCCTGTGCCGCCTATCTCGAAAGCGCCCGCTGGAATGGAGGGTTCGCCTGCCCAAGGTGCGGCGTCGTTGGCGAGCCGTTCCGTTTCGAGGCGCGCCCGGGCGTTCTGCGCTGCCGGGCCTGTCGCAAAGACGTAAGCCTGATGGCTGGGACCGTTATGGAACGCAGTCACACGCCGCTGTCGACTTGGTTCTGGGCGGCTTACTTGATCGCCAGCCAGACGCCCGGAATGTCGGCCGTCCAATTTCAGCGGCAACTCGGCCTGTCGCGCTACGAGACCGCCTTCGGCATCCTTCATAAGCTGCGCGCCGGGATGGTGCGCCCCGAGCGCGACAAGATTGGCGACACGCCGCAAGAACACGTCGAAGTGGATGAAACGTGGGTTGGAGGACGAACCCGAGGCGATGGACGGGGTGTCCATCACAAGGTTCTCGTCGCCTGTGCCGTGGAGGTGCGCCACCGGAAACCGGGAACCAAGCTCGACAATCGGAAAGACGGTCGCTACGCGGGACGCGTTCGTCTCGCTGTTGTCCCCGACCGTAGCGCCAATTCGCTCTGCGGATTCGTCGAAAACGCCGTTGCTCCCGGATCGCTGATCGTTACCGACGACTGGAGCGGCTATGCCGGTCTCGGAAGGCGCGGGTTCGACCACCATGCAATCGCCGAATGCGGCGACCCGGAGGTGGCAGAAGAATTCCTGCCGATCGTCCACTTGGTCTTTACCAACCTGAAGACCTGGATCAACGGCATCCATCACGGGGTCAGCGCCAAACATCTACAAGCCTACCTCAATGAATTCACGTTTCGGTTCAACCGGCGCCTCTATCCCTTCAACGCGTTCCGCTCGCTGCTCGGAATCGCGGGTAGGGCAGCCGCACCAACCTTTGACGAGCTTTATTCCGGGGAATGGACACACCCTACATTTAGTGGGTGTGGGTAACAACCGGATAGGCAAGGTCCATTGCTCCCAACCGGGCGCCGCCTGGGCCCTCGGGATCGTCGATATCGATCACCGGAGGAGCATTGTCACTGAGCTCGGCCAGGGCCGCGGCGATCACCGGGGCGAATTCGGTGTCGCTCAGCAGGAGTTTCGCCTCGCCGTGGCGCAGGATGTAGGCGATGGTCGGCGCATCCAGCCGGGTGTTCAGCGTGTTCAGCACCGCGCCCGCCATGGCGACGCCGAAATGCGCCTCGACCATTGCCGGTATGTTGGGCGCCATGACGGCGACGACGTCGCCCGGTCCGATTCCCCGTGCCGCCAGTGCCGCGCCCAGCCGCTTGCAGCGCTCGAAGGTTTCCGCCCAGGTGCGCCGGATCGAGCCGTGAACAATCGCCGTTCGCTCCGGCCAGACTTTCGCTGTCCGCGCGAGGAAGGAGAGTGGCGACAGCGCCTGGTAGTTCGCTTCCGTCTTCTCGAGGCCGGTGATGAAATCGGTCATGGTCGTGTCCTCGGCGTGGTGTGGCGTTTCGTTGCGGACAGGATACCAGCCGCCCCATGCTACCGCCATCCCGGCGGCGCGCGACGATGTGAACGAACGCGTCGCCTTCCGCGCTGGACTTCCGCGCGTCGCGCACCAAGATCCGCACCACGCGGCAATGACGCCCGCCGAAGCTGAATTCCGAGTTCGAGGAGTCGCGTTGATGAACCGCAAGATCCTGCCCCTTGCAGCTGCCGTGGTCGCATTGCCGGCCGTGGCGCTTGCCGCCTCGCCCGCCGCCGTGCCGGCGGAAATCGTTGTTGTTCCGGTTGCGATGGCGCCGGTGCCGTTCATGGCCGCGCCGGCGATCCCGGTGGCCCTGATTCGCCAGATGAACGAGATGCAGCGCGCGATGCAGGTTCAGATGGCGGCCCTTGAGCAGATGGCCGCCGCCCCGCTCGCCCCGACCCTGGCGATGGCCGGCCCTGCCGCCCTGCAGGGCGGCACCACACGCATCACCATGGTCAGTTCCGGCGGTCCCAGCGGCGTGTGCAGCGAGCAGATGGAGATCATGCCCGGAAACAACGGCCGGATGCACGTCTTCGTCCGCCGCAGCGCCGGATGCACGCCTCAGGCGGCGGCCCTTCCGGGTCCCCATGAAGGGCCGAAAGCCCTTCATCCCTCGGCCCACGCGCATCTGCCGCCGAATGCCCTGCCGCCGCCCTCGAAGATCATCGAGGCGGATTACGCCGTCCCCGGCCGGGCGCGCGCCGAAGGCTGAACCTTCAAGGTAGGATGAACCTTCAAGGTCCGGCGCTGCGCGGGCTGCCCTGCGCCGCCGGCCTTGCCGGATTGCCGGGAGCCGGATAGTAGGGATCGCCAAGGTCCGCAAACCGGCAAGGACGCACCATGGCTCCCAGCAATGAGACTTTTCTCCCGCGAGGCTCCGACCGCATCACGGAGGCTTATGCCTTCGACGATGTGCTCCTCGTTCCCGGCTATTCCTCGGTGCTCCCCGCCGCGGTCAACACCCGCACGCGGCTGACCCGCTCCATCTCGCTCAACATTCCCGTCATCTCCGCCGCGATGGACACCGTGACGGAGGCGCCGATGGCGATCGCCATGGCGCAGCAGGGCGGCATCGGCGTGGTGCACAAGAACCTCTCGATCGAGGATCAGGCGGACCAGGTGCGCCAGGTCAAGAAATTCGAGAGCGGCATGGTGGTCAACCCGCTCACCATCCACCCCGAGCAGACCCTGGCCGAGGCGCAGGCGCTGATGGCCCAGCATCGGATTTCCGGCGTTCCCGTGGTCGAGCGCGACACCAACCGCCTTGTCGGCATCCTTACCCATCGTGACGTCCGCTTCGCGACCGACCCGGCCGCCCGCGTGTATGAGCTGATGACGCGCGAAAACCTCGTCACCGCGCCGGCCAATGTCGCGCCCGAGGTCGCGCGGTCGCTGCTCCACAAGCACCGGATCGAGAAGCTGCTGGTGGTGGACGAAGACTATCGCTGCGTCGGCCTGATCACCGTGAAGGACATGGACAAGGCCGAGGCGCATCCCTTCGCCAACAAGGACGAACTCGGGCGCCTGCGCGTTGCCGCGGCGACCGGCGTCGGCGAGGACGGGGCGCGCCGCGCCGAGGCGCTGATCGCCGCGGGGGTGGATGTCGTGGTGGTGGATACCGCGCATGGCCATTCAGAGGGCGTGCTGCGCGCCGTAGCGCGCATCAAGGAGCGTTCGAACGCGGTGCAGATCGTCGCCGGCAACGTCGCGACGCCCGAGGCCGCCGCGGCGCTGATCAAGGCGGGTGCTGACGCGGTGAAGATCGGCATCGGCCCGGGCAGCATCTGCACCACCCGCGTGGTTGCCGGCGTCGGCGTGCCGCAGTTCTCGGCCGTGATGGAGACCGCCGCCGCCTGTCACGAAGCGGACGTGCCGGCGATCGCCGATGGCGGGATCCGCACCTCGGGCGACGTGGTCAAGGCGCTCGCCGCCGGGGCCGACTGCGTGATGATCGGCTCGCTCCTCGCCGGCACCGACGAGGCGCCCGGCGAGGTGTTTCTCTACCAGGGCCGGTCCTACAAGTCCTATCGCGGCATGGGCAGCCTGGGTGCGATGGCCCGCGGCTCGGCCGACCGCTATTTCCAGCAGGACATCAAGGACTCGCTGAAACTTGTGCCTGAGGGGATCGAGGGGCGCGTTGGCTACAAGGGCCCGATGGCCGGGGTGGTGCACCAGCTGGTCGGCGGGCTGCGCGCCGGCATGGGCTATACCGGTTGCGCCACCATCGCCGACCTGCAGACAAGGGCGCAATTCCGCCGCATCACCGGCGCCGGCCTCCGCGAGAGCCACGTTCATGACGTGGCGATCACCCGCGAGGCGCCGAATTACCGGCAGGACTGAGCCTTGACCCCCGCGGGCCGGCTGCAGGCGGCGATCGAGCTGCTCGGCACGATCGAGGCCGATCGCCGGCCGGCCGATGCCATCGCCAACGACTTCCTTCGCACGCGCCGCTTCATCGGCGGCGGTGACCGGCGCGAGATCGGCGAGATCGTCTGGTCGGTGCTGCGTGCCCGCCGCCGGCTCGGCTGGTGGCTGGAGCGGGTCGGCGCCGAGGCGACGCCGCGCCTGCTCATCGCCTCCCTGCGCGTGCTCACCGGCATGCCGGCGCCGCGCGTCGCCGGGCTGTTCGGCGTGATGCGGTTCGCCCCGCCGCCGCTCGAAGCTGCCGAGCGGCGCGCGCTCGACCGGCTCGACACCCATACGCTCGACCATCCGTCGATGCCCGAGGCGGTGCGGCTGGAAATGCCCGATTTCGTGCTGCCTTTGCTGCGCGAGCGCTTTGGCGACAAGCTCGAGTCGGAATGCGCGGCGCTGATGCAGCCCGCGCCGCTCGATCTGCGGGTCAACCTGCTCAAGGCCACGCGCGATGAGGCGCTCGCCGCCCTGGCCGCCGCCGGGCTGAAGGCCGAGCCAACGCGGCTCAGCCCCTGGGGCCTGCGCCTTCCTGGCCGTCAGAACGTCACTGTTGCGGCACCGTTTCGCGACGGGCTCGTGGAAATCCAGGACGAGGGCAGCCAGCTCGTCGCCCTGCTCGCCGGGGCGCAGCCGGGTATGCGCGTCGCCGATTACTGCGCTGGCGCTGGCGGCAAGACGCTGGCTCTGGCGATGACGATGGCCAACAAGGGCCACATCATTGCCTGCGACGTGTCCGCGCCGCGGCTCGATGGGGCGATCCGCCGGCTGCGCCGCGCCGGTGTGCACAATGCCGAGCGACACCTGCTCGAATCCGGCGACAAATGGGTGAAGCGGCAGGAGAAGAAATTCGACCGCGTGCTGGTCGACGCCCCCTGCACCGGCGCCGGCACCTGGCGCCGCAACCCCGATGCACGGCTGAAGCTGACCGAGACAGATCTCGCCGAACTCACCGCCAAGCAGGCGGCGATCCTGGATGCCGCGCAACGCCTGGTCAAACCCGGCGGCCGGCTGGTTTATGCCACCTGCTCGGTGCTGCGCCCGGAAAACGAGGCGCAGATCGAGAGTTTTCTCGCGCGGCATTCCGATTTCGCGATCGTCCCCGTCGCCGACGGCCTGCCGGCCTATCTGCATGGGGACATGCTGCGCCTGTCCCCCGCGCGCGACGGCACCGACGGGTTCTTCGCCTGCCGGATGGAGCGGCGCGGATGATCGCCATCCGCCGCGCCCGCACCGCGGATGCGCCGGGCATCGGCGCCGTCCATGTCGCGAGCTGGCGCAGCGCCTATGCGGGCGTATTACCGGAGCCGGTGCTCACCGGTCTCTCGGCGCCGGATCAGGCCGGCTATTACGACCGGGTGATCCGCAGCGGTGCGGTGGTGCATGTTGCGGTCGCTTCCGGCACCGATCTTTCCTCCGCCGTGGGCCGCGGCGAGGTCGTCGGCTTCGTCACCGGCCGCCGCCGCCGCCGCGCTCTCGCCGATGCCGAGATCGAAACGCTCTACGTCCTCGATGATTATCGCGAGCGCGGGCTCGGACGCGAGCTCCTCTCGGCTGCGATGGCCCATCTCGCCGGACGTGGCTGCGCCTCCGCGGTCCTCTGGGTGCTGGCGGACAATCCCGCCCGCTGGTTCTATGAGCGCATGGGCGGGCGCCGCGTTGCCGAAGGCAGCGTCGAGGTTGGCGGCGTCGACGTGCCGCAGATCGCCTATCGCTGGGACGGCATCGAGCGTTTCATCTGACGTCAGGTCTTCGCTCGCGGATGCGCCGCCTGCCAGACCGCCATCAACCGGTCGGCATCCACCGCTGTATAGCGCTGCGTGGTGGAGAGGCTGGCGTGGCCGAGCAGTTCCTGGATCGCCCTGAGGTCGGCGCCATTGGCCAGCAGATGTGTCGCGAAGGAATGCCGGAGCGCGTGCGGCGTGGCGTGTTCGGGAAGGCCGTTGAGCCGGCGGAAATCCCGCAGCCGCCGCTGGACCACGCCGGGATTGAGCCGCGCCCCGCGCGCACCGAGAAAGAGCGGCGCGTCCGGCGTGGGGGCGGGGTGGTGCCGCAGCCAGGAAGCGATCTCCCGTCGCAGCACCGGCAGCAGCGGCACGATCCGTTGCCGCCCGCCCTTGCCGCGCACCGAAAGCGGCGCGCCCTCCGGCGGCAGATCACCGATATTGAGCCCGAGCGCCTCGTGTATCCGCAGCCCGGCGCCGTAGAGCAGCGCCATCAGCGCGGTGTCGCGCGCCGCGAGCGCCGGGCTCGCCGCATCGTCGCCCAGGCTGTCCACCACGGCGGCGGCGTCCGGCGCGGTCAGCGCGCGGGGGAGGGGGCGGCGCGATTTTGGCGTGCGCAGCAGCCCCGGCGCCTCGTTGATCATGCCGTGACGCTGCCGCAGCCAGCGGAAAAAGCTGCGTACCGCGGAAAGTTTCTTCGCCCGTGTTGCGTTGCCGACGCCATCGCTCGCCGCCTTCGCCAGCCAGGCCCGGAAATCGGCGAGACTCAGCGCCGCGAGATCGGCGCCGGTTGGCTCGGCGCCGATATGCCGGGTGACGAAGCCGAGAAATTCCGCGAGATCGGCACCATAGGTCGATACCGTCAGCGCCGCGGCCCGCCGCTCCCCGGCGAGAAAGTCGAGAAATTCGACCCGCAGCGCCTGGGCGTCAGCCGCCGGGCCGCTTGGTCGCGAGCCCGACATTGACGATCCCGGATTTGCGCACGGTGTCCATCACCTGCATCAACCGCTGGTAGCGGATATCCTTGTCCCCGGCGATGACGACATCGACCTTCCTTTTCGCGGCCACGACCTGGCCGAGATAGGTCTGCAGCCCCGCCAGCGTGACCATCTGGTTCTTCACGTGCAGTTTGCCGGCAGCGTCGATCATCACCACCACCTGGGCCGGTTTCATCTCCTTCGCCGTCTGCGCGCCCGGCAGCTTCAGCGCGACGCCGGAATCGGGGATCATCTTGAGCACGATCATCACGAAGAACACGAGCAGGAACATCATGATGTCGATCATCGGCACGATTTCGAGCCGGGGGCGTTCGCGCTCCAGATGATCGCGTCTGCGGCGCATCGCTCAGACCCTGGCCATGCTGGCAGCGCGCCGCTTGGGCGGATCCTCCACCGCGTCGTCGCCGGCCAGCCCGCGCCCGTGCAGACGGTTGATCAGCACCACCTTGATGAGTTCGAGCTGCAGGACGATCTGGCGGCTGAGATTGTTGAAATAATTGACCAGATATACGGCGATGATCGCGATCAGCAGGCCCGCGCCGGTCGAGACCAGCGCATCGGCGATCCCGCCTGTCACCTTCGCCGGCCCTCCGTTGCTCGACAGCACGTCGAAGGCCTGGATCATGCCGATGATCGTGCCGAACAGCCCGAGCAACGGCGCGATCGTCACCGCGGTATCGAGAATCCACAGGCCCCGGGTGATCCGCGGCATGGCGTCCATGATCTCTTCCTCGAGGTGATTGTCGAGTTCGTCGGCGTTTTCCCCGCGCGAGGCCAGCGCGGTTGCGATCAGGTGGCCCTGCAGCGTGGCGCCGTTCGTCTCGGCGAGCTGGCGCAGCCCGGCCGGATTGCCATAACCCACGGCGCGCAGCGCGGCATGGATGCGCCGCCCGGCGCCGAGCGTGCGCTTGAGCAGCCAGAACCGTTCGAGCCCGACGACGAGTGTCACCAGCAGCAGAACCGGCATCACCGCCAGCAGACCACCCGTCATCATGACGAGGCGGACGATTTCATTCATGAGCTAAGCTCCTCGGTGTGTTCGGGCCCGCGCCAGCGCGCGGACGCGCCGGCAGCGATCAGTTCCTTCGTATAGTCGGATTTCGCACCGGCAAGTAAATCCCCCGCGACCCCGGCCTCGATGACGTGGCCTTCCCGCAGCACGAGCAGGCGGTCGGCCATGTGGAACACCGTCGCGATATCGTGGCTGATCAGGATGTAGGAGAGCCCCTCATCACTTGCGAGGTCTTTCAGCAGGTTGAGCAGCAGCGCCTGGGTCGACACATCGAGGCTCGACGTCGGTTCATCAAGCACGATGACATCCGGCGCCGCCGCCAGCGCGCGGGCGATCGCCACGCGCTGGGCCTCGCCGCCCGAGACCTGGCCGGGCAACAGGTCGAACAGGCGCGCGCCGAGCCCGACCCGGTCGAGCAACGCCGCGGCCTGCGCGCGTCTCTGGTGCTTGCGGACGCCAGCGAGGCGCAGCGGCTCGGCCACGATGTCGCCGATCCGCATACGCGGGTTCATCGACTCGCGCGGATCCTGGAATACCGCCTGGATACGCCGCCTTGCCGCGGCAAGCGCCTTGCCGCGCATCCTCTCGAGGTCGGCACCGCCGAGCCGCACCGTGCCTTCATGCGCCAGCATCTGCAGCACCGCGCGGCCGAGGCTCGACTTGCCCGATCCGCTCTCGCCAACCACGCCGAGGCATTCGCCCCTCCGCAGCGTAAAGGAAACCGGGGCGAGGGCGAGAAGTGGCGGCGGACGCCGGAAAGCGAAGTCCGATCGGCGGCGGTCATATTCGACGCGCAGTTCCGAAACCTCCAGAACCGGCTCGCCTGCCGCCTCCACCGGCCGGGCAACACGCGTCGGGTTCCGTTCCGGCACCGGCGACGGCTCACGGCCGCGACGGCAGGCGAAGGCGGTCCCGCCCAGCGTATCCGTCGCGGGAAACCCTGCCTCGCAGGCGGCCTCGCGCAGGATACAGCGCGGAGCGAACCGGCAACCCGGCGGAAATGCCGCCGGATCGGGCAGGGTGCCAGGAATGGTGACCAGCCGCGCCTGCTCAGGCCCCGGTACCGCACCGAGCAGGGCGCGTGTGTAGGGGTGGCGCGGCGTCGCGAACAGGTCGGCGGCGCGGCCCCATTCCACCGCCCGCCCGGCATAGAGCACGGTCACCCGCGCTGCATGCGCCTCGACGATCGAGAGATCGTGCGTGATGAACAGCACGCCCATGCCCCGTTCCCGGCACAGTCGCGTGATCAGCGCCAGGATCTGCCGTGCGACCAGCGCATCAAGCCCGGTGGTCGGCTCGTCGGCGATCAGGAGCCTCGGACCACAGGCCAGCGCCATCGCGATCATCACCCGCTGCCGCATCCCGCCCGAAAACTGGTGCGGGAAATCGTCCAGCCGCTCGGCGCCGCGCGGAATCCCGACCTCGTCGAAGAGCGCCCGCGCCTGCGCCCGCGCGGCATCCGGCCCGGCGCCGGTATGAAGGCGGTAGACTTCCTCGACCTGCCTGCCCACCCGCATCGCCGGGTTGAGGGCGGCGAGCGGATTCTGGAACACCATCCCGATCTCGCCGCCGCGCACCCGCCGCATTTTTTCCCGCGGAAGTGTCAGCAGATCGGTGCCGGCCAGCAGGACCCGCCCGGTAGCTTCCGCCCGGCGCGGCAGCAGGCCGATCATGCCGAGTGCGGCGATCGTCTTGCCCGAGCCGCTCTCGCCGACCAGCGCGGTCATTTCGCCCGCCGCGACCGAGAGGCTCAGTCCCTCCAGCAGCGCGAGGCGGGTGCCGTCGCGCCGGCGCAGCGTGACCGAAAGCCGGTCGAGGTCCAGCACGGGGCTCACCGCCCGGTGTCCTGCCGCGCGAGCAGCCCCTGGCCAATCAGGTTGGTGGCGAGGATCGAGAGAAGGATCATCAGTCCCGGCGGCAGGATCATCCACCATGGATCGAGCGCGATCAGGTTCAGTCCGGATTCCAGCAGTCCGCCCCAGCTTGCCATCGGCGGCTGCACGCCGAGACCGAGAAAGCTGAGGCCCGAGAGCGCGAGGATCTGGTCGCCCACCAGAAACGTGCCGTTCACGGCGAGGATCGGCGCGATCACCCGCAGGATGTGCACCCGCGCGATGTAGGCGGAACCGCCGCCGAACTGCCGGGCCGCAAGGATGAAATCGCGCCCGCGCTGCGCGATCGCCTCGTTGCGCACGAGCCGCGCGAGCCCCGGCCATGCCGTGAGGCCCAGCAGCAGGATCAGCGTGAAGGTGCCCGGCGTGAACAGGGCGGCGAAGAAGATCAGGATCACGAGGCCCGGCAGCGCCAGCACGGCGTCGAGCAGGCGCATCAGCGTGGCATCCAGCCAGCGCGGCCCGAGGGCGGCCGCCAGCCCGTAGGCGATGCCGAGGAGAAACCCGAGCATCGACGCCGGCAGTGCGACGATCAGCGTCGCCCGCCCGCCCGCGATCAGCCGGGCCAGCAGGTCGCGGCCGATCTGGTCGGTGCCGAGCGGGAATGCGCGCGTCGGCGCCATCAGCGTGTGGTGGCCGTGGATCGCATAGGGGCTGGCGTGCCAGGCGAGGCCGCCAAACAGGCTGAAACCGCAGATCGCGAGCGCGAGCGCCGCGCCGCCCGCGAGTGTCCCACGGGCACCGACCCATGCGGCCAGCCGCGCCGAAACCGGGCGGGGCAGGGCGCCCTTCGTTGCGCTCATTCGAAGCGCTCCCGCGGATCGAGCCAGCCATTGACCAGGTCGGCGAGCAGGTTGCCGATCACCGTCAGCACGCCGATCAGCAACACGATCGCGGAAATCACCGGATAATCCTGCGACAATGCCGATCGCCACAGCAGGAAGCCGAGCCCCGGATAGTCGAACACGGTCTCGACCAGCACCGAGCCCGCGAAGATGTAGGGAAAGGACAGGCCGAGAATCGTTACCAGCGGTCGCAGCGCGTTGCGCAAGACGTGCCGGCGCAGCACGGCGCCAAACCCGAGCCCCTTGGCCAGCGCCGTGCGCACGTAGTCCTTGCCGAGTTCCTCATGCACCGCCGCGCCGAAATAGCGCGACAGCCCGGCGGTTCCCAGCAGCCCGACGGTGACCACCGGCAGGATCAGATGTCGGGCGTAATCGGCCACTCCCGGTGCGGCGTGCCGGATATCGGCAATGCCGCCTGCCGGAAGCCAGCGCCATTTCACCGCGACATAGAGGATCAGGATCGTGCCGGCGAAGAACACCGGCATGGCGTAGAGAACGAGCTGCGCCGCACCGATCAGCCGCGCCGGCCACTGGCCCCAGAAGGCCCCCTGCACCAACCCGATGGCGATCGAAAGCAGCACCGAAAGGGTGATGGCGCCGAGATAGAGGGCGAGGGTGTTCGCCGCGTATGCCGCGATCAGGCCGGCCACCGGCCGGTTCAGCAGATAGGAATAGCCGAGCCGCCCTTCGAGAAGATGCGCCCACCAGACCAGATACTGCTTCCACAACGGCGCCGAGAGGCCGAGCCGGACATTGAGCTGGCGCACCGCCTCCGGCGTCGCCTTCTGGCCGAGGATGGAATAGGCCGGGCCGCCGGGCGTCGCATGCACCATGAAGAACACGATCGTCACCAGCAGCACGAGCGTCAGCGCCGAAGCGGCGAGGCGCGAAAGGATCACCCGCCTCACCGGCGCCCACCACACGCGCCCGGCGCCCAGTGCAGGTATTGCGGTGACCACGCGCCGGTCGGGCTGAGGAACTTCCGCACGCCCTCGAGCCCGTTGCGCACCAGCACCACGCTGCCAGGCTCGGGCAGGAAAATTTCCGGCTGCTGTGCCGCCGCATAATCCTGATAGGCGTAGAGTGGTTCCAGGCCCGGCTTCGTCTGCACATCCTTCAGCAGCGCGTCCATCCGCGCGTCGCTGTAGCCGGACTGGTTGAACGCGCCATCGCTTGCAAGCTGGGCGGAATCGTCGGGGTAGACGCCGAGCGCCCAGCCGAACTGCATCGCCTCCCATTGAAGTGGCTTGTAGCTGAGCACCAGCATCTGGCTGAACGTGACCTCGCGGATCGTCATCGCGATGCCGACGGCGCGCAGATCCGCCTGGATCAGCTCGGCGCCGAGCTGGCCGGTCACGTTGCCGGAGGGAATCACGTCGGTGAAGGCAAGACGCTTGCCGTCCTTCATCCTGATGCCGTCCGGTCCCGGTTTCCAGCCCGCGGCGGCGAGCAGGGCCTTCGCCTTTGCCGTGTCATAACCCACGGGATATTTCCCGGCCTTCGCCGCGGGCGAGAGAAAGGTCGGCGGGTCCACCGGCACCGGCCCGTGTTGCGGCTTCGTTGTCCCGTGCAGGAGCAGGCGGATGATTCGCTTCTGGTCGATTGCGTCGGCAATCGCCTGGCGCACCCGCACATCGCGGAAGAAGGCGACTTTCGGGTTGCGATAGCTCAGTTCCATGTAGTCGAAGCCGAAATTTGGCGGCAGTCGCAGCTCCCGCGCGTCGGGCAGCTTCCGCTGCGCCCGCCACAGCGAGAAGGGCAGGTTGCCGGCATCGAGCGTGCCGGTGCGCAACCCCTCGAACACCGCGCCGTCCGAATTCAGGAAGACCATGATGAACCGACGGATGTCCGGCTTGTGGCCCTGATAGGTCGGGTTGGGCACGAAACTGATGTAGCGGCCCATGACGTAGCGGCCGATCCGGAAGGGGCCGTCCACCACCCGGAAGAACGAGGGCGTCGATTGCAGCCGCCACATCTGGTTGACGGAATAGCGGGTCCAGGCATGGGCGGGAAACGGGGTCAGCTGGCTGAGGCCGGTCAGTTCGAACCAGGTCGGGTTCACGCTCCGCTTCAGCACCACCCGGAAGCGGTGCGGCCCGAGCACGTTGAGCGACTTCACCAGCCCCGGCATGCCGCCCTGGCCGTAGCCGGTATAGGTTTTCCCGAGCTTGCGGATCAGGTCGAAGGTGAATTTCACGTCCTCCGCCGTCACCGGTACGCCGTCCGACCAGGTGCGAGGCTTCATCGTCACGGTGAAGGTGGTCTTGTCATTGGAGACCTCGATCGCCGATGCGATGCTGCGCGACCAGGTGATGGTGTGGTTGCGGCTGATCCAGAGCAGCCCGTCATAGAGCAGGCCGGCGGCTTCGGCATCGTAGGCGGAGCCGATCAGGAACGGGTTGAGTGAATCGACGCTCGCCGGCGGCGTGCCGAGCCCGAGCCCCGGCGGCACCACCACCGTGTCGCAGCGTCCCGCGCTGAAGCTCGGCCCTGCCGCGACCATGGCCAGAATCACCGCCGCCAGCAGGCGCGATCGCATCAGGACTGAACCGCGCCGCATCGGCTCAGCCGGTCTGGATTGTCACTCCCCGACCCTGATCTCGATCGGCACCGCGAAGGTCTTGTCCTCCGTGCCGGGGAAGGGCGGGAAGCGGTGGTGCCGGACGGCATCCAGCGCCGCGCGGTCGATCAGTGGGTTGCCGCTGCTGCGGTAGACCTGCGCCGAAAGCAGCTTTCCGTTCGGCGCCAGGGTGAACTCGATGAATGCCGTGCCATTCACGCCGAGCATGCGCATTGTCTGCGTCACATGCACTTCGCGCTGCAGCGGCCCGCGAAGTCCGGCGGCGTATTGCGCGAAATCGAAGGCCGGTTGCGGCGGTGGCCTCTTTGCCCTGGGTGGCGGCGGCGCCGGATGCGGCACCGGGCGATGGACCGGCTGCGGCTTGGGCCGCGGGTGCGGTGGCGGTGGCGGATGGTGCACCACGTTCGGCAGCGGCTTGGGCGGCGGCATGGGTGAGGGTGCGGGCGGCGGTGGCAGCGGTTTCGGCTGCGGCGGCGGCGGAACCGGCGGGGGAGGCACGGGTAGCGGCGGTGGCGGCGGCTGCACCGGCTGCGGTGGCAAGGGCAGGGGGGGCGCGAGCCGGACCAGATGCACGGTGGTGGCGGGCGCCAGCGGTGTGCGGTAGCGCGGCAGATGGCGCGCGGCGTAGAACGCCGCGGCGGCGATCAGCCCGACAATCACCAGCCCCGCCGCCGTCGCCCGCGGCAGGCCCAGCTCGTCCGGCTGCCAGGGCGGAATGGCGCCGTTCGCGGTCGCCCCCTCCGTCCTCATGCGTGGCTCCGGCGCTGATCGGTCTCGTCCGTCACGTCCTTGTCTTCAGGGGCGGGCTCTCGGCTGTCAAGGCGCCGCGCCGGCCTCGATCCGGCGGCCGAGCCGCCCGGCGAGATCGCAGATGAACTGCCAGGCCACCCGCCCCGACCGGGCGCCGCGCGTCACCGACCATTCCACGGCCTCCGCATGGAGGGTTTCGGCGTCGACATCGAGGGCGAACGCTTTCGCATAGCCCTCGATCATGGCGAAGAAGGTCTGCTGATCACAATTGTGAAACCCGAGCCAGATGCCGAAGCGATCCGACAGCGATACTTTTTCCTCCGTCGCCTCCGAGGCGTGGATCGCGGTGCTGCGTTCGTTCTCGATCATGTCACGCGGCATCAGGTGCCGACGGTTCGAGGTCGCGTAGAACAGCACGTTGTCCGGCCGGCCCTTGATGCCGCCATCGAGCACCGATTTGAGTGCCTTGTAGTCGGCATCCTCGCGCTCGAAGCTGAGATCGTCGCACAGGATCAGGCACTGGCGGGGCTGGCCGCGCAGGATGTCGAGCAGCGCCGGCAGGGTGGCGATGTCCTCGCGATGGATCTCGATCAGCGCGAGGCTGCCGGGAAACGCCCGGTTCGCCGCCGCATGCGCCGCTTTCACCAGCGAGGACTTGCCCATCCCGCGCGCGCCCCAGAGCATGGCGTTGTTGGCCGGCAGGCCGCGGGCGAAGCGCAGCGTGTTCTCGGTCAGGATGTCCTTCTGCCGCTCCACGCCCTGCAGCAGCCCGATCGGCACGCGCGAGACCTGATCCACCGGCTCCAGCGCCGCGCGCTCGGGATGCCAGACATAGGCATCGTGCGCGCTCACCTCGGCCGGCAGCGGCGGCGGCGGGGCGAGGCGGTCGAGCGCATCGGCGATGCGGGCGAGCAGGTCGTATGTCGGCTGGTCCATGACGTCTCCTCAGGCAGGCGCGCCCCGCGCGGCTTGACGGGGCGGGCGTGCAAACTATGGTCCCGCCCGACCAAGGACAAGCTTCACCACATCAGATCAGGGTATCCCGCATGTTCATCGCCACCGCCTATGCCGCTGCCTCGTCATCACCTTCCGGTGCAATGGCGGCGGTGATCAATTTCGCACCGCTGGTGCTGATCGTCATCGTCTTCTACTTCATCCTGATCCGCCCGCAGCAGCAGCAGGCCAAGACGCAGAAGGCACGCCTCGCCGCCATCCGCCGCGGCGACAAGGTGGTGACCGGCGGCGGCATTGTCGGCCAGGTGGCCAAGGCTCTGGATGGCGCCGAGGAAATCGAGGTCGATATCGCCCCCAACGTCCGCATCACCGTGCTGCGCAGCACCATCAGCAGCGTGCTGACCGACTCGAAGCCGGCCGAGACCAAGGCGGCCGAGCCGAAGAAGAAGTAAGCCCGGAAACGGGAACGGCCCCGGCGGTTCGCGCCGGGGCCGTCCTGCAACGGCGGGTCTTGCCCGGCCTCAGCCCAGCAGGTGCTCGGCGTGGGCATAGTTGGCGAGCTTGTCGAGCCAGTTCTGGATATAGTCCGGCCGGCGGTTGCGGAAATCGAGATAGTAGGAGTGCTCCCACACATCGAGGCCGAGCAGCGGCTTGCCCTCGCCGGTGGCGACCGGGTTGGAGCCGTTCGGCGTCTTTGTCACGGCGAGCTTGCCGCCGGGGGTCAGGATCAGCCAGGCCCAGCCAGAGCCGAACTGGGTGGTGCCGGCGGTCTTGAACGCGTCCTTGAACTGCGCGACGCCGCCGAAGTCCTCGGCGATTTTCGCTTCCAGCCGGCCCGGCAGCTTGCCGCCGTCGGTCGGCGACATGCACTGCCAGAACAGATTGTGGTTCCAGTGCTGCCCGGCATTGTTGAACACCGGCGCGAGATCGGCCTTGTTGTAGGTGAAGGCGACGATCTCCTCAAGGCTCTTGCCCTGCAGGTCGGCGTTCTTCTCGACGAAACCGTTCAGCGCCGTCACATAGGCCTGATGGTGCTTGCCGTGGTGCAGTTCGAGCGTTTCCTGGCACATGCCATGCGCGGCAAGGGCTGCGTGCGCATAGGGCAACGCGGGGAGTTCAAAGGCCATGGGGCATCTCCGATCCGGTTTGGGCTTCTGTTTCGGCGCCGGCACGGTGCGTGCCGACCGCTCGTCCGGTAGCTATGGTCCGGCCCTGCCAGCGTCAAGCATCGAAAGAGTTCCGCAATGAACGAACCCGATCTCGCGGCCCAGGTCCGCCGCGCCGATCCCGACCGCTTCCTCGGCGCGATCTTCGCCCCGCCGCAATCGCGACGCTGGCTGTTCGTGCTCTACGCCTTCAATCATGAACTGGCCCGGGCGCGCGAAGTCGCGAGCCAGCCGCCGCTCGCGCTGATTCGCCTGCAATGGTGGCGCGAGGTCGTTGAAGGCGCCGATCGCGCCCATCCGCTCGCCGTGGAACTCCGTGCCGGGCTGGCCCAAGGCATCTTTTCCGATGCCGCCCTCACGGCGCTGATCGACGCGCGCGAGGCCGAAGCCGAACCGATTCCCGACCGCGCCGCCTTTCTCGACTACGCGCGCGGCACGGCGGGGGGGCTGGCGCGGATTGCCGGCACGGTGCTCGGCGTGACCGAGTCCGCCGAACTCGCGGCGCTGGAGGACCTCGGCACCGGCTATGGCATTGCCGGCATTCTCCGCGCCGCCCCCGCGCTTGAAGCCGCCGGCCGCGACCTGCTGCCGCAGGATGGCACCGACCCTGCGGCCTTGCGCGACGAGGCGGCCCGCCTGCTGCGCCGCCGCGCGCCGCGTGCCGGTTTGGCCGCCGCCCTGCCGGCGGTGCTCGCCCGGCGCGACCTGCGCCGCCCGACCGGTCCGGCGCCGCGCGGCCTCGCGGACCGGATTGCCGTTGTCATCGCCGGGCTGACCGGCCGCTGTTGAGCCGCACCCCTCGCCCCCGCGCGGCGCAGGTGATATGACGCCGCCATGACTGACACGACCGACCAGACCGAAGGGCCAAGCGGCCAGGTGCCCGTGACGATCGAGCAGGAGATGCGCCGCTCCTATCTCGATTACGCCATGTCCGTGATCGTCTCGCGCGCCCTGCCGGATGCGCGGGACGGGCTGAAGCCGGTGCATCGCCGAATCCTCTACGCGATGCAGGAGGCCGGCAACACGCCGGACAAGCCCTATCGCAAATCCGCCCGCATGGTCGGCGACGTGATGGGCAAATACCACCCGCACGGCGACGCCGCGATCTACGATGCCGCGGTCCGCATGGCCCAGGGCTTCTCGATGCGGGTGCCGCTGATCGACGGCCAGGGCAATTTCGGTTCGGTCGACGGCGATCCGCCGGCGGCGATGCGCTACACCGAGGCCCGCCTCGCCGATGCCGCGATGGCCCTGCTCGCCGACATCGACAAGGATACGGTCGATTTCCAGCCGACCTATGACGAGAGCGACAGCGAGCCCCGCGTCCTGCCCGCCGCGTTCCCGAACCTGCTGGTCAATGGCGGCAACGGCATCGCCGTGGGCATGGCGACCAACATTCCGCCGCACAATCCCGCCGAGATCATCGACGCGACGCTGCATCTCATCGCGCAGCCGGAGGCAACGCTTGATGACCTGATGCGAATCGTCCCCGGCCCGGATTTCCCGACCGGCGGCATCATTCTCGGCCGCTCCGGCATCCGCAGCGCCTTCGAGACCGGCCGCGGCGGAATCGTCGTGCGCGCGCGCACCAGCATCGAGGAAATCCGCAAGGACCGCATGGCGATCATCGTCAGCGAGCTGCCTTATCAGGTGAACAAGGCGACGCTGCTCGAACGCATCGCCGAACTCGTGCGGGCCAAGGAAATCGAGGGCATTGCCGACCTGCGCGACGAGAGCGACCGCGAGGGCATGCGCATGGTGATCGAGCTGAAGCGCGACGCCACGCCAGAGGTCGTGCTCAACCATCTCTACCGCTTCACCCAGATGCAGACCGGCTTCGGCATCAACATGCTCGCCCTCGATGGCGGCCGGCCGCGCCAGCTCGGCCTGCGCGATGCGCTGGACTGCTTCATCGCCTTCCGCGAGGACGTGATCCTGCGCCGCTCGCGCTTCGAGCTGAACAAGGCGCGCGACCGGGCGCATCTGCTGGTCGGGCTCGGCATCGCGGTGGCGAATATCGACGAGGTGATCGCCCTGATCCGCGCGGCGCCGGACGCGGCCTCCGCCCGGATCGCCCTGATGGCGCGGGACTGGCCGGCCGGCGATGTCCGCCCGCTGCTCGAACTGATCGACGATCACGGCAACCAGATCTCGGCGGATGGTACCGTGCGCCTGACCGAGGCGCAGGCCCGCGGTATCCTCGAACTGCGCCTGCAGCGCCTCACCGGGCTCGAACGCGAGAAGATCCAGTCCGAACTCGCCGAGGTCGGCCGCCGCATCGGCGAATTGCTCGAAATCATCGCCTCCCGCCCGCGCCGGCTTGAGGTGATGCGCGACGAACTGCTCGCCGTGCGCGCCCGCATCGCCGCCCCGCGCCTGACCAGCATCGAGGACAGCGTCGCCGACCAGGACGACGAAAGTCTGATCGAGCCGGGCCAGATGGTCGTCACGATGACGCGCGACGGCTTCATCAAGCGCACGCCGCTCGAAGCCTTCCGCGCCCAGAACCGCGGCGGTCGCGGCCGCGCCGCCGCCTCGATGCGCGGCGACGACGTGATCACCCGCAGCTTCAACGCCCATACCCACCAGTTCGTGCTGTTCTTCAGCCAGGGCGGCAAGGCGTTCCGCGAGAAGGTCTGGCGCCTGCCCGAATCGGCGCCGGCGGCGAAGGGCAGGGCGATCGTCAACATCCTGCCCGAGCTGAATGGCGATGCCGTCACCGCCGTGCTGCCGCTGCCGCAGGACGAGAGCCTGTGGAACGACCTGCACCTCGTCTTCGCCACCGCCTCGGGCAATGTGCGGCGCAACCGTCTCGCCGATTTCCGCAATGTCCGTTCCACCGGCCTGATCGCGATGAAGCTCGACGACGGTGACCGTCTGATCGGCGTCGCCACCTGCCGCGAGGGCGACGACGTATTCCTTGCCACGCGTCAGGCCCGCTGCATCCGCTTCCAGATCACCGACGACACGCTGCGCGTCTTCGCGGGCCGCGACTCCAGCGGCGTGCGCGGCATCCGCCTCGGCGCCGGCGACGAGGTGATCTCGCTCTCCGTGCTCCGCCATGTCGAGGCGAGCGTGGACGAGCGCGCGGCCTACCTGAAATACGCCGCCGCCCAGCGCCGCGCCGGCGGTGAGGAGGGCGAGCTGGATGCTGTCGAGTCCGACGAGGCGGCGGCTGACATCCAGCTGACCCCCGAGCGGATCGCGGCCCTGCAATCGGCCGAGGAAATGATCCTCACCGTCACCACCGGCGGGTTCGGAAAACTCTCCTCGGCCTATGAATACCGCGTCACCGGCCGCGGCGGGCAGGGCATCGCCAATATCGCGCTCGCCGCGCGCAACGGCCGCGCGGTGGCCGCCAGCTTCCCCGTCCGGCCGGGGGACGACATCATGCTCGTCACCGACCAGGGCAAGCTGATCCGCGCCCCGGTGGACCAGGTGCGCATCACCGGCCGCCAGGCGATGGGCGTGACGCTTGTGCGGGTGGAAAAGGACGAACAGGTGACCAGCGTCTTCCCCGTCCTCGACGACGGCGGAGACGAAGCGGGGGAGGAACAGGATGGCTGATGGCGGTCTGATCGGTCTGTATCCGGGAACTTTCGATCCGATCACCAACGGGCATCTCGACATTATCGGCCGCGCCGCCCAGCTCTGCTCGAAGCTGGTCATCGGCGTGGCCCGCAATGCCGGCAAGGGGCCGCTGTTTCCCACCGCCGAGCGCGTCGAGATGGTCCGCGCCGAGATCGCGCCGATCGCCGAACGCACGGGCACCGAAATCGATGTGCAGGCGTTCGATTCGCTGCTGATCGCCTTTGCCCAGCAGGTCAGCGCACAAGTGATCGTGCGCGGGTTGCGCGCCGTCTCCGACTTCGATTACGAGTTCCAGATGGCCGGGATGAATGCACGACTCGACCAGCGGATCGAGACGATCTTCCTGATGGCAAGCGAGCGGCACCAGTTCATCTCGTCGCGTTTCGTCAAGGAGATCGCCCAGCTGGGCGGCGACATCTCGAGCTTCGTTCCGAAACTGACGTTGGAGAGGACCCTTCGCCGGGTTGGCAGACCATGATCATCAGACGCCGCACGCTTCTCGCCGCCGCCGCTTCCACCCCCCTTGCCGGAGTTTTCATGTCCGAATCCGCTTCCGCCGCCAGCACGTCGAACACCATTCACATGACGCTGCCCTTCGGCGTCGTCACGATCGAGCTGCGCCCCGACCTCGCGCCGAAAACCTGCGAGCAGATCCGCACGCTGACCGCGCGCGGCTTCTACAACGGCTGCGAATTCTTCCGCGTGATCGCCGGCTTCATGGCGCAAACCGGCGACCCCACCAACACCGGCACCGGCGGCAGCAACCTGCCCAACGTGCCCGCCGAGTTCACCGACAAGGCAAAGTTCCTCACCGGTTCGGTGGGCATGGCCCGCACCAGCGACCCGAACAGCGGGAACAGCCAGTTCTTCATCTGCTTCGCTCCCGCCGCCTGGCTTGACGGCCAGTACACCCTGTTCGGCCAGGTTACGGCGGGCATGGACTATGTGGACGAGATCAAGAAGGGCCAGGGCCAGAGCGGCCGGGTCACTGACCCGACCAAGATCATCAAGATGGAACTCGCCGCGTAATACCGGCAATCCGTCTCAGCCTCTTGACGAACCCCGCCGGAATTGGTCTTTCCGGCGGGAACATTGGTGAGAGCCCGTAGCTCAGTTGGTAGAGCACGAGACTTTTAATCTTGGGGTCCAGGGTTCGAATCCCTGCGGGCTCACCAGTAAGGCAATCACTTGGTCGCTAAAGAAGTCCCCTGCGCGGAAATTCGGGCAATATGCCCCGAACGGCCATAGCGCTGGGCAGATCTGATGGACGATCCGCGCGATCTTCTCCTCGATGGCTCCGGTGGCTGCGTCGATCTTCGGGTGCCGCGGTTTCGCTGCCAGAAGATCCCGATCACTGGACAAGTAGAGCGTCAGCCAACGCAAGCCGTCGTAATGACTGTGGAAGAACCGCCCCTCCTGGTGGCTGTGCACAGGATCCCCGGGTCGACGAGCAACAAACCGACGAACAGCGCCGCGATGGCCTCTGGGTCGGAACTGTTGCGATGATGCCGACGGCGCCTCGCGCTTCAGTTCCAGCGACTATAGCGAGGACTGGGTGGCCAGCGGTGCGCAGCCTGCCCGCCGTGCCCTGACCTCGCTGGCGCGAATTGCGCGCACCGGATCCTGTCGCAACTTCCGATCATCGATCATCGATCATCGATCATCGATCATCGATCATCGATCACGTCATCGCATCCAGGCGCATTGCGGGCGACGGCTGTGGCAACAGAACCACAGATCGTTCTTGATGTGATTCGTGGGGCGCTAGAGCACTTTCCGATCCTTTTGAATCGGATGTAGTGCTCTATCATGCTGATAAATCGAGCATTTTTATCCGATCAGATGACTCCATCTGATCGGATGATGCTCTAGTCGGTGAAGCGGGCGGCGAAGCGTTCGGTCAATCTGATCGCCCGATCGCCTGCTCCCGGCGGCTGCACGTCTGCATCCTGGGAGAGCGCTCCGCCGGCGAACCCGATCGCGACTAAAGAGCTGCAAACGATTCCTCTCTCGAATTTCTCCGCGACGACGCTCTGTCCGCATCGGGCGCACTGCGCTGTCTCGTATAATTGCTTTGCCGCAGATCAACTTGTGCCGATTCAGAACCTCTGGGCACACGCCTGCGTGAGAAATGCAGGTTAGTGAGTTTTGCCTTTGGCACATTCCGATCCTTCCTGTTCGGATGATGATCTGGCCGCAGCGCAACTGCTTAACGGCCCGTTGCGTTAACGATAACGGAACGTCATTATTTCGACGTATGTCCATACGAATTTGATCGGCAATATGTATATAACTTGCCTATCCGGTTGACTCCCATACCTACTAGATCTAGTGTTGGGCATGGATGTCCTGGCCCGTGAAGACCTGCCGTTCCCGCAGTCTCTGCCGGAATTCCAGCGTATTTTCCCGAACGACGCGGCCTGTGCCGCCTATCTCGAAAGCGCCCGCTGGAATGGAGGGTTCGCCTGCCCAAGGTGCGGCGTCGTTGGCGAGCCGTTCCGTTTCGAGGCGCGCCCGGGCGTTCTGCGCTGCCGGGCCTGTCGCAAAGACGTAAGCCTGATGGCTGGGACCGTTATGGAACGCAGTCACACGCCGCTGTCGACTTGGTTCTGGGCGGCTTACTTGATCGCCAGCCAGACGCCCGGAATGTCGGCCGTCCAATTTCAGCGGCAACTCGGCCTGTCGCGCTACGAGACCGCCTTCGGCATCCTTCATAAGCTGCGCGCCGGGATGGTGCGCCCCGAGCGCGACAAGATTGGCGACACGCCGCAAGAACACGTCGAAGTGGATGAAACGTGGGTTGGAGGACGAACCCGAGGCGATGGACGGGGTGTCCATCACAAGGTTCTCGTCGCCTGTGCCGTGGAGGTGCGCCACCGGAAACCGGGAACCAAGCTCGACAATCGGAAAGACGGTCGCTACGCGGGACGCGTTCGTCTCGCTGTTGTCCCCGACCGTAGCGCCAATTCGCTCTGCGGATTCGTCGAAAACGCCGTTGCTCCCGGATCGCTGATCGTTACCGACGACTGGAGCGGCTATGCCGGTCTCGGAAGGCGCGGGTTCGACCACCATGCAATCGCCGAATGCGGCGACCCGGAGGTGGCAGAAGAATTCCTGCCGATCGTCCACTTGGTCTTTACCAACCTGAAGACCTGGATCAACGGCATCCATCACGGGGTCAGCGCCAAACATCTACAAGCCTACCTCAATGAATTCACGTTTCGGTTCAACCGGCGCCTCTATCCCTTCAACGCGTTCCGCTCGCTGCTCGGAATCGCGGGTAGGGCAGCCGCACCAACCTTTGACGAGCTTTATTCCGGGGAATGGACACACCCTACATTTAGTGGGTGTGGGTAACAACCGGATAGGCAAGGTATATAAAAATATCTAACAAAATCTATACTATTATCAATATCTGTATGCATAAAAATCGTGAAGCGCGACGCTACCTAAAATCGTATCATTAGTATTATTTTTTAACGTTGACCTCCATCGATACATCCGTGATAGTTAATTCAGAGTTAGTGATTCGGTCTACTCATTCCATTTTCGAGTTTTTCATTTTTAATGAGACAAAATGCTATGTTGTTTGAGAGTTCTTAACAATGAAGCAAGCTAATAATTTAGAGATATGTCATTTATTGTTAGAATTGAGATCTTCTCAGGCTACTTCTGGCTACATTTATCAGAATGATTGTCATTTTGACCGTTCCGTCTCCGCGGTGCTCGGGCCCTGGGGTGGCTGCGCGCAGCGTTTCTTGATCGCGCGACGGTTCGCGCGGAGGTCAACTCCATCTTCACCCGCAAGATCTTGCGCCGGCCTGCTCCGGCGCGTGGCTGGGAGCAGGCGCATGCAGCTTTACAATTCGAATTAAAGGCCGGTCGAGTCAGGCTGGTCGTTGTCAATTTAGGCATGCATTTCCTTTAATTTAGTCAGGATAGAAAAATGTCAGGTTCGATTACTGTAAGCCCCGCGACGGGAAGTTACGGCGATGTTGTTTTGAGCGGAAATTACACAGATGTAGCAGCGTATGGTACGCCGCTTGTGGCCGTACTGGTTACGGCAAATGGTGATAATTATACCTACACACAAATTGGTGTCATTTATGACTATTCCGATCCCAACAATGGTGATGACGCGTCGAGGAATGGTAATAATGGAGATCCATTTACATTAACTGTTTCTCTGCCTACCGGAACGTATTCTGTATATACGTATTCTGACTTTTCGGATAGTTCTGGAGCAAGTATCAGTAAAGTTCCCATAAGCACCGGCAGTGCAGGCACGATCGTTTTTATTGATCCGTCTAATGCTGACCAAGTCACAAGCTTGGTGACGTCTCTGTCAATTTCATCCGTAGGGTCGCTGGGCCCGACCGGCCCGGCGGGCGCGACGGGTGCCACAGGCGCCACGGGCGCGACAGGCGCAACAGGTGCCACCGGCGCGACGGGTGCCACGGGCGCGACGGGTGCCACCGGAGCCACGGGCGCGATGGGTGCCACAGGCGCCACCGGCGCGATGGGCGCCACCGGCGCGATGGGTGCCACGGGCGCGACGGGTGCCACGGGCGCGACGGGTGCCACCGGAGCCACCGGCGCGACGGGTGCCACGGGCGCCACGGGCGCCACCGGCGCGACGGGTGCCACCGGCGCCACGGGTGCGACGGGTGCCACCGGCGCGACGGGTGCCACCGGCGCAACGGGCGCGATGGGTGCCACGGGTGCGACGGGTGCCACCGGCGCGACGGGTGCCACGGGCGCCACCGGCGCGATGGGTGCCACCGGCGCAACGGGCGCGATGGGTGCCACCGGCGCCACGGGTGCCACCGGCGCGACGGGTGCCACCGGCGCCACGGGTGCGACGGGTGCCACCGGCGCGATGGGTGCCACAGGCGCCACGGGCGCAACCGGAGCCACCGGCGCGACGGGTGCCACGGGCGCGATGGGTGCGACGGGTGCCACGGGCGCGACGGGTGCCACCGGCGCCACGGGCGCGATGGGTGCCACGGGCGCAACGGGTGCCACCGGCGCGATGGGTGCCACCGGCGCAACGGGCGCAATGGGTGCCACGGGTGCGACGGGTGCCACCGGCGCCACGGGCGCGACGTGCCACCGGCGCGACGGGTGCCACGGGCGCCACCGGCGCGATGGGTGCCACCGGCGCGATGGGTGCCACCGGCGCAACGGGTGCGACGGGTGCCACCGGCGCAACGGGTGCCACCGGCGCCACGGGCGCAACCGGAGCCACCGGCGCGACGGGTGCCACGGGCGCGATGGGTGCGACGGGTGCCACGGGCGCAACGGGTGCCACCGGAGCCACGGGCGCGATGGGTGCGACGGGTGCCACGGGCGCGATGGGTGCGACGGGTGCCACCGGCGCAACGGGTGCCACCGGCGCGACGGGTGCCACGGGCGCCACCGGCGCGATGGGTGCCACCGGCGCGATGGGTGCCACCGGCGCGATGGGTGCCACCGGCGCAACGGGTGCGACGGGTGCCACCGGCGCAACGGGTGCCACCGGCGCCACGGGCGCAACCGGAGCCACCGGCGCGACGGGTGCCACGGGCGCGATGGGTGCGACGGGTGCCACGGGCGCAACGGGTGCCACCGGAGCCACGGGCGCGATGGGTGCGACGGGTGCCACCGGCGCAACGGGTGCCACCGGCGCCACGGGCGCGATGGGTGCCACGGGCGCGACGGGTGCCACCGGCGCGACGGGTGCCACGGGCGCAACCGGAGCCACCGGAGCCACCGGCGCGACGGGTGCCACGGGCGCAACGGGCGCGACGGGTGCGACGGGTGCCACCGGAGCCACGGGTGCCACCGGCGCAACGGGTGCCACCGGAGCCACGGGTGCCACGGGCGCCACGGGCGCGATGGGTGCCACCGGAGCCACGGGTGCCACCGGCGCGACGGGTGCCACGGGCGCCACGGGTGCGACGGGTGCCACCGGCGCGATGGGTGCCACGGGTGCGACGGGTGCGACGGGCGCAACGGGTGCCACCGGCGCGACGGGTGCCACAGGCGCCACGGGCGCGATGGGTGCCACAGGCGCCACCGGCGCGACGGGTGCCACCGGCGCGATGGGTGCCACCGGAGCCACGGGTGCCACCGGCGCGACGGGCGCCACGGGCGCGATGGGTGCCACCGGAGCCACGGGTGCCACCGGCGCGACGGGCGCCACGGGTGCGACGGGTGCCACCGGAGCCACCGGCGCGACGGGCGCAACGGGCGCGACGGGTGCGACGGGTGCCACGGGCGCAACGGGTGCCACCGGAGCCACGGGCGCGATGGGTGCGACGGGTGCCACCGGCGCGACGGGTGCCACGGGCGCCACGGGTGCGACGGGTGCCACCGGCGCGACGGGTGCCACCGGCGCAACGGGCGCGATGGGTGCCACGGGCGCGACGGGTGCCACCGGCGCGACGGGTGCCACGGGCGCAACCGGAGCCACCGGAGCCACCGGTGCGACGGGTGCCACAGGCGCCACGGGCGCGACGGGTGCCACCGGCGCGACGGGTGCCACGGGCGCCACCGGCGCGATGGGTGCCACCGGCGCCACGGGTGCCACCGGCGCGACGGGTGCCACCGGCGCCACGGGTGCGACGGGTGCCACCGGCGCGATGGGTGCCACAGGCGCCACAGGCGCCACGGGCGCAACCGGAGCCACCGGCGCGACGGGTGCCACAGGCGCGACGGGTGCCACGGGTGCCACGGGCGCCACGGGTGCCACAGGCGCCACCGGCGCGACGGGTGCCACGGGCGCCACGGGCGCCACGGGTGCCACCGGCGCCACGGGTGCCACAGGCGCAACGGGCGCGATGGGTGCCACGGGCGCCACGGGCGCCACGGGTGCCACCGGCGCGACGGGTGCCACAGGCGCAACGGGCGCGATGGGTGCCACGGGCGCAACCGGAGCCACAGGTGCCACGGGCGCGACGGGTGCCACAGGCGCGACGGGTGCCACGGGTGCCACAGGTGCCACGGGCGCAACGGGTGCCACCGGCGCGACGGGTGCCACGGGCGCGACGGGTGCCACGGGCGCAACGGGTGCGACGGGTGGAAATCCCTGCTTCGCAGAGGGGACGCGGATTGCGACTGTGCGGGGTGACGTGCCGGTAGAGGAGTTGGTCGCAGGCGATGTGGTCGTGCTGCACGACGGCGGAACGGCGCCGGTGGTGTGGCTCGGCTATCGCACGATCGACCTCGACCGCCACGCCAGACCCGAGGCGGTGCAGCCGATCGTGATCGACGCCGGCGCCATTGCCGACGGCATCCCGGTCCGCGACCTGATCGTCTCGCCGGATCACGCTTTCTACCTCGACGGCGTGCTCATCCCGGCAAAGGCGCTGGTTAACGGCGCGACGATCCGGCAGCTCCGGCGCAGCCAGGTCACCTACTTCCATGTCGAGCTGCCGCAGCATGCGGTACTTCTGGCGGAAGGCATGGCTGCGGAGAGCTACCTCGAGACCGGCAACCGCCCGGCCTTCGAGAATGGCGGTGACGCGATCATCCTGCATCCGGACTTCGCGCAGGCCCTGCGCGAGACCGGAAGCTGCGCGCCCTTCGCCGAGGAAGGCGCGATCGTGGAACGGGTCCGGGCACGCATCTTGGCCCGGGCCGGGATCGAGACCACGGACGATGCGGATCTCAAGATCCGGTATCGGGCCGATGGCGCGGCGGTGATCACCTCGCGCACGGCGATCCCGGGCTACCTGACCCCGGATCCGCGTGACCGCCGCGTGCTCGGTGTCAAGATCGGCGCGATGATGCTTGGCGACGAGCCGATCGCGCTCGATCACCCGGCATTGACCGAGGGCTGGCATGACGTCGAGGCCGACGGCCGCTGGACTGGCGGTGCGGCGGTGGTGCCGGCCAGCCTGATCAACGGCCGCACGCTCACGATCACCGTGGTCGGCACGCTCGCCTACCCGGCCCACGGCGCAAACCGCAGCGTCGAAGCCGGCTGATGCCTGGGCAGCCCGGCGCCTGAGACCGGGCATCGACCGATACGCCGCCGAGGCGACCTGCCCCTTCTCCGGAAGGGAGGGTCGCCGAGGCGGCTTTTCGTTTCCGTATCGTCTGCATCAGGAGCGCCACGTCGGGGACTCGGGTCCGGCCGGTTCCTAAACCGGGTGAACAAAGGCGGATGCTCGTGATCCGGCCTCGAAATCCGGTGGATTCCGAGGCTGTTGAACGTTTTTGGAAAGCAATGAACGCGAGAGTATGACGGAGGCCGGAGAGTGCGGCACTGTATCGGTCTTGAGCCGCCCTGTGTCTGGCGCCGACTGAAATCGGACGCTTGCCTTGGGTCGATCGTCGGTGCCGGCAGCGAGAATGGCATTCAGGGTGGCAAGGAACTTTCCGGCGGTGGCAATGATTGCGGCCTTACGCATTGTCCCGCTGCCTGGACGGCCGTCGCCGATCGATCATGGCCCCGAGCGCCCTCCGCTGTTGCGCGAGACGGGAGCCGGGCTGGCAAGCGCGTCGATCGACCTGACCACTCTCAGGCAACTGCGCAATGAGCATGAGGGCAACGCCTGGTGTGGCGTGAAGCCGTCGGTCTATGGCAACCAACCCTGCGTCCGCGGCGATGAGTCTGGTCCGCTTGATCGCCTCAGGGGCGCCATTTTCCACAGCCCCGCGAGACCGCGGCATTGATGCTCATACCGCGCTGGCGACGAGGTTGATCAACCACTGCACCTCATCGGAAAGGTGCCCGCGCGGATGCCAGAGGAGGTAGTATTCGACGGCAGGAAAATCGATCGGCGACGGCACGACCGCCAATGGCAGATGCCGTGCATGGAATTCGGCAAAGCGGCGCGTCGTGGTGAAAATGAGATCGGTCTTGAGCAGCAGTGGCGGAGCAAGGCTGAAATAGGGAACGAGAATCTGCACGTTCCGTTTCAGCCGCGCGCGCGTGAGATGCGATTCGATCGGACCGCGCTGGGTCGGAGAATAGGGCGTGGGCGCGAGGTGCGCGGCGGTCAGATAATCCGCCTCGCTAATCGTCCCTCCGGCACGAAAGCGCTGCGCGAGAGGGTGATCGGCGGCAAGGAGGCAGACGACCTCGTCGGAAAACAGCGTGCGGCGCTGAAGCCTTTTCGGCGGCTCGGGCCAGTTGCCGAGCACCAGGTCGAACGTGCCACTGGCGAGCGATTCCTCGTAGTCGGCGTCCGATGTCAGCGGATGGAGTTCGAGCCGGGCATGCGGGGCCGCCGCGCGGAACCGCTCGACGAGGCTCGGGACGAAGAGGATGTTCAGATAGTCGGGCGAGCCGATGCGGAAGCTGCGGATCGAGTGTTTGGGGTCGAAGGCGTCCCTCGCGATCGCGATCCGGCTGATTTCGTGGAGAGCGTTCGTCACCGGCTCAAGCAGGGCAAGGCCCCGCTCCGTCGGCACCATGCCGGACTTGGCGCGCACGAGGAGGGGATCTCCGGTGATGTCGCGCAGGCGGCGCAACGCGGCGCTGATCGCGGGTTGCGACTGGTTGAGCCTGACCGCCGTGCGGGTCACGCTGCCCTCGACGAGCAGCGTGTGCAGCACTCGCAGCAGATAGATGTCGACCGTGTCGCGATAGCCCGTCAAATGTTCCGCCGCCTCCGCTTCATCCGCCCAGCACCTCCAGCCCCGTGTGATGGGCGTGGAAATGTTCGGCGACGTCGATCCGTCGCGCCACCCAGACGTTCTCGTGCGCCGCGACATGATCGAGGAAGCGCGCCAGCGCCGCAAGCCGCCCGGGACGGCCCGCAAGGCGGCAATGCAGGCCCACGCTCATCATCGCCGGCCTGCCGCTTTCGCCCTCGCGGTAGAGCACGTCGAACGCGTCTCGCAGATAGGAGAGAAAATCGTCGCCGCTGGCAAAGCCGGACGTCGTCGAGAAGCGCATGTCGTTGGCGTCGAGCGTGTAGGGAATGACGAGATGCCGGCCGGCCGGGCCCCGCACCCAGTAGGGCAGGTCGTCGGCATAGCTGTCCGACGAATAGCGGAAGCAGTCCTGTTCCATGGTCAGTGCCCGCGTGTTCATCGAACACCGGCCGAGATAGAATCCTTGCGGCGCCTCGCCGGTCACCTCGCGATGCAGGCGGATCGCCGCCGCCAGATGAGCGGCCTCGACGTCGCGCGGGACCGAGCGGTAGTCGATCCATTTCAGGCCATGGCAGGCGATTTCCCAACCGGCCTCCCGCATCGCGGCGGCCTGTTCGCGGCCGCGGTCGAGCGCCGTGGCGACGCCGAATACCGTTGTCCTGATCCGCCGTTCGGCAAACAGCCGCCACAGGCGCCAGAAGCCCGCCCGTGCGCCGTATTCGTAGATCGACTCCATGTTCCAGTGCCGCTCGCCGGGCCAGGGCGCCGCGCCGGGAATTTCCGAGAGAAACGCTTCCGACGCGGCATCCCCGTGCAGGATGTTGTTCTCGCCGCCTTCTTCGTAGTTGACCACGAATTGCACGCAGATCAACGCGCCGCCCGGCCAGCGCGGGTCGGGACGGTCGCGGCCGTAGCCCTTCATGTCGCGGGGATAGCCTGTCATCGGACGCGGCTCCGGTGATGTGTCGATGGTGCGGCGGTCAGCGTAACAGGCGGGCGAGGGCTCTGGCGACCACTTCGGTGGCCTTGAAGAGATCGTCGAGCTTCAGCCGCTCGTCGGCGCGGTGGGCGTTCGCCTCCTCGATCGTGTGCGGCCCGGCGCCGAACAGCACGATGGGCACGCCGGCGGCGGCATAATGCCGGGCGTCGGTGTACAGCGGCACGCCCCTGGTTGTGATCGTCTCGCCCATGATGCGGGAGGCTTCCTCGCACAAGGCGGCGGAAAGCACCTCGGCGCCGGGCAACGGCGTGAGCGGCTCGGCCAGCAGGATGCGCCGGATCGTCGCCCGCGCGCCGGGAACGGTGGCCACCGCCGCGCCGATCAGCCGGCGCAGGCCGTCCTCCACGTCCTGCGTGTTTTCCTCAGGGATCATCCGCCGGTCGAGCCGGAAGGTCACGCGATCGGGCACCACGTTGGTGTTGATCCCGCCGCTGATCAGCCCCACCGTAAGCTGCGGGCTACCGATGCCGGCGATCCGCGACACCGTTGCGGACAGCGTCCCGCGCGTCGCATAGAGCGCGGAGAGCGCCGCGTTCGCCGCCTGCAACGCGTCGACGCCGGTGAACGGCATCGCCGCGTGGGCGGAGCGCCCGTCGACCTGGACTTCCAGATGCAGGCAGCCGTTGTGGGCGTTGACGACGGCATAGGAAAATCCTGCGGCGATCGCGAGGTCGGGCTGCGAGATCTTCTCGCGCAGCAGGATGCCGGGGCCGATGGCGCCGCCGGCCTCCTCGTCATAGGTCAGGTGCAGTTCGACCGCGCCATCGAGTTCCAGCCCGCTCTCGCGCAGGGCGAGCAGGGCGAAGGCGTAGGTCGCGAAATCGGATTTCGAAACCGCGACGCCGCGGCCATACATCCAGCCATCGACGATTTCGGCGCCATAGGGATCGCGCGTCCAGCCCTCGCCGGGCGGCACCACGTCGCCATGCGCGTTGAGCGCGATCACCTTGCCGCCCGGGCCGAAACGGTGGCGGACCACCAGGTTCACGGCGCTGATCATGCCGTTGGCGCGGACTTCCGCCTCGGGCACCACATGGCGTTCGACCGTGAAGCCCAGCCCTTCCAGCAATTCTGCCGTCCGCGCCGCATGGGCGGCGCAATCGCCGGGCGGGTTGTCCGACGGCAGCCTGACCAGGTCGGCCAGAAACCTTGTCTCCGCCTCCCGCGCGCCGGAAAGGTAGCGGGAAATCGCATCGGGAACGGGCATCGTCTCGGTATCGGCCATGGTCAGTCCTTTATCGTTTGGGCATGGGAGGCGAACGGGGCGGGGTCGAAGTGGCGCAGCGTATCCGCGAGGATGCAGGCCGCAAGCCCCGCATCCTCTTCGGCGATCGCTTCGGCCGGGTTGTGGCTGATGCCGCCGCGGCAGCGCAGGAACAGCATGCCGATGGGGCAGAGCGACGCGATGGCCAGCCCATCATGCCCAGCGCCGCTCGGCAGGTGGCGGACGCGAACGCCGGCGCGGGTGACGGCGGCATCGAGCAGCGCCATCAGCGCTGGAGCGCAGGGCGCCGCTTCTTCCTCGAAATTCTTGCGGCTGGACAGGGTGACGCCGCGCCGCGCGGCAATCTCCCGCCAGTGCATGAACAGGCGCGCGACGGCATCCCGCCGCACCGCGTCGGACGGGCTGCGGATGTCGAGGCTGAACCGTGCTGCCGAGGGGATGACGTTCACCGCGCCCGGCAGCGCCGTCATCTGGCCGACGGTCGCGACGAGATCGGTCGTCTCGCGCGCGATCCGCTCGGCCGCGAGCACCATTTCCGCGCCCGCGGCCAGCGCGTCGTGGCGCAGCGCCATCGGCACGGTGCCGGCATGGCCGGCCACGCCCGTCACCTCGATCACGTGCCGTTCGGCGCCGGCGATCGCGGTGACGATGCCGACTGGCAGACCCTCGGCCTCCAGTACCGGCCCTTGCTCGATATGCAGCTCGAGATAGGCCAGAACGTCGCGCTCGTGCCGCGCCGCCGCGGCGATCCGGTCCGGCGAACCGCCAAACGCTTCGAGTGCCGCGCGCATGGTGATCCCCTCGGCGTCGGTTGCCGCGAGGGTCGCCGGATCGAGCGTGCCGGCGAAGGCGCGTGCGCCGGTCAGGGCGGCGGGAAAGCGCACGCCTTCCTCGTCGCCCAGCGCGAGGATTTCGATGGCGAAGGGGAGGGGCGTGTCATTCAGCCGCGCGACGGCCTCGATCGCGGCGACGATACCGAGCGGGCCATCATATTTCCCGGCATTGCGCACCGTATCGACATGGGAGCCCAGCAACAGCGCCGGCAGGCCGGGTGCCGTGCCCTCGCGCCGGCCGATCAGGTTGCCGACCTCGTCCTGCCTGACCGCGAGTCCTGCCTCGCGCATCCAGGCGCCGAGCGTCGCGAGAGCGTCGCGATGCGCGTCGGTCAGATAGAGGCGGGTCAGGGCGTCCGCCTCGCTCGAATGCCGGGCCAGGGCGTCCAGCCGCGCCATGATCCGGGCTCCGGCCTCGCCGCGCCAGGCGGGAAGTCTGGCGGCCGCGCGTGTCAAGCTGTCCATGTCCCTCACTCTCCGGCCTCTTGTGCGGTGACCAGTATCACCCGGATGTCGTTCACGTTCGTCAGGGTCGGGCCGGTCACCACCTGAGCGCCGATCCTCTCGAACAGCGTGTGTGCGTCATGGGCCGCCAGGATCGCGCCCGGGTCAAGACCGGCGGCACGGCTGGCCGCCAGCGTCCTTGGCCCGATGACCGCGCCCGCGACCGGCTCGGTCCCGTCGATCCCGTCGGAGTCGGCGGCCAGCGCATGGATCCCCGGCTGTGCGTCGAGTTCCAGCGCGAGCGCGAGGAGGAATTCCACGTTGCGGCCGCCGCGCGCCGCACGCGGCGTGTCGGGCCCGATCGTCACCGTCGTCTCCCCGCCCGAGATCAGCGCGCAGGGCGCGGCGGCGGGCACGCCATGACGCGCGGCCTGCCTGGCGATGCCGGCCATGACGCGCGCGACCTCGCGTGCCTCGCCCTCGATCGAATCGCCGAGAATGACCGGCGTGACGCCGTGATGCCGGGCAACGTCCGCGGCGGCCTCGAGGGCGAGCCGAGGTGTCGCGATCAGATGCGCCGATTGGCCGGCGAGGCGGGGATCGTCCGGCCGGACACCGCCCTCGTCGCGGGCGAGATGGAGGCGGACAGCATCCGGCAGGTCCACCCGGTATCGCGCCAGGATCTCGCGCGCCATCGCCGCGGTCGTCGAATCCGGCAGCGTCGGCCCGCTCGCCACGATGGCGGGATCGTCGCCGGGCACATCGGAGATCACGAGCGTGACCAGCCGCGCCGGATGGCCGGCGAGGGCGAGGCGGCCGCCCTTCACGGCGGAGAGATGCCGGCGCACGCAGTTCATTTCCGCAATCGTCGCCCCGGAGGCGAGCATGGCATGGGTGATCGCCTGTTTGTCCGCCAGCGTCAGTCCGGCGGCGGGCCGGGTGAGCAGCGCGGAGCCGCCGCCCGACATCAGCGTCAGAACCAGGTCGTCGGGGCCGGCCGAGGCGGCCAGCCCGAGCATTCGTTCCGTGGCCGCGAGCCCGGCCTCGTCGGGCACCGGGTGAGCCGCTTCCACCACCTCGATCCGGGCGCAGGGCACCGCGTGGCCGTAGCGCGTGATGACGAGACCTTCGAGCGGAGCGGTCCATACCGCCTCCACCGCCGCCGCCATCGACGCCGCCGCCTTGCCGGCGCCGACGACGATGGTCCGGCCCGGCGGCGGCGGCGGCAGCCATGGGGGCAACACCCGAGCCGGGCGCGCCGCATCGATCGCCGCATCGAGCATCCCGCGCAGCAATCCGGTTGCCCCGACCGGATCGGACCGGAGCGTGGCCGATGCCGCGTTCATCAGCTCAACTCATGCGCGGCCAGACGTTCAAGGGCACGCACCAGGGCGGAATGGTCCCAGTCGCGACCACCGGCCGCGATGCATGCGTTGAACAGAGACTGGCATGACGCCGTGTTGGGCAGGCTGACGCCCAGCTGGCGCGCGCCGGACAGCGCGAGTTCGAGGTCCTTCTGGTGCAGGCCAATGCGGAAGCCGGGTTCGAAGGCCCGGTCGATCATGCGCTGGCCGTGCACCTCGAGCACGCGCGAGGAGGCGAAGCCGCCCATCAGGGCCTCGCGCACGCGCGCCGGATCGGCGCCGGCCCTCGCGGCGAAGACCAGCGCCTCGGCAACCGCCTCGATGGTGAGCGCGACGATGATCTGGTTGGCGACCTTCGCGGTCTGGCCGGCGCCGCAGGGGCCGACATGGGTGATGGTCCTGCCCATCAGCCGCAACAACGGCTCCGCGCGGGCGAAGCCATCATCGGTGCCGCCGGCCATGATGGTCAGGCTGGCCGATTTCGCGCCGACCTCGCCGCCGGAGACCGGCGCATCGACAAATGCGCAGCCCGCAGCCTCGATCCTTTGTGCGAACTCCCTCGTCGCGAGCGGAGAGATGGAGCTCATGTCGATCACCATCCGGCCGGCGGCGAGTCCGTCGGCGACACCGTCGGTGCCGAACAGGACCGCCTCGACATCGGGCGTGTCGGGCAGCATGAGGATGATGGCGTCCGCCTGGCGGGCAACATCGGCGGGGGATGCGCACGCGGTGGCTCCGGCGTCCAGAAGGCGAGGGGGCACGCCGCTGCGCGAATGGGCGAACAGCACATGCCCGGCCGCCGCGATGTGCCCGGCCATCGGCAGCCCCATGATTCCAAGCCCGATGAATCCGACCCTCATGCCGCGATCTCCGGTCCCGCGGTGGGGCGCGCCAGCGTGTCGCGCCAGCCGAGCCCGGCGCTCGTGCCGGCTGCCGGCCGGTACTCGCAGCCGATCCAGCCCTGGTAGCCGGCGTCATCCAGCATGGCGAAGATGCGACCATACCCGATTTCACCTGTGCCCGGCTCGCCGCGACCGGGATTGTCGGCAACCTGCACATGCGCGATGCGGTCGCGGAAGCGGCGGAACGTGGCGATGAGCTCGCCGGCGGAGCGTTGCTGGTGATAGATGTCGTACTGGATGAAAATGTTGTCCGACCCGGTCTCCTCGATCAGCGTCGCGGCGTCCTCGACGCGCTGCAACCAGAAGCCGGGAATGTCGTGGCCGTTGACCGGCTCGATCAGGAGGCGGATGCGAGCCTTGCCGAGTTCGCGCGCCGCGCGACCCAGGTTCGCGACGAGTGTCCGCCGTATCCGCGCGGGATCGACGCCCGCCGGCGGAATGCCGACGAGGCAGTTGACCTGAGGGCAACCGAGCGCCGTAGCATAATCGATCGCCTGCGCGACGCCGGCGTGGAATTCGTCGGCACGGTCGGGATCGCAGGCGATGCCGCGCTCGCCGGCGTCCCAGTTTCCGGCCGGAAGATTGTGCAGGACCTGGACGAGCCCGTTCCGCTTCAGCCGCGCGGCGATCTCACCGGCCGGGAATGCGTAGGGGAAGAGGAACTCGACACCGCCGAACCCGTCCGCCGCCGCCGCGTCGAACCGGTCGAGAAACGCATGTTCCCCGTAGAGCATGGAAAGATTGGCACAGAATTTCGGCATGACGGGTCGGTTCCTCCTGTCAGTCCAGAAACGCGAGCGCGGTTGGCGCATCGTCCTTGTGTTCGGCAAGTTCGTCATGTTCCTGAATCGAATCGATTTCAGGGCCCATGGCGATATTCGTCACCCGTTCGAGCACGATCTCGACGACCACGGGCACGCGATGCGCCTTCATCATCGCCGCGGCGCGGATCAGGGCGGGCGCGATACCGTCGGGCTCGGTCACCCGCAGCGCCTTGCAGCCGAGACCTTCCGCGACGGCGACATGATCGACGCCGCTGGCCGCCGCCGGGCCCTGTTCCGGCGCGTTGATGTTCTCGAAGGCGAGATCGACGCAGTAATCCATCCCGAAGGCGCGCTGTGCCTGGCGGATCAGCCCGAGATACGCATTGTTCACGACGACGTGCAGGTAGGGAATGCTGAACTGCGCGCCGACCGCGAGCTCCTCGATGAGGAACTGGAAGTCATAGTCGCCGGAAAGCGCGACCACGGGCCGGTCCGGCTCCGCCACCGCGGCGCCGAGCGCCGCCGGGATGGTCCAGCCGAGCGGACCGGCCTGGCCGCAATTGATCCAGTTGCGCGCGCGGAAGACGTGCAGGAACTGCGCCGCCGCGATCTGCGACAGCCCGATCGTGCTGACATAGCGGGTTTCGCGCCCGAACGCCTTGTTCATTTCCTCGTAGACGCGCTGTGGCTTTATGGGTGCGGCATCGAAATGGGTTCGCCGCAGCATCGTGCGCTTGCGGGCGCGGCAGGCTTCTGACCACCCGCGCCTGTCGGGCAGCCGTCCTGCCGCGCGCCGCTCCGCCGCCAGGGAAAGGAACAGATCGAGAGCCGCGCCGGCATCCGACACGATGCCATAATCCGGCTCGAACACGCGGCCGATCTGCGTCGGCTCGATGTCGACGTGAACGAAGCGCCGCCCCCTGGTGTATGTCTCGATCGAGCCGGTGTGCCGGTTGGCCCAGCGATTGCCGATGCCGAGCACGAAATCGGATTCGAGGAAGGTCGCGTTGCCGTAGCGGTGGCTGGTCTGGAGCCCGACCATGCCGGCCATCAGCGGATGATCATCCGGGATCGCGCCCCAGCCCATCAGCGTCGGAATCACCGGCACCCCGGTCAGTTCCGCGAAGGCGACCAGCCGGTCGGCGGCATCGGCGTTGATGACGCCGCCACCGGCCACGATCAGCGGGCGTTCCGCGCTCTCCAGCATGTCGAGCGCGCGCTCGATCTGCGCCGCCGTCGCCGCGGGCCGGTAGACGGGCAGCGGCGCGTAGGTTTCCTCGTCGAATTCGATCTCGGCCATCTGCACGTCGATCGGCAGGTCGATCAGGACCGGCCCCGGCCGGCCGGAGCGCATGACATGGAACGCCTGCTGAAACACCCGCGGCACCAGGGCCGGCTCGCGCACCGTGACGGCCCATTTGGTCACCGGCTTCGCGATGCTCTCGATATCCACTGCCTGGAAATCCTCCTTGTGGAGGCGGGCGCGCGGCGCCTGGCCGGTGATGCAGAGAATCGGGATCGAATCCGCCAGGGCGGAATAGAGCCCGGTGATCATGTCGGTGCCCGCGGGGCCGGACGTGCCGACGCAGACGCCGATATTGCCCGGCTTCGCCCGGGTGAATCCCTCCGCCATGTGGCTGGCGCCCTCGACGTGGCGCGCCAGGACATGCCGTATCGCGTTCGATCCGCGCATCGCCGCGTAGAGCGGATTGATCGCCGCCCCCGGCACGCCGAACAGGGTGGTCGCGCCCTCCCGTTCCAATACGCGGATCGCGGCCTCGGCCGCCCGCATCCTGCTCATCCTGTGTTCCCCCTTGGGCCGTCGTGCCGGGCCCATTCGATCCGTTCCGTTCCATGCCGGACCGGCGCAACTGCGGCCGCCCGCCTGATCGAAACTTGCCGAAGGGAGGCAATACGTCCAATATATTGTTCAGAATGATTGATATTTATTTCATATGGATCGAACCGGCATGGAACTGCGGCATCTGCGCTATTTCGTCGCCGTCGCCGAGACGCTGAGTTTCACGGAAGCGGCCCGCCGGCTCGCGATATCGCAGCCGCCGCTCAGCCAGCAGATCCGCGATCTCGAACTGGAAATCGGCACGACGCTGATCGCCCGGTCGAGCCGGAACGTGTCGCTCACCCCCGCCGGCGCGGCCTTCCTGACCCGGGCGCGGCAGATCCTGGCGGAAGCCGTCCGCGCGCGCGACGAGGCGCGGGTCATCGGCGCGGGCCGGTCGGGCACGCTGGATATCGGCATGACCGGCGCGGTCCTGCTCGGCGGGCTCGGCGGCCTGGTGGCCGCGTTCCAGATATTCGCGCCGGGCGTGCAGGTGCGCCTGCACGAGATGCCACCCGGCGAGCAGGAGGCGGCGCTCGGCGCCGGGCGGCTCGATCTCTGCTTCCTGCGCACACCCGGCGCGGACCCGGCTCTCCGTGTCGAGCCGGCGTGGTCGGAAGGCGTCAGCGCGGTGCTTCCCCGCGATCATCCCCTGGCTGTCCGGCGCCGCCTCGCCCTGGCGGACCTGCGCGACGAGCCCTTCGTGTTCTTCCGCCGCGCGGATTCGCGCTTCGCCGATCATCTCTGGACATGCTGCATCGAGGCCGGCTTCGCCCCGCGCATCGTGCAGGAGGTGGTCGAGGCTCATGCCGTGATGGCGCTGGTTGCGGACGGGTTCGGCATCGCGCTGCTGCCCGACTCCGCCCGCCGCCTCGCGCCGTCCGGTCTCGGCTTCCGCCCGCTCGCCGGCAATCCGGCGCGGGCCGATGTCAGCCTCGTCTACCCGCGGGAGCATTCCGCCGTGGTCGGCGAGTTTATCGGCTTCGCCCGGACCCGCCTCGGGCGCGGCGCGGGCAGCGGCGGGCCGGGATCATAAGCGCGCGCTTATATGTGTCATTTAAACTGCGACCCGCCCGTGCGATGGATTAGTCTGTTTCGTCGGAGCTGAAACGGGACGGGCCGCAAGGACCATGACACAACAGAAAATTCGCTTTCATTTCCGTGGCGGGATCGTCGCGGTCGGCGACCTGGCGATCACGACCACGGTTCTCGGCTGGCTGCGGGAGAGCGCGGGGCAATGCGGCACCAAGGAAGGCTGCGCCGAGGGTGATTGCGGGGCCTGCACGGTCATCGTCGCCGAACTGGCGGAGGCCGCGCCGCCTGCCGGCGCCGTCCGCGTCGGCGGGCTCGATCTGCGGCCGGTCAATGCGTGCATCCGTTTCCTGCCGACGCTGCATGGCAAGGCGCTGCTGACGGTGGAGGATCTGCGTCCTCTGGCCGGCGGCGCGCTGCATCCGGTGCAGCAGGCGCTGGTCGACTGCCACGCCTCGCAATGCGGCTTCTGCACGCCGGGTTTCGCGATGTCGCTACTCGCGCTGTATCTCGATCATCAGGGAGCCACGCCGCCGAACCGGCAGGCCATCGCCGACCGGCTGGCCGGCAACCTCTGCCGCTGCACCGGCTATCGGCCGATCCTCGATGCCGCCGAGCGGATGTTCACGCTTCCTCCGGTCGCGTTCGACGCGGCGCCGGTGGAAGCCTCCCTGCGCAGGATCGCGGCGGAAACGCCGCCGGCGTTCAGCTACGAGGCGGCCGATCCTGCCCTCGCGGCGGACGGCGTCCCCCGGTTCAACCGCTTTCACGCGCCGCGCACCGCCGAACGCCTGGCCGCGCTCTGCGCTGAAAAACCCGCGGCGCGCATCCTGGGCGGCGCCACCGATATCGGCCTGTGGGTGAACAAGCAGTTCCGCGACGTGGGCGATCTGATTTCGGTCAACGACGTCGCCGAACTGCGCGCGATCGAGGCGACGCCGGAGGGGCTGACCGTCGGCGCCGCCGTACCGCTCGAGGATGCCTGGAACGCGCTCGCCGCCCTGGTGCCGGAATGTCGTGAAATGGCGTTGCGCTTTGCCGGGCCGCCGGTGCGCCATGCCGGCACGATGGGCGGCAACGTCGCCAATGGTTCGCCGATCGGCGATGCGCCGCCGGTGCTCATGGCGCTTGGCGCGACACTGGTCCTGCAACAGGGCGGGACGATCCGGCGTCTGCCGATCGACGCATTCTATCTCGATTACATGAAAACCGCCCGCGCACCTGGCGAGTTCCTGCGCGCGATCGAGATTCCCCGTCCCGATCCGGCGACGCGGTTCCGCGCCTACAAGATCTCGAAGCGCCATGACTGCGACATCTCGACCCTCAGCCTCGGCGCGGCGGTCACGCTGCGGGACGGCGCCGTGCGGGACGTCCGCCTCGCATTCGGCGGCATGGCCGCGACCGTGCGCCGCGCCGCGGCGGCGGAAGCCGCGCTGCGCGGCCAGCCCTGGAACGAGGTGACGATCGCGGCGGCGATGAACGCCCTCGGGGCGGATTTCACGCCCCTGACCGATTTGCGGGCGAGTGCCGATTACCGGATGCGCGTGGCGCGCAACCTGCTGCGGCGGCTCCATCTCGAACTGACGGCGTCCGCGGCTGGACCGGCGCTGCGCACGCGCGCCGTCCCGTCCGGCATGATGGCAGGTGCCGCATGAACGAGCAGAGCCGCCCTGGGTCAGCCACATCCCGTGCCACGAAGCCCGGCCTTGCCGGTTTCGCGGCGGGTGTCAGGGTTGCCTGGTCGGAAGCGGACGAGGCGGCGCTGGCCGCCGGCAGCCGCGTCGGTGTGGGTGTCCCGCACGAATCAGCGCATCTGCACGTTTCCGGCGCCGCGGCGTATGTCGACGATGTGCCGGAACGCGCGGGAACCCTGCACGCCGCGCTCGGCCTCTCTCCGGTCGCGGCGGGAACGCTGCTCGGCATCGACACGGCGCTTCTGCGCGCGCAGCCAGGCGTCGTCGATGTCATCATCGCGTCCGACATTCCCGGCGCGAACGAATGCGGCCCCGTCGTGCATGACGATCCGATCCTCGCCGAGGGCGCGGTGCGGTATCTCGGCCAGCCGGTCTTCATCGTCGTCGCCACCGCGCGCGATCTCGCGCGCCGGGCAGCGGCGAAGGCGCGCGACGCCGTGCGGGTCGAGCCGGCGGAGCCGGTCCTCGATCCCCGTGCCGCCCATGAGGCGGGCCGCCACCTGCGCGCGCCGATGGAACTCGTCCGCGAGTCGGAGCCGGGCGCCTGCCGCCGGGCCATCGCGGCGGCGCCGCACCGGCTCGCCGGGCGGTTCAGCCTCGGCGGCCAGGAGCAATTCTATCTCGAAGGCCAGATCACCTATGCGATCCCGACCGAGAATGACGGGATGCACGTGCTGTGCTCGACGCAGCATCCGAGCGAGATGCAGCATCTCGTCGCCCATGCGCTCGGCTGGCGCAGCCATCAGGTGCTGGTCGAATGCCGGCGCATGGGCGGCGGGTTCGGCGGCAAGGAATCGCAGTCGGGGCTGTTCGCCTGCGCGGCCTCGATCGCCGCTTCACGGCTCGGCCGGCCGGTGAAGCTGCGCCTCGACCGCGACGATGATTTCCTGATCACCGGCCGCCGCCACGGATTCGAATACGATTATGAGGTCGGCTTCGACGACAACGGCCGGATCGCGGGTCTCGTGATCACCATGATCGCCAATGCCGGCCACTCGACCGACCTGTCGATGGCCGTGCTCACCCGCGCGCTCTGCCATGCGGACAATGCCTATTTCCTGCCCGAAGTCGCGCTGACCGGCCATCTCGCCCGGACCGACACGCAGAGCAACACCGCCTTCCGCGGCTTCGGCGGCCCGCAGGGCGCGCTGGTCACCGAGATCATCCTCGACTCGATCGCCCGCCGCCTCGGCCGCGACGCGCTCGAGATCCGGTGCGCGAATTTCTACGGTCGCGGCGCGCGCGACGTCACGCCATACGGACAGACGGTCGAAGACAACGTGATTGCCGAGATCGTGGAACAGCTCGTCCGGAGCAGCGCCTATCACGAGCGCCGCGCCGCGGTCGCGGCCTTCAACGCGACCAGTCCGGTGCTGAAGAAGGGGCTTGCGCTGACGCCGGTGAAATTCGGCATTTCCTTCAACGTGCCGCATCTGAACCAGGCCGGCGCGCTGGTGCATGTCTATGCCGACGGCAGCGCGCTGGTGAATCACGGCGGCACCGAGATGGGGCAGGGGCTCAACACCAAGGTCGCGCAGGTCGTCGCGGATGCGCTGGGGATCGGCTTCGACCAGGTGCGCTGCACGGCGACGGACACGTCGAAGGTCGCGAACACCTCCGCCACCGCCGCCTCCACCGGGGCGGATCTGAACGGCATGGCGGCGCTCGACGCGGCGCTCGCGATCCGCGGGCGGCTCGCCGCGTTCGCCGCGGAGCGTTTTGAAACCGGAATCGAAAGCATCCGCTTTTCAAATGGTCTCGTGCGGATCGGCGGCACATCGATCAGCTTCGCCGATCTCGTCCGCATGGCCTACGAAGCGCGCGTGCAACTCTGGAGCGACGGCTTCTACGCCACGCCGAAGATCAACTGGTCGCCACAGACGATGCGTGGCCGGCCGTTCTACTATTTCGCGTACGGTGCCGCGGTATCCGAGGTGGTGATCGACACGCTGAGCGGCGAATTCACGGCACTGCGCACCGATATTCTGCACGATGCCGGGCGGTCGCTGAACCCCGCCATCGATATCGGCCAGATCGAGGGCGGCTTCGTGCAGAGCATGGGCTGGCTGACATCGGAAGAACTGGTCTGGCATCCGAAGACCGGCATGCTGCTGACCCATGCGCCAAGCACCTACAAGATCCCCACCGCGAACGACGTGCCGGCGGTGCTGAACACGACCCTGTTCGACAGCCCCAACCGGGAACCGAGCATCCACCGTTCGAAGGCGGTCGGCGAACCGCCGATGCTGCTGGCCTTCTCGGTGCTGCTCGCGATCCGCGACGCGATCTCGGCCGCCGGCGGCCACCGCGTCGATCCGCCGCTGCGCGCACCGGCGACGCCGGAGGCGATCCTCGACGCGCTCGATGTCGTCCGCGCCGGCGGTGACGCACCGTGAGTACCGTTGCACAACCTCCACGCGGCGTGATCGTCGAGCTGCGGCGCGTTCGTGGCTCGGCGCCCCGCGAGCAGGGCACGCGCATGATGGTGACGGCGCACGCGACCGACGGCACGATCGGTGGCGGCGCCCTGGAACACGCGGCGATCGCGCGCGCCGGCGCGCTGCTCGGCGAATGGATCGCCCATCCCGATCTTGCCCGCGAAATGCACGAGCTTCACGCGCTCGGCCCGCAGCTTGGCCAGTGCTGCGGAGGCTCCGTCACCCTCGCCTATGCGCCGTCGGACTCGGGAAAGCTCGAAGCCCCGCCGCCCATGTTTCATCTGCAACTGCACGGGGCCGGTCATGTCGGCCGTGCCGTGGTCGCGGTTCTCGCGACTCTCGGCTGCACGATCGACTGGATCGACTCCCGCCTCGACGCATTTCCCGCCAGCCTCCCCGGTGGCAAGGCACAACTCGCCTGCCGCAGGCTGGCCGATCCGGTCGCCGCCATCGCGGATGCGCCGCCGGGTGCCGCGTTCCTGATCATGACCCATGCCCACCCGCTAGACGCGGCACTGTGCGCCGCGGTCATGCGGCGCGGCGATTTCGGCTATCTCGGCCTGATCGGTTCGGAAACCAAGCGCGCGCGCTTCACCCGCCAGTGGCGCCGGCAGGACATCCCGCCCGCGGCGATCGCGCGCCTGTGCTGCCCGATCGGGATTCCCGCGATCCAGGGCAAGCAGCCGGAACTCATCGCTCTCGCCGTCGCCGCGGAACTGGCATCGCGGTTTCCGGCGCGGCACATGCGCCAGCTTCCGCGCATCCCGATCGATCTCGACGCCGAGTGCAGCGCCTGTCGTGCCTCGGCGCGCTGCGCCGGATCATAAGCGGGGAATTATATCGACAATTTCGGATCGCGGGCGCGGCAGCGGGCTGCCACCATCGCCCGCACATGAGAGGAAACGGACCGGATCGATGACTGACCTGACCACGCATGTTCTCGACACTGCCCACGGCATTCCGGCGGCCGGTGTGCGTATCCGCCTGTTCGCTGCCGGAGCGGCCGGAGGGCCCCTGGCCGAAGCCGAGACGGATGCTAACGGCCGCGCGAAGATTGTGCCCGCGAACGGCGTGGCCTTCGATTCCGGCAGCTATGACCTCGTGTTTTCCGTCGGCGCCTATTTCGGCGCGAAGGGCGCGGCCGAGCCGGCACCGCGCTTTCTGGACGATGTCGTGATCCGCTTCGGTCTCCGCGCCGGGGCCGCGCACCTTCATGTCCCGCTGCTGATCTCGCCGTTCGGCTACACGACCTATCGGGGACAATGACGACAATGACGGCCTATATGGCGCAATGGGCGATGGCCCTGCTGATCTGGCTCCACGTGATCGCGGCGATCGCCTGGATCGGCGAATCCTTCTACTTCGTCATGCTCGACAATGGGCTGAAGTCACCGGCCGAGGCCGAGGCCCGCGAACGCGGCGTGTTCGGCGAGATGTGGTCGGTCCATGGCGGCGGGTTCTACCACGCGCAGAAATATCTCGTCTCGCCCGCGCGCATGCCCGAAGACCTGCATTGGTCGAAATGGAAATCCTACACGACCTGGCTGTCCGGCTTCGCGCTGTTCACGGTGATGTATCTGCTCCAGCCCGGCATCTATCTGCTCGATCCCTCGGTGGCGCGGATCGCGCCGGGCCTCGGCGTGGCGGCGGCGCTCGGCTTCCTGCTCGTCGGCTGGGTTGTCTATGATGTCCTGTGCCGCGCCTTCGGCGACCGGGATCTGCGGCTCGGCGTCGCCATTGCGGTCTATGTCGGCGCCGCCGCCTTCATCTCGACGCATCTGTTCGCGCCCCAGGCCGCGTTCCTGATCATCGGCGCCATGCTTGGCACGATCATGACGGCGAATGTCTTCTTCTGGATCATCCCGGGCCAGAAAAAGATGGTCGCGGCGCTCGCCCGCGGCGAAACGCCCGACCCGCTGCCCGGCAAGCGCGGCAAGCAGCGTTCGGTGCACAACACCTATTTCACGCTGCCGGTCGTCTTCGCCATGCTCAGCAGCCATTTCGGCATGCTGTTCAGCCATCCGGCCAGCTGGATCTATCTCTGGCTGGTCATGGTGGCGGGCGCGCTCATTCGCCAGTTCTTCGTGCTCTGGCACAAGGGGCAGCGCAATTTCGCCCTGCCGGTCGCCGGCGCGGTGCTGATCGTCCTGGTGATCGTCGCCGTGGCGCCGGGCGCGATGTCGACCGGCGCGTCGGCCGAAGCCGCGGGAGTGCAGGGCAATGTAACCGTCGCCCGGATCGAGCCGATCATCCATGAGCGTTGCGCGGCCTGTCATTCCGCCCATCCGACGCTGATGGCCAGCGCCCCGAACGGCATCATGTTCGACACGGCGGCCGAGATTCGCTCCAGGGCGTCGCTGATCGAACAGCAGGCGGTGAGCGCGAAGTCGATGCCGCCCGGCAACGTCACGCACATCACCAGGCGGGAGCGAGAGGAAATCGCCGCCTGGGTGAGGGGAGGTGCCAAATGAGCGCCGACGGCCCCGACATCGCCACCCTGAACGCCATGGCGCGCGAGGATTTCGTCGCAGCACTCGGCGATATCTACGAGCATGCCGCGTGGGTCGCCGAGGCGGCCGCGCCGCTGCGCCCCTTCGGCGACCGTGATGCCTTGGCCGCCGCGATGGCCCGCATCGTCCGCGATGCCGATCCCGCGCTGCAGGCGGCACTCCTGCGAGCCCATCCCGAGCTCGGCCATCGTGGCCCGCTGGCCCCGGAGTCGGCGGACGAGCAGCGGGCGCAGGGCATCGACCGGCTCGCCGCCGGCGAGGCGGCGCGCCTCGCCGCGCTGAACGCCGCCTATCGGGAACGCTTCGGCTTTCCCTTCATCATCGCCGTGCGCGGCCAGCGCGACATGGCGGCGATCATGACGGCGCTGGAACGGCGCCTCGCCGGCACGCCCGATGACGAGCGCCGGATCGCGCTGGCGGAGGTGTGCAGGATCGCCGGCTTCCGCCTCGCCCGTCGCGTCGCCGCGCCGGCCGACTCCGCGACCGCCTTTTCAGAGTAATAGAAACCGGACCCAAACCGGAACCCACAGGAGGACGTCATGACAAACCAGGCCCAGAAAGCGGGCGATACGAAATCGGGCTTCTCGGTCGAATCCAAGGGCATCGCCCAGGTCACTCCGGAGGAAGCCTATGGCAAGCCCTCGCATCTCTTCGGACTCTGGATGGCGGTGAACGTCGAATTCGCCACCATCACCACCGGGGCGATCGCAACCGGCGTATTCGGCCTCTCGGTGCCCGACGCGGTCGTGGCGATCGTCGGCGCCAACATTCTGGGTTGCCTGCTGCTCGGCCTCTTCTCGACCTATGGCGTCGATTACGGCCTGCCGATGATGATCCTGTGCGAACGCTGGTTCGGGCGGTTCGGCAACCGGGTCCTTTCGTTCCTCAACTTTCTCAACGGCTTTTCATGGTTCGCGATCAACACCGTGATCGGCGCCTATTTCGTCCATCGCGTGCTCGGCGCCAGCCTGGTCGTCGGCATCGTCGGCCTCACGATCATCCAGGTGCTGATCGCGATCGTCGGGCATGACTTCATCATCAAGGCGGAAAAGGTCTTCTTCTGGTTCCTTGGCGCCGTCTTCGCGATCCTGACGGCGCTGACCCTCGCCCATATCCCACATCTGCCGGTCGCCGATCCGAAGAAGCTCGCGGAAGTGGGAGGTCGTTCCGGCGCGATCCTGCTCACCGTCTCGATCATGCTCTCGTGGCTGGGCGGCTGGATCCTGTATTCGGGCGACTATTCGCGCTACATGTGCTACCGGCACAACCGCGAGGCGATCAAGCGCGGCGTCTTCTGGAACGCCTTCCTCGGCTGCTTCATCTCGTCGACCTGGCTCGAGGTGGTCGGAGCGGTCATCGGCGGCACCGTCGCGCTGAACAGCCCGGCCGACCTGTTCTCGTCCTGGCTGCCCGGCTGGTTCCGCGTTCCGCTGATCGTCGCCATCGTCATCGGCACGATCAGCCCGAACGTGCTGAACATATATTCCGCCAGCCTTTCCGCCCTCGCTTCGGGAATCCGCATGAAGCAATGGCAGGCGGCCCTGCTGACGGGCGGCGTCGGACTGATCATCTCGCTGCTCGCCTACCAGCATTTCTACAAGAACTACGAACTCCTGCTCTTCTTCCTCGGCTACGTGATCTTCCCGCGCTTCCCGGTGATGGCGATCGGCCATCTCCGCCCGCGCGTCTCGCGCTTCGCGTCGATCGACGTGACGACGGTCGGCTTCCTCTCCTGGCTCGCCGGCGTCGTCTGCAGCGTGCCGTTCTGGAACCAGTATCCGGTCTTCGTCGGCGCCTTCGCGGCCGTTCATCCGGAATTCGGCGACATTTCCTTCTTCATCGGCGCGTTCGTCGCCGCGATCGTCTATCTCCTCGCCACCATCCCGCGCACGGCGCCGATCCCGGCGGGTGCTGTGCCCAGCGCGTAAGGACGCCGCATGATGATCCCGCCCAGCCCCGGCCGTCTCGCCATCCGCGCTCAGCTGCTCGGCTACGACGGCAATCCCTTCGTGTCGGATCCCGCGGACTGCGTGCGGCATGAGAGCGACGGGCTGATCCTCGTCGCGGACGGGCGGATCTCCCATGTCGGTCCCTACGTCGCCGATCTCGTGCCTCCGGGCGTCGAGCTGCATGAGTATCGCGATGCGCTGCTGATGCCGGGCTTCATCGACGCCCATGTCCATTACGCGCAGACGCCGATGATCGGCGCCTATGGCAAGCAGCTGCTCGACTGGCTGGAGACCTATGTCTTTCCCATCGAGCAGCGTTATGCCGATCCCGATTTTGCCCGCGCCATGGCCCGGCTCTTCTTCGCGCAGGAACTTGCCGCCGGCGTGACCACCACGCTGTCCTACTGCACGGTTCATCCCGGCTCGGTCGACGCCTATTTCGAGGAAGCGGCAAGGCTCGGCCTGCGCGCCGGCGCCGGCAAGGTCCTGATGGACCGCAACGCGCCCGAGCCGCTGCGCGACACCGCACAGCGCGGGTACGACGACTCCAGGCGCCTGATCGACCGCTGGCATGGCCGCGGCCGGCTGTTCTACGCCGTCACCCCGCGTTTCGCGCCGACCAGCACGCCGGCCCAGCTTGAGGCGGCCGGCGCGCTGTTCGCCGAGACCGACGGCGTGTGCATGCAGACCCATCTCTCCGAAAACCTCGCGGAGCTTGATTGGGTGCGCGCCCTGTTCCCCGACGCCCTGGACTACCTCGATGTCTATGATCGCGCGGGGCTGGTGGGTCCGCGCAGCCTGTTCGGCCATGCCATCCATCTTTCACCCCGCGAATGGGACCGTCTCGCCGGGGCGGGCGCCGCCGTCGTTCACTGCCCCACCTCGAACCTGTTCCTCGGCTCCGGCCTGTTCGACCTGCGCCGGGCGCTGATCGCCGGCAATCCGGTCCGCACCGCGCTGGGGTCGGATATCGGCGCCGGAACCAGCTTCTCGCCGCTCGCGACGCTGAACGAGGCATACAAGGTCGCGGCCCTGCGGGGCGAGGCGCTCTCCGCCCACCGGGCCTTCTACCTCGCGACCCTCGGCTCGGCGCGAGCCCTGTATATGGACGACCGGATCGGTCGCCTCGCGCCGGGGTACGAAGCCGATTTCGCGGTGCTCGACCTCGCGGCCACGCCCCTCCTGCGCGAGCGCCTGCGTTTCGCCGACACGCTGGAAGAGGCGCTGTTCGTGCTGATGACGCTGGGCGGTGCGGGATGCGTTCGGGCAACCTACGCGGCGGGCCGCCTCGTGCACGACCGCACCCGGTCCGATGCGTCAGCTCAGGCGGGCGAGGGCTGTTGCGACACCGTCGCCGTAGGCCGGATCGGCGCGGCGGCAATTGGCGACGTGCCGCTCCTGGATGTGCCGCGAGGCATCGCCGAGCGTGCGGGCGGTGTTGTCGAATAGAGCCTGCCGTTGCGTCGGCGTCATCAGGCGGAACAGGTTGCCCGGCTGCTCCCAGTGATCGTCGTCGGCGCGATGATCGTGATGTGCTGCGTCCCCCTCCAACGGGACATGCGGTTCGGCATGAGCCGGCTGATCGTCCCAGATGCGGCCGGTATTGGGATGATAGCTGACGATGCCGCCAAGATTGCCGTCGGTACGCATCGCGCCATCGCGGTGATAACTGCGGAACGGGCAGCGCGGCGCATTGACCGGAATCTGGTTGAAGTTGACCCCGAGCCGGTAGCGCTGCGCATCGCCATACGAGAACAGGCGCGCCTGCAGCATGCGGTCGGGTGAAAACGAGATGCCGGGCACGATGTTGGCGGGCGAGAAGGCGGCCTGTTCAACCTCGGCGAAGTAATTGTCGGGCGCGCGGTCGAGTTCCAGCACCCCCACCTCGATCAGCGGATATTCGGCTTTTGGCCAGACCTTGGTCAGATCGAACGGATTGTGGCGATGAACCTTCGCTTGCGCCTCGGTCATGACCTGGATCATCAGCGTCCAGCGCGGGAGGTTTCCGGCCTCGATCGCGGCAAGCAGGTCGCGGCCGTGGCTTTCCCGGTCGCGCGCGACGACCGCCTCCGCCTCGGCATCGGTGAGATTGGCGATGCCCTGCTGGCTGCGGAAATGGAATTTCACCCAGACACGCTCATTCGCGGCGTTGATCATCGAGAAGGTATGGCTGCCGAATCCGTGCATGTGGCGGAAGCTTTTCGGAATGCCGCGCTCCGACATCACGATGGTCACCTGGTGGAGCGCCTCCGGCAGAAGGGTCCAGAAGTCCCAATTGTTGTCGGCGCTGCGCAGTCCGGTGCGCGGGTCGCGCTTGATCGCGTGGTTGAGATCGGGAAACCGTAACGGATCGCGAAAGAAGAACACCGGCGTGTTGTTGCCGACGATGTCCCAATTGCCTTCTTCGGTGTAGAACTTCACCGAGAAGCCGCGGATGTCGCGTTCCGCATCCGCCGCGCCGCGCTCACCGGCAACCGACGAGAATCTGACAAAGATATCGGTCCTCTTGCCGATATCGGAAAAGATCTTCGCCTTGGTATAGCGTGTGATATCCTGCGTGACGGTGAAGCTCCCGTAGGCGCCCCATCCTTTCGCGTGCATCCGCCGCTCGGGAATCACCTCGCGATCGAAATGGGCAAGTTTCTCGATCAGCCAGATATCCTGCAGCAGCACCGGGCCGCGCGGGCCTGCCGTCATCACGTTGGTATTCTCCGCGACCGGCGCGCCGGTCGCGTTGGTGAAGGGGGTGTCGGTCATGGCAAACTCCTCGGGAGGCCTTCAGGGGCGGTGTTCTTGGGTCAGGCTTTCCATGCGGAACCGCGGATCACCGAGCAGAAATTGCCGCGGTGGAAATGCGCATCCTTGTCGGCGAGTACATCGGCCTTGACGTTGCCGAAGGTGGTGTCGGGCTTGTGGCGGATACCGTTGTAGAATGCGTCGATGATGTCTTCCTTGAAATGCTCAGTGCGGGGATAGGCGCGCACCACGGCTTCGCGCTCGGCATCGGCATAGTCGTCATAGGCGAGACCGAGCACGTCCATCTCCACGCCGGCGGTGACCAGGGCCACCAGCGGATGCATGTGCCGGGGAATGCCGGGCGTGGTGTGCAGCGCGATCGCGGTCCAGACCGTATAGACGTCGGCCTCGGCAATGCCGCGGCTCAGCAGAAACGCTTTCGCGACATTGGCGCCGTCCACCTCGAAGCGCTCGTGATGCGAACTGTGGCTCGGCATCAGCCCCATGTCGTGGAACATCGCGCCGGCATAGAGCAGTTCGGCATCATATTTCAGCCCCCGCCGGGTCCCGGCAAGCGCGGCCCAGTAATAAACCCGTGTGGAATGATTGAAGAGAAGAGGCGTCTCCGTATCGCGCACCAGCTCCGTTATCGCATTGGCCAGGGGCGTATCGGGGATACCGATCCCGTTTACTGTGGTTTTCATCGTGATTTCCTTGACTTGACGGCAAGGAGATCATAACCGAGGCGCTGGATGTCCTCTATCGGCGTAACACGTCGAATTCAGACAAAATCCGTGCGGAAAGGTCGTGGCGATGAATGATCGTGGGATAAGGACGATCCTGGTGCTGGCGATGCCGGGCGTGCAGTTGCTCGACGTCTCCGGACCGCTCGACGTCTTCGCGGAGGCAAGCGCCCAGGCCGGGCGGACAGCGTATCGGCTGGAGATCGCCGGGATCGCGCCGGGCCCCATCGTCAGTTCGTCGGGCGCGCGCCTGATGTCGGACCGCATCGTCGGCGACGGCATGACAGGCGGCAAGATCGACACGCTGCTGGTCGCGGGCTGTCCCAAAATGCCCGACACGGCGCCGCCGCAGCCGGTGCTGGACTGGCTGCGGCGGGAAGCGCGGCGGGCGCGGCGCTACGGGTCGGTCTGCAGCGGCGCCTTTCTGCTTGCCCAGGCCGGCCTGCTCGACGGCAAGCGGGCAACCACGCATTGGGCGGTGGCGGCGCGGCTCGCGGCGGCGTTCCCCGCAGTCACGCTGGAGACCGATGCGATCCATGTGCGCGACGGCAAGCTGCGCACCGCCGCCGGCGTCACCGCCGGGCTCGATCTCGCCCTCGCTCTGGTCGAGGAGGATCTCGGCCGCGAGATCGCCAAGCGGGTCGCCGCGCAACTGGTGATGTTCTTCAAGCGGTCGGGCGGGCAGTTGCAGTTCAGCCGCAGCGGGGAGTCGCTGCCCTCCGGTCGCGCCATGTTGCAGGAGGTGCAGCGATATGTCGCGGCAAATCCCGCCGCCGATCTCGATGTCAGCAGTCTTGCCGCCCGTACCGGCCTCAGCGCCCGGCACTTCGCCCGGCTGTTCCGCAGTGAAACCGGAATGACCCCGGCCAGCTGGGTGGAATCCGCGCGCGTGACGGCGGCCCGGGAGATGCTCGAAAGTGGCGCGGCCGCGCCGAAGCAGGTCGCGGCGCGGTGCGGGTTCGCCAATGTCGATACGCTGCGCCGGTCCTTCCAGCGTCATGTGGGTGTAACGCCGGCGGCCTACCGCCGGCACTTTGGCGGAAGGGCGTAACGCGCGGCGCCGGCATTTGGCAAACGCAACCGGCTGTGAGACATTTTTGCGATGAGGCGACGATCGGCATCTACCCGCGAAGGGCGGCAAGACCTCCTGCCCGTGCAGCGCCAGGCGCTGATTCTCGACCATGTCCGCCAGCACGGCGCGGCATCGATCCATGATCTGGCGGCGGCGATCGGCTCCTCGGTCTCGACGATCCGGCGCGATCTCGACCGGCTGGAGAAGCGGCGGGCCCTGGCGCGCGCGCATGGCGGCGCGGCCCTGCCGGCCGAACCCGCCGCGACGTTCGAACCCGCCCCGGAACTCGCGGAACAACTCGCGCGCGCGGAAAAGCGCCTGATCGGTGCCGCCGCCGCGGACATGCTCGCACCGGGCGAGAGCGTCATCTTCGACAGCGGCAGCACCGTGCGGTGGGCGGCCCAGGCCGCCATGGCGCGGGCGATCCCGCTCACCGCGGTCACCAACGATCTCGGCATTGCCCAGGTTCTCGCGCAATCCGAGACGATCAGGGTCATCGTCTCCGGCGGCACGGTTCGCCACGGCTCGCTCAGCCTGACCGGCGATCCGGGACGCGACTTCCTGGCCGGGCTCCATGCCGATACGCTGCTGCTCGGCACGCACACGATCAGCGGCACGGCGATCACCGACACCTCGGTGGAGATCGCGGCGATGAAGCGGGCGATGATCCGCGCGGCGCGACGGGTCATTCTCCTCGCGGACTCGACGAAGTTCCGCCTGCCGGCCTTCTGCACGATCTGCGATCTCGACGAGATCGACGCGCTGGTAACCGATGACGGCGTTGATCCGGGCGATCTCGATGCGGCGCGCGCGCGGGGCGTGACGGTCTCGCTCGTCTCGGCGTCGCGCGAAACGCCCCGATGACGACCTCGGTCCGCCTTGTTGCCGATGATCTGACCGGCGCGCTCGATGCGGCCGTCCAGTTCACGGGGCGAAATCCGGGCCTTCCGGTGCTTCTTCGCGCGCGAAACGGCGCGCCTGTGCCGGAGACCGCGGCGATCAGCACCGCCTCGCGTGATCTCGATGCCGATGCCGCCGGGCGGCTCATGGCTGCCGCCGCGCCGTTCCTCGCCGGCGCCGGTCTCCGCTTCCTGAAAATCGACAGCCTGCTGCGCGGGCATTGGCCGCGCGACCTCGCGATCTTGCTCGGCGCCTGTCCCGATCACGTATGCATCCTTGCGCCGGCTTTCCCCGCGCAGCGCCGGATCACGCGGAATGGCCGGCAATATGCGCCAGGCGCGGATGGCATCCTGGCTGCCTTGCCGCGGAGTCCCGGCGAGGAACTGGCATTGGCGGGCTGCCGCGCGCGGTACATTCCGGCCGGCGCCCTGCGCGCCGCAGACCTCGCGGCGGCGCCCGGCACAGTGCTGATCTGCGACGCACTCGTGCAGGAGGATCTGGACCGGCTCGTGGTCGTCGCGCGCGACCACGGCGCCCCCATCCTCTGGTGCGGCAGTGCCGGCCTTGCCCGCGCCCTGGCAGGCGAGGGGCCCTGCCGGATCGTGCCCGAGCCGGGACCGCAGCTGATCCTCATCGGATCGGATCATCCGGTCACGCACGCGCAGATCGCCGCGGTGCCACCCTCCGCCGCGGCGCGGGTTGCCCTGGGAACGGACGGCGAGCGGGCCGCGTCCCTTGTCGCGCAGAGTCTCGCGCGCACGAGTTGCATCGTCACCGCCGATCTCCCGCGCGGCCTCGCGCCCGCCGAGGCCGCGCCGATGATCGCCGCGCGCCTGGCCGCGACGCTGCCCCGCCTGCCGCGGCCATCCGGTCTCGTCGTGATCGGCGGCGAGACGCTTGCTTCCGTCTGCGACGTCATCGGCGCCGAAGCCCTGTGCCTTGCCGGCGAGATCATGCCCGGCGTGCCGGTATCCCGGATCGGCGGCGGCCTCTGGGATGGCGTCGGGCTGATTTCGCGCTCCGGGGCCTTCGGCGCACCCGATTTTCTCGCCCGCCTGCTCGACGATCGCCTTGTCCCGTCATGACCGTCCGATGCCGCATCTTCAATGATGCAGGATGAACCGAGGCGTTTCAAAATCAATCATAAAACATGAGCGTTATTGACACCGAGGCGGCCGCGGCTCATGTTCGCGCCGTCACGAGACCGGAGGTGCATTGGTGGCCATTCCGCGTATTGCCGTCACGATGGGGGATCCGGCGGGTGTCGGCCCCGAGATCATCGCGAAGGCCGCCCAGCGCCTGAAGGATCGGATCGAGGCCGGCGAGCTTGCGCTGGTGGTGACGGGGTCTGGCCACCGCCTCGCTGCCGCTTGCGCCGGGTTGGGCATTGCCCAGCCTTTCGCGGCCGTTTCCGCCGATACCCCGCGCGAGGCGCTGCCGCCTTGTGCGCTGGTCGAGGTCGGGCCCGACGCCTCTGCCATCGAGCCGGGCAAGGTTTCGGCCGTCGCGGGCGAAAGCGCCTATCAGGCGATCGCCGCCGGCGTGCGCATGGCGATGGGCGGCCTGGTCGATGCGATCTGCACGGCGCCGATCAACAAGGAGGCGCTCAATCTCGCCGGCCATCATTACAGCGGCCATACCGAGCTGCTTGCCGATCTCACCGCCGCGCGGAATTCGGTGATGATGCTGGCCCATGGCAACATGCGCGTGAGCCATGTCTGCACCCATGTCGCGCTGCGCGACGTGCCGAAGCGCCTCACGCCCGAGCGGCTGCGTCAGGTGGTGGAACTGACGGCGGACGCGCTGAACCGGCTGGGCATCGCCCGCCCGCGGATCGGCATCGCCGCGCTCAATCCGCATGCCGGCGAGAACGGCCTGTTCGGCCGAGAGGATATCGACATCACCGCCCCCACCGTCGAGGATCTGCGTCGCGCCGGCCACGACGTGACGGGTCCGGTTCCGGGCGACACGATCTTCGTGAAACTGCGGGCCGGCCAGTTCGACGCGGTCGTCGCGATGTATCACGACCAGGGCCATATCCCGGTGAAGCTGCTGGGCTTTTCGGTCGACCCCACGACCGGCGAATGGCAGGCGCTCAGCGGCGTCAACGTCACGCTCGGCCTGCCGATCATCCGCACGTCGGTCGACCACGGCACGGCGTTCGACATTGCCGGCAAGGGCATCGCCAGCGAGCAGAGCCTGCTGGAAGCCATCGACTATGCGGTGCAACTCGCGCAAGGATCGGACCGGACCGCGCCCTCACCGTAACGCGACGACCCGCCACGGCGCGCCGGTCAGGGCGTGCCGATCGATGACAAACGGCCGGACGCGGGCTCTGCCCGGGCGGTCACAAAGGGAGGATAATATTGATGCGCAATACCATCGTTTCCGCAGTGGTCGCGGCCGGCATCCTGGCCGCGACGGGCACCGCCGCCGCCGATAACCTTGTGGCGCCGAAGAGCCTCGCCGCCTGCTTCGTCCCGCAGACGGCATCGACGCCGATGGTCAAGCTGAAGGCGAAGCACGGCCCCTACAGGATCGCCTTCAGCAACTCGTATTACGGCAACAACTGGCGCACCGAGATGCTGAACATCGCCCGCGCCTACGTGAAGCAGCCGGCGGTCGCGAAATACATCTCGAAGTTCGAGATCCAGAATGCCGGCAACAACGTCGCCCAGCAGGTCGCGCAGATCCGCCAGATGATCCTGGGCGGCTACAACGCCATCGTCATCGACGCCGCCTCGCCCTCCGGCCTCAACAGCGTCATCAACGAGGCGGTCAATCACGGCATCGTCGTCGTCGCCTTCGACAATACGGTGACGACCGACAAGGCGATCAACATCAACGAGGACCAGGCGGCGATGGGCCGCATGTGGGCGCAGTTCCTCACGAAGGAAACCGGCGGCAAGGGCAAGATCCTGATGGTCCGCGGCCTCGCCGGCACGACGGTCGATAACGACCAGGGCGACGGCGCCATGGCCGTGTTCAAGAAATCTGCGGGGCTCTCGGTCAAGCAGGTCTATGGCAACTGGGATGTCGGGGTGAACCAGAAGGTCACCGCCGATGCGCTCTCGACCAGCCACGATGTCGCCGGCGTCTGGGGCACCGAAGGGGCCACCGGCGCGCTGCAGGCCTTCCTGCAGGTGAAGGCGAAGCTGGTGCCGATGACCAGCGAGTCGGATAACGGCTTCATGAAGCTCGCGGTCGAGCATCACGTCCCGGCGCTGGTCATCGGCCAGTCGCCGGCGCTGGCGGCCGCGGCCATCCGCGCGGCGATCGCCGCCCTCGACGGGCAGAGCCTGCCGCGCACCGCGAACATCCCGCTCAACCCGGTGACGACGAAGCAGATGAAGGCCGGCGTCAACTACTTCCCGAAACTGCCGAACAGCTTCGTCACCGATATCGACATCCCGCAATGCGGCGTGAAGATCCCGGTCGGCGCCGTGGTCCACGGCAGCTGAGCAAGGCGGAACGAGGGCGAGGCCGGTGCCGATTGCGGCTGACGGAGCCAGGCGCGCGGGCGGCGCGGGTGCTGCTGCCGCGCCGACGCTGGCGGCAACCGGCCTGTCCAAGCGCTTCGGCGGCGTCGTCGCGCTGCGGCGGGCCGATCTCGCGCTTTATCCGGGCGAGGTTCACGCCCTGCTCGGCGCCAACGGCGCCGGCAAGAGCACGCTGGTCAAGCTGCTCGCCGGCATCGAGCAGCCGGATGACGGCACCATCGAGGTCGGCGGCGCCGCCATGCGCTTCGCCAGCCCGCACGCCGCCCTCGCCGCCGGCATCGCCACCGTGCACCAGGAACTCTCGCTCTTCCCGAGCCTGAGCGTTGCCGAGAACATCCTCATCGGCCAGGAACCGCTGCGCGGCGGGCACTGGATCGATGCCGCGGCAATGCGCGAGCGGGCGCGCGTCCTGCTGGCAATGCTGGGCGCGACGGATATCGACCCCGACGCGACCGTCGGCGATCTTCCGCTCGCCCAGGCGCAACTCGTCGAAATCGCGAAGGCGCTGTCGACCGATCCGCGCGTCCTGATCCTCGACGAGCCGACCTCCGCCCTCTCCATCGCCGAGGTCGAACACCTGATAACGGTCATCGAACGGCTGCGGGACCGTGGCACGGCGATCGTGCTGATCTCGCACCGGCTCGGCGAAATCGAACGCCTGGCCGATCGCGTGTCGATCCTGCGCAGCGGCGAGAAGGTCGGCGAGTTTCCGCCCGGCGATTTCAGCCGCGACAGGGCGCTGGCCCTGATGCTCGGCGAGGCCTGGCAGGAGCGCCAGACTGCCCGGCCAGCGGAAGCCTTTGCCGGTCGGGCGGACGACACGATCCTTCACGTCAGCGGCCTCGCCCTGGCGCCGCATTTCGCCGATATCGGCTTCGACCTCCGCCGCGGCGAGGTGCTCGGCCTCGCCGGCCTCGAAGGGCAGGGGCAGAAGGAATTCCTGTTCGCCCTGTTCGGCCTGTTCCGCCGCGGACTGGAGGGCGTTATCGAGATCGGCGGCCGGCGACTGCTGCCGCGCCGGCCCCGCGACGCCATCGCGGCGGGCATCGCCCTGATCCCCGACGACCGCAAGACGCTCGGCGGCTTCCTCGGCCTCAGCATCGCGGAAAACATCGCCATCACCGTGCTGGGTTCCCTGCGGCGGCGCCTCCTGATCAGCCGTCGCGCCGAGGCGGACCTGGTCGACGACCATATCCGTCGTCTCGGCATCAAATGCGCCAGCCGCGCGGTGCCGCTCGGCAGCCTGAGCGGCGGGAACCAGCAGAAGGTTGTGGTCGCCAAATGGCTGGCCCGGCGCGAACCCGTCTATGTCTTCTGCGACCCGACGCGCGGTGTCGATGCCGGGGCGCGCGGCGAACTCTTCGGCGTAATCCGCGAACTCGCCGCCCAGGGCACCGCCGTGCTGTTCTATTCCACCGACATTTCGGAGTTTTCGCTGCTGTGCAACCGCGTTCTGGTCTTCCGCGAGGGCCGCGTCGCCGGGTCGCTCGAAGGAGCCTCCATCACGGAACAGAACATCCTCGACCTGTCCTTCCACGAGGCCGCGCATGAAGCCGCCTGAAGCCGCGCGCCCCGCCGCCCCCCGCCGGCGCGGACGGATCGAGAAGCATCTGGGGCCGGTGTCCTGCGCCATCGGCCTTGCCGTGGTGATCGGCCTCTATGCGCTCCGCCAGCCGCTGATCCTCTCGCCCTTTGGCCTCGCCAGCCTCGCCAACGTCTCGGTGCCGCTTGCCCTTGCCGCGATCGGCCAGACCATCGTGCTGCTCGGCGCGGGCCTCGATCTGTCGATCGGCGCCGAGATCACCCTGGTCAACTGCTTCGCGGCGACGACGATGCAGGGCAGCCCGCTCGGCATCGGCGGCATCGTCGTGCTGTCGCTGCTGATCGGCCTCGGGCTCGGCGCGGTGAACGGCCTGATCATCGCCTACGGGCGCGTGGAACCGCTGATCGCCACCTTCTGCACCTCGTTCATCTATGGCGGCGCGGCGCTGATCATCCTGCCGCGCCCCGGCGGCGCCATCCCCGCCGGCTTCGCCAACGCGCTGACCGGAAACTGGGGCATTTTGCCGTTCTCGCTGGTGTTGCTGGCCGCCGCCGTGCTGCTGGCCTGGATTCCCGTCTTCCGCTCCCGCCTCGGCCGGTTCATCGTCGCGGTCGGCGATGACGCCGAAAGCGCGCGCGTCTCCGGCCTGCCGGTGCGCCGCGTCGAAATGACCAGCTATGTGCTGGCCGGACTGTTCGCCGCGATCGCCGCCCTGTTCCTCGCCGCCGAGACCACATCCGGCGATCCCACGATCGGCAGCATCTACACGCTCAACTCGCTCGCCGCCGCGGTGCTCGGCGGCGTCGCGCTGACCGGCGGGCGCGGCACGGCCATCGGGCCGATCCTCGGCAGTTTCCTGCTCTCGATCATCCTCAACGCCCTCGGCGTCTTCAACGTCTCCGCCTTCTGGCAGGATTGCATCGAAGGATTGATCCTCATGGTGGTGCTCGGCCTCGGCGGGCTGCGCCTGCTGCGCGGCGGCAACTGGCTCACGGTGCTGCGCCAGTGACGGCGCCCGGCAAGACGGCGCGCATCGGGACAGGCCCGGCGCCGTTCGCCGCCCGCCTCGGGCCGGCGGCGCGGCGCATGCTGCTGTCCTACCTGATCCTCCTTCTCGTTTATGGCTGCGCCGTCGCGGTGAATCCCGAATTCCTCGGCTGGGGCACCATACGGCTGCAACTCGTGCAGGCGACGTTCATCGGCCTGATCGCGATCGGCGAGACCTTCGCCATCCTGATCGGCCAGATCGACCTTTCGGTGCCGTGGACCATCACCCTCTCGGCCATCCTGAGCACCAATCTCGCGGCGGTGTACGGCCATCAGTGGATCGCCTTCGCCATCGTCATCGCGGTCGGCGTCGCGGTGGGGCTGCTGAACACGCTCGGCGTGTTCGTGCTGCGGGTGCATTCGCTGATCTGGACGCTCAGCGTCAACCTGCTGCTCCAGGGCATCGCCCTCGTCTACACGAACGCCGTCGCGCCGACGACCCATATCCCCGGCGCCGCCCGCGCGCTCGCGCTCGGCAATGTGGGGTTCATGCCGGCGGCGTTCCTCGTCTGGATCGTCTGCGGCGCGACTTCCATCCTGGCCCTGCGGGCGATGCCGTTCGGCCGCTCGATCTATGCGATCGGCAACAGCCCGGCGGCAGCCCTGCTCTCCGGCGTGCCGATCGGACGGGTGACGGCACTGATCTTCGTCATCAGCGCGACATGCGCCGCCTTCGTCGGGCTGCTGCTGAGCGGATATTCGTCGCAGGCCTATCTCGGCATGGGCAACGACTATCTGCTCCCGCCGATCGCCGCCGTCGTCATCGGCGGCACCCGGCTGTCAGGCGGCGAGGGGGGCTATGCCGGCAGCATCGCCGGCGCGCTGACCGTCGTCCTGCTGCAGGCGATCCTGGTGACGCTGAACATTTCCGAAGGCGCGCGCCAGCTCGTCTTCGGCGCCATCCTGCTGGCGCTGGCATTGCTGTTCCTCAAGCGGCGGTCATAGTTGCCGCCGCCGCACTCCCATCGCGAGGCAGGGCGGGATTGAAGATCTAATGCCGGCAACCCAGCAGCGCCCGCGTCTTCGGGTGAACCGGCTGCTCGAACAGGACCGCAGGCGGCCCATCCTCGACGATGCGCCCGCGATCCATCACGATGATCCGATCCGCGACATTTCGCGCAAAGCCCATTTCATGCGTCACGATCATCATCGTCATGCCGTCCTGCGCCAGATCGCGCATCACCGCGAGCACTTCGCCCACCATCTCGGGGTCGAGCGCCGAGGTCGGCTCATCGAAGAGCATCACCGCCGGCTGCATCGCGAGCGCACGGGCGATCGCGACCCGCTGCTGTTGTCCGCCCGAGAGGGAGGATGGCATCGCCCTGGCCTTGTGCGAGAGGCCGACGCGTGCCAGCAGCGCTTCCGCTCGCGATACCGCTTCCGCTCGCGGCCTGCCGCGAACTTTCATGGGCGCGAGGATGATGTTTTCGATGACATCGAGATTTGCGAACAGGTTGAAGCGCTGGAACACCATGCCGACATCCCGTCGCTGCCGGGCGATGTTGACCTCGAGATCCTCCGCCAGTTTTCCGTTCTGCTCGCGGTAGCCGATCAGGCCGCCATTGACCACGATGCGCCCGCCCTCGATTTTCTCGAGATGGTTGATGCACCGCAGCAGAGTGGTCTTGCCCGAACCCGAGGAACCGATCAGGACAACGGTCTCGCCGCGGCGGACGCCGAAACTGACACGGTCGAGAACTTTCGTGTTGCCGAAACGCTTTTCCACGTCCTCGGCTTCGATCAGGAGCGGCTGCATCAGGCGGTTTCCGTCATCGGCTGGCTGATGGCGTCGATGGCGCTGTCGTCGGGCTGCCTGTCCATCCGGCGCTCGACCTGCGCCATCACGGCACCCCATATCGTGGTCAACGCGAGAAAATAGAGGGCAAGCACCGAGTAGAGTTCGAAGGTGCGGAACGTGGCCGAATTGATCGTCTCGGTGACCAGCAGCATTTCCGAAACGCCGATCACGCTCACCAGCGTCGAGTTCTTCAGCATGATGTTGAACTGATTGCCGATCGGCAACAAAACCACACGTAGCGCCTGGGGCAGCACGACATATCGAAGGATCTGCCAGGGAACCATGCCGAGCGATTTCGCCGCCTCGGTCTGGCCGCGATCGACGGCATCGATGCCGGCCCTGAATATTTCGGCCATGTACGCCCCTTCGTTCAGGCCCAGCGCGAGGATGCCGGCCTGCACATTGCCCGCGAGGGTGAGTCCGCCGAGATGGATGTCATGGAACCGGAGAATGCCGGCGGCCGCGAGTCCGGTATAGATGAAGACGATCTGCACCAGCAGAGGCGTGCCGCGCATCAGGAAGATATAGGCCCGCGCCGGCCAACGCAGGACGCCCATCTTCGACCGCCTTGCGAGCGCTGCGGGCAGACCGATCGCGAGCCCGATCGCCTGCCCCCCGACGCTGATCATGATCGTCAGCCAGAGCCCCTCAAGGAAGGCGCCGTTCGGCTCCAGCAGCTGATGCCAGAAATAAGGCCAGTCGAAATGCACCTCGATGCTCCGCGCTCAACCGGGCTTCAGCATGTCGATGCCGAGATTCCACTTCCGGAAGATGGCGGCATAACTGCCGTTCTTCATCATGTCGGCGAGTGCCGAACTGACCGCCTTGTGCAGCGCCGCTTCGTTCTTGCGGATGCCGATGCCGGTGGCGATCTTGTAATAGGGCGGGCCGCCCAGCGCGAATTGTCCCGGCGCCTTGTGGATGTAATAGCGCGCGGTTTCGTAGGCGACACCGTAGGCGGCAACCTGGCCGAATTGAAGCTGCTGCAAGGCCTGCGTGTTTTCCGGAAACATCACGATATCGATCGGCTTCTTCCGCGCGCCTGCGAGTTCCTTGTTCGCTGCCTTCAGCAGCACCGTGGCCGTGGTGCCTGTGACCGTCGCAACCTTCTTGCCCGACAGACTTTCAAGCGAGGGAACGGCTCCCTTGCCTCGCTTCACGAGAACGGCCTCGTGCGAAATCATGTAGGGAATTTCGTCGATCACCTTGAGCCGTCCCGGCTTGATGAACAGCTGCGACATGATGATATCGCAGTGCGAGGCGAGCAGGGCAGGGATCAGCCCCGCAAAAGGCATGTTGATCCATTCGGGCTTCACGCCGAGATGGCTCGCGATGGCATCGCCAAGATCGATGTCCAGGCCAACCGGCCTGGTCTCCGCATTCATGAATTCCATGGGCGGCAGATTGACGGCGCTGCAGATGCGCAGGGTGCCCGATTTCTCGATACTCGCGGGCAGGCCCGGGGCCGCGGCATGCGCCGTCGTCAATCCCGCCAGCCCGGCTCCCGCCAATACCCCCAGTGCCGAAAACAGCGCTTTCATTCGAGTCATGATCGGTCTCCATTCGAAGCGGTTGATCTGGTGACAGGGCTGTCAGCACCGGCCCGGATGGATGAAAATTAGGCCGCTGAATGCGGCGCAACAAGACAAAAATATCAAAAAATATGCGTTTATAGAGCTATATGATCAAACAATAGCCAACTAACGAATAAAATCTATGCATACGAATTGAATATGAGCAAAACGAAGCCGGCTCACTTTTGCGGTGCGAAACGTGCCGCCGTGCCGTGCATCAAGCGAAGGCGCTGCCGGCAACACGCTCTGGCCCCTGCCATGACGCGGGTCCATTCTCATCGCGATGGTTGCATGGGGGCGCATCGTCCCCGTTGCCGGCGCCGGCGTGATCGATCCGCCGGCCGTCCCCTTATGCTGCGACCAGTTGCCGCAGGCTTCTGCGGGAGGGATTTTCGACGTAGCGGTGAACGAGCGCGGTTGAAACGCCCAGGATTGCAATATAACCGCACACCGCCGCCGCACATTCGAGCGCTGTCCCGTGCGCGACATAGGCCAGGAGAAAGCGCGCGCCTTTTTCCACGGGCGCCTGCATCAGATAAAGCGAGTAGCTCGCGGCCCCAACAAGGACGAACGGCTTCGAGGAAGCGAGGCGTCCAATGGGATTTGCCCTCGAACTCGCGGCAAGGATGACAAAGGGAAAGACCAGCACCGGCATGAAGTCGGCAAGGCGGCTCTGGAGCACAAACATCGCTTCCGTGGCGACGATCATCAAGAGTATCGGCACGGTCCAGCGGATACGGCGCACCGGCACCACGTCGACGATGCGGCGCAGCAGGCACCCTTCCGTGAATTCGGCCGCCGCCCGCAGCAGCACCGGCCCTCCAAGGGTCACATTCATCGTGTGGCCAAATATCGTCGAATAACATGCCGCCAATGCCAACGGCAGCGCGACCGCTGCCGACATCACCAGACCATTGTTCAACTTCCGGAGGCCAAATGCGAGGAACGGGAAAAGGATATAGCAGAACATCTCCGCACTAACCGACCATGCCGGATAATTCCAATTGAGATGGTCGGTTAGTCCCCAACTTTGCAGCATGAACAGATCGACCAGAAACTGGCCCGGTTCATAATTCCTCGGATTGAATGAAGGATCGCCCAGCGCAGGCCCCAGGACGACAATCACGACAAACAGCAGCATCGTGAAAAGATAGACCGGATAGAGGCGGGCGAGGCGAAGCCCGATGAATCGCCGGAATGCCGGCACCGTCGGCTGATGGAAATCGGCCGCATGGACATGCCAGATCACGAACCCGCTCAGTGTGAAAAACAGATCGACGCCGAGATAGCCGAGTCGGATCACCCGCAGCGAACCCGCCGGATAGAGGTATGCGAACGCGCCGAAACTGTAATGAAATCCGACAACCCATAGTGCCGCAAGGGCGCGCAATCCCGTCAGTCCTTCCATCCGATCCGACTTTGCCGGCCGTGTTCGGATGTCGGCATATCCGTCGGGAATTTCAGCCAGACCCGGCATCGGGACGGATACATCCGTCTGGCCGGAAAACAGCGCCGGCCGGGTCATCAGGCCCCCCTCGCGCACTGGCCCCGAACGGTGGCGAGCGCTCCGCGTCCAGCATCCCGCGACGAGTGGCGGGCGAGGGGCAATCCTGATCCTGGCTCAACCGGGACCTGCGCCGCCCAGGCCTCACCACGCCACGTCAGAACAAGGCGAGGCGCCAGGCGAAAAGCCCGCAACATTCCAGTTGCGGTGAGAAGCCGAAATGAAAGAATGATTCTATTCCAATATAAACGCACATCTGCTCCAATGTATTTATGACGATTTGGATTTAAAAGTGAGAAATAATGTTTCAAGTGTAAATAAATACATGTTGTTATATGCATTTTTAATATTCACGCCCGACGCGGCTCGTGACGATGAATTTTCTGTTGCCCACATGGCGTCGATCGTGTCGCCACGCACGCTCCGGCCGATCCGGTCAATCCGGAACCGCGACACCGCCCGGCCGGCCTCCCGCATGTCGTGCCCCGGTCCGCTGGCCGCAACATATCGCAACAACTGTTACGAAACAGATACGTTAAATATGGGAAATCCGAAATCCGGCGCCCTTCACACGCACCATCTGCCCGAGCAAATTTCGCGTTGACCTTCCCACGATGGAAGGCCCCATATCGCTCCCGCCACCGAACGCCGATCCCAGCCAGGAATATCGCCAATGTCCTCCCGCCTGACACGTCGCCTTCTTCTTGCCGCCGCCGGTTCCGCCGGTGCCGTTCCATGGGTTTCCGCGCAGGCCGGTCAGGCCCCTGCCGCGGCCGCGGGCGGGCATCGCCTGCTGGCCGGCACCCGCACCCTCGAGGTGAACGGCCGCGCGGCCCGGGTCTTCCGTCTCACCGCCGATAGCGGGCAAGCCGGGCTGTTCCTCGCACCGGGAGAGCGCTTCCGCGTCGATCTGACCAACACGCTCGACGAGCACACGATCATCCACTGGCACGGCCAGCTGCCGCCCTGGACCCAGGATGGCTTCCCCTGGCCGCAGACGCCGCCGCTGGCGCCAGGCGCGACCCGAAGCTACGACTACGCGCCGATCCCCGGCACCTACTGGATGCATTCGCATGACGGCCTGCAGGAGCAGAGCCTGATGACGGCGCCGCTGATCGTCCGCACCGCCGCCGAGATGCGCGAGGACCGGCAGGACATCGTGCTGATGCTGCACGATTTCAGCTTCAGGACGCCGGACGACCTTCTGGCCGGCCTGACGGGGGCGAAGCCTTCCGCCGTCCACGATATGGTCCGCCATGCCGAGAATGTCGCGGCGCCGGCCATGAACATGCATGGCATGGCCTCCGGCGGCATGGCGTCGATGTCCTCGGGCGACATGGGGCAGGGGCACTCCATGGGCGGCATGACCATGGATGTGAACGATATCGACTACGACGCCTTCCTCGCCAACGACCGCACGCTCGCCGATCCCGAGGTGGTGCGCGTCGGGCGCAGCGGGCGCGTGCGCCTGCGCATCATCAACGGCTCGTCCTCCAGCCAGTTCTGGATCGATCTCGGGACCCTCAAAGGCAGGATCGTCGCCGTCGACGGTCATCCGGTTCATCCGGTTGCCGGCGCCCGCTTTCCGCTCGCCATCGCCCAGCGGATGGACATCCTCGTCGACCTGCCGCCCTCCGGCGCCTTTCCCATCCTCGCGCGTCTCGAAGCCTCGCGTCGCCGCACGGGCATCGTCCTGGCAACGCCGGGTGCGCGCATCCCCACGATCGCCGAAGCGGGGCACGACAGGACGCCGCCGCTCGACAATGCGCTGGAAATGCGTCTCACCGCGGCCCAGCCGCTAAGGCCGCGCAAACCCGACCTCGTGCACCGCATCGACCTGTCCGGATCGATGAAACCCTATCGCTGGGCGCTGAACGGCGACTACTGGCCGCATGTCACGCCGCTCATGCTCGAAGCCGGGCAGCGCGTGGAAATCGAGCTGGTCAATCGCTCTTCCATGGCGCATCCTATGCATCTTCACGGGCATGCCTTCCAGGTCATCGGCATCAACGGCAAGACGGTGAACGGCGCGGTCCGGGATACGGTTCTGGTCACCCCCCGGCACGGCCGCGTGCGGATCGCCTTCGATGCGGACAATCCCGGCCGCTGGGCCTTCCACTGCCATAACCTCTACCACATGGCGACCGGCATGATGACCGAGTTCCGCTATCGCGGGATCGCGGTCTGACGCAGGAGCCGGGCCGGAACTTCAGGACCGCGCCGCGGGGAGATGATGCCGCGAACAGTCCGTCGCGCACAGCGCGGCATCGGTCTCGATCTGCAGGGTGAGGTGGCCGATCCCGAAATTCAGCCGTATCGCCTCCGCGAGGCGGCCGGTGAAATCATCCCCGGGGTGGCCGCCGGGCGTCACGACATGCAGGGTCATGGCGCTGTCCGTGGTGCTCGTCGGCCACACATGCAGATCATGCACCGCCGATACTTCCGGCCAGTCCAGGACGAAATCGCGCAGCGCGGCGATATCGATGCCGTCCGGCACGCGGTCCATGGCAAGGGCGACCGAATCCCTGAGCAGCCCCCAGGTGCCGGCCAGGATGACGCCGGCGATGGCGAGGCTCGCCAGCGGATCGATGCGCTCCCATCCGGTCAGCAGGATCACGGCGCCGGCCACGACGACGCCGAGCGAGACGAGCGCGTCATAGGCCATGTGCTGGAACGCGGCGCGGATATTGATGTCGGACCCGCGCCCCGCGGCGAACAGCCAGGCGGTGACGCCGTTGACGACGATGCCGATCGCCGCGACGATCATGATCGTCGCCGTGCCGACCGGGGCGGGCTCGAACAGCCGACGGATGGCCTCGACGGCGATGGCGCCGATGGAGATGAGCAGGATCGTCGCATTCATCAGCGCGGCGAGAATGGTGCCGCGCCCGAGGCCATAGGTATAGCGCCGGGAAGGGGACCGCTTCGCCAGAACCGCCGCCACCCAGGCCACGAGCAGGCCCAGCACGTCGCCGAGATTGTGGCCGGCATCGGCGACCAGCGCCATCGAATGCGCCGCGATGCCGGCGATCACCTCGCCGACGACGAACGCGGAATTCAGGATCGCCCCGATCGCGAACGCCGCCCCGAAATCCGCCGGCGCATGGCTGTGCCCGGGGCCGTGGGAATGGCCGTGATGGTCATGGCCGGCATGGGCGTCATGAGCATGATGATCGTGCGGCATGGATAACTCCTCCGAACCGGCCGGATGCCGGGTCAGCAACAGCAGGTGCCGGTCCAGGCTTCGCGGCCTTCCCTGACCAGGAACCAGACAACACCCAGAGAGGTCGCGGCGTCCACCCACCAGGCGCCGGTGACCGCCTGAACCGCCAGGCCGATCACGACGACCAGCGAGAGATAGAAGCAGGTTATGCTCTCCATCGCATCGGCCCGCATCGCGCGGCTGCCGAGCGCATCGGCGACGGCGATCTTGCGCCGCGCGAGCAGATACATCACCGGCATCGCCGCGAGCGTCACCGCGAGGCCGGGCCAGGAGAACGAAGCGCCGGCCCGCGCCGCCAGCCTGAACGCCGCCATGATGACGACAGAGGCGGCAAGGGCGAACAGCAGCCCGCCGGCGAGCCGGCCCGCGAGGCGTTCCGCCTGCTCGCCGAACGCCTCGCCGCGGCGCAGCTCCACGTTCAGGCGCCAGATCAGCACCAGCGCGGAGGCGATCTCGATCACGCTGTCGATCCCGAAGGCGCCCAGCGCCACGCTGCGCGCCCGGAGCCCCGCCAGGATGGCCACCGTCGCCTCGATCGCCATCCAGCCAAGCGTTGCATATTCCAGCCGGAAGGCGCGCCCGATCAGCGCCGCCCTCTCCGCGCGCAGCGCCGGCGCCGGGCTCGTGCCGGCTGTTGGGCCGGCCGCGGCGCAGCAATGGTCCTGAAGTGCTGGCTCGATGGTGGCAGGGGCTTCGTCCATGATCACAAAAGCCTCGACAACGGGGATCGCCGCGCCAATCTCGACCCTGTAGCCGCTACAGGGTCAAGGAGGTGCGATTTGCTCGGAATCGGCGAACTCTCCCGCAAGACAGGCGTCAGGATCGAGACGATCCGCTACTACGAGCGGATCGGCCTGCTGGCGCCGCCGGCCCGCACGGCGGGAAACTACCGCCGCTATCGCGAGACCGATGTCGGGCGTCTCCGCTTCATCCGGCGCGCGCGCGCCCTCGGCTTCCCGATCGACCGTATCGGCACGCTGCTCGCTCTGGCGGATCAGCGCGACCGCTCATGCGAGGATGTCGACGCGATCGCCCGCGACCATCTCGACGAGATCGATCGCAAGATCGCCGATCTCACCGCCCTGCGCCGCGAACTGGCATCGATGGTCGATGCCTGCTCCTCGCGCAGCATCGCCCGCTGCCGCATCCTCGGAGCCCTGGCGTCCGATCGGTGAGCCGGCGCGCCGCGCCCTCGCGTCCGTTCCGTCACGCCGATCGCGCATGGACCTCGACGGTCAGGTGCGAAAGCGATCTGAAGCGGGCGAGCTTCCGCTGGTAGTCGGCAGCGCCCAGCCCGCTCGCCGTCCGCACCGACAGGATGGCGCCCAGATGCCCCGGGCCGAGCCGCCAGAGATGCAGGTCCGCCAGTTCGTCGCCATCCGCCTCGATCGTCTCGCGCAGCCGCTGCGCGAGACGGCGGTCGGGGGTCATGTCCAGCAGGATCGCGCCGGTGTCGCGGATCAGGCCGAACGCCCAGCTCGCGATGACCAGCGCGCCGACGATGCCGACCGCCGGGTCCATCCATCGCCAGCCGAAGGCGCGCGCCAGCAGAAGGCCGACGATCACCAGGATCGACACCGCCGCATCGGTGGCGACGTGGATCACCGCCGCGCGCATGTTGTTGTCGCGCCCGGTGGTTTCATGGGCGTGCTCGTGCTCGACGAAGTTCACGGCGCCGCTGGCATCGCCGATGGCAACGACCGCGGTGAATTCATGCGGCTCGGGAATTTCCTCGTGCGATTCCAGGTAGCCGTCGGCCGCCGTCATCGTGAAGGCCTGGCGCCGGCCGCCGGCGCGGATCGTCTCGATCGTCACCGCCGCCGCCGTCGGCAGATCGCCATCCTCCGCCGCCAGGCGGAACCGCGGCGGCACGCCATCCTCGAAAATGCCGAGGCGCATGGCGGCACCGCCGATCGTCACGAGGTGCGTCTCGTCGTCATGGTGGTGGTCATCCCCGGCGTGTCCGTGATGATGCCCGTGCCCGTGCCCGTGCCCGTGCCCGTGCCCATGTCCGTGGGCATGGCCGTGGCTGTGGCCATGGTCATGCCCGCCGGCGAGAATGAGCGCGCTGACCACATTGACGACGAGCCCGAGCCCGGCGATCGGCAGGGCCTCGGCAAAATCGATCGGCACTGGCGCGAAGAACCGCCTGATCGCCTCGTAGCCGATCAGCAGGGCGATCATCGCCAGGACGATGGCGCTGGTGAACCCCGCCAGATCGCCGAACTTCCCCGTGCCGAAGCTGAAGCGCGGATCGCCGGCGTGCTTGCGGGCGTAGCGATAGGCGAGGGCGGCGAGCAGCAGGGCGCCGGCATGCGTGCTCATGTGCAGGCCATCCGCCACCAGCGCGATCGACCCGTACAGCGATCCGCCGACGATCTCCAGGATCATCATCGCCGTGCAGATCCAGATCACCCACCAGGTGCGGCGTTCGCTGCGCTCATGGTCGGCGCGCAGGAAAATATGGTCGTGCCCTGCGAAGGTCGTTTGATCAGACATGTCTTGCCTCACTTCAGATAGGCGCGGATCACGGCCAGGAGCTGCTCGGTCGCGTCGTTGTCCTGCGCGTCGGGATGGGTGTCCGCGTCCACGAGGTGCGAACGGACGTGATCCTCGACGACCTCCGCCATCAGCCCCGCGATCGCCCCGCGGACCCCGGCGATCTGCTGCATGACGGTCTCGCAGCCGGCCTCCGCCTCGAGAGCCCGCTCGATGGCCTCGACCTGGCCCCGGATCCGGCGGACGCGCGCCAGCAGCTTCCGCTTTTCACGAACGGTATGGGTCATCCGGCATCTCTAGCATACTCCCCCTCCCTATAACAGGGGGGCGCAGCGCCGCCGGACGGCCCCGGCGCGCGACCGCCCTTGACATGGGTCAACGCAGGAGCCGCCGGCCGATGCTATCCACAATGACCAGTATCGGCATCCGCGCGGATGCCGTTCCGGACAACCTCGAGCGGCGGATCCTGCACTGTGGAGCATGATGTTTCGCGACGGTCGTTCATATGCGGTTCGGCGCTGGCCGCCGCCGCCGCGGGCGTGCCCGGTCCCGCCGCGGCGGCACCGCCTGCCGCGGATGCCGGGCGGGTGCTCGGCCCCGGCGCAATCCCCGTCACCCTCACGGTCAACGGTACCGGCCACGTCCTCGCCATCCCGCCGCAGACGACCCTCGCCGATGCGCTCCGCACGATGCTCGGCCTGACCGGCACCAAGGTCGCATGCGATCGCGGCGCCTGTTCCGCCTGCACCGTCTGGCTCGACGGCAAGCCGATCGTCTCCTGCATGTTCCTCGCCATCGATGCCGCGGGGCATCGGGTCACGACGATCGAGGGGCTGGCGCGCGGCGACGACCTCCATCCCGTGCAGGCCGCGTTCATCGCGCACGACGCCCTGCAATGCGGCTTCTGCACGCCCGGCATGGTCATGAGCTGCGCCGCCCTGCTCGGCTCCGTGCCGGCACCGACCGACGCCGAGGTGAGGGCGGCCATCAGCGGCCATCTCTGCCGCTGCGGCACCTATCCGCACGTCATCGCGGCGACGCTCGACGCCGCGCGTGTCCGGAAATCCTGAGCATGGCGCATGATCCGTCACGCCGCACCGAGCGCTTCCCCCACGGCATCGCCGGGGCCGGCCTCGGGTCGATCGAGCGGTCGGTGCCGGCGGACGAGCCGCCGCCGCTGCCGCCGAACGCCGAACTCGCGGTCATCGGCCGTTCGGTTCCCCGGCTGAACGGGCGCGACAAGGTCACGGGCGCCACGCGCTACACGGTGGACATCGCGCCGCGCGGCATGCTGCATGCCCGCCTGCTGCGCGCGCCCCTCGCGCATGCCCGCATCCGCGCGATCGACGCCGGCGCGGCCCGCGCGCTCGATGGCGTCCGTGCGGTCGTCATCCTGGCGCAGCCCGGCGATCCCCTGTCGGGCATGGTCCGCTATGCCGGCCAGCCGGTCGCCGCACTCGCCGCCGACTCGCCGGCCATCGCCAGGGCGGCGCTCGATCTCGTCCGTGTCGACTACGAAGCGCTCCCCTTCGTCGTCGACATGGAAGACGCCCGCGCCAGCGAAGCGCCGCCGGTCTATGCCCCCGGCACCGCGCCGGCCGGCCATCCCTCCGGCTTCCCCGCCCCCGCCGGTCTCGCCCGACACGGCAATGTCCGCGCCGCCGTGATCGACCGGCGGGGCGACGTCGCCGCCGGCCTCGCCGCGGCCGATGTGGTGGTGGAGGGCACCTATCGCACCCAGGTGCAGACCCATTGCTGCATGGAGCCCCACGCCATCGTCGCGGACTGGACGGAGGACGGGCTCACCGTCCACATGTCCACCCAGTTCACCGCCGGCATCCGCCACGAACTCGCCGCCGCGTTCGCCCTCCCGCTCAGCCGCGTGCGTGTCGTGGTCGACGGCATGGGCGGCGGCTTCGGCTCGAAATCGACCCTCGGCACCTATGGGCGCGCCGCCGTCGCCCTCTCCCGCGCGGCCGGCGCGCCCGTCCGCCTGGTGCTGACCCGCGCCGAGGAGCAGGTCGATTCCGGCAACCGCCCCGGCACGTTCCAGCACCTGCGCATCGGCGCCCGGCGCGATGGCACGCTGACCGCGATCGAACTGACCAGCCATGGCACGGCGGGCGTGGCGCTCGGCGCCGGCGTCGGCGACTTTGCCGGCGCGGTCTACCGGTGTCCGAACCTGCTGACATCGCATCGCGACGTCTTCACCAATGCCGGGCCCGGCTGCGCCATGCGCGCGCCGGGAAACGTGCCGGGCGCCTTCGCCTTCGAACAGGCGATCGACGAGCTCGCCGAACGCCTCGCGCTCGATCCCGTTGCCCTGCGTGACAGGATCGATCCCAGCCCGGTCCGCCGCGAGGAACGGCGGATCGGCGCCGCGCGCTTCGGCTGGGCCGCCCGTCATCCGCCGGGTTCGGATCGGGGGCCGGTCAAGCGCGGCATCGGCATGGCGCAGTCCCACTGGGGCGCGCATGTGCAGATCAACGCGGCCTGCGAGGTCCGTGTCCTGCGCGACGGCTCGGTGGAGGTGATGTCGAGCGTGCAGGATATCGGCACCGGCATCACCACGGTGCTCGCCCAGACGGTGGCGGAAGTCCTCGGCCTGCGCGCGGAGGATATCACGGTCCGCATCGGCGATACCATCTTTCCGTCGGGGCCGCCGTCCTATGGCAGCCGCACGACGGCGTCGATCACGCCGCCCGCCCGCACCGCCGCCTGGCGCGTGCTCCGCCGCCTGCTGGCCGAAGCCGCCCAGCGCCTGGGCGTCGCGCCGGATGCCCTGATCGCCCGCGCCGGGCGGATCATCGTCCGCGACGATCCTGCCCGGGGCCTGGCCTTCGGCGAGGTCACGGCGCGGCTGCGCACGGATTCCATCAGCGAAGTCGCCTCCCGCGCCGACGATTACGCCGGCTTCGGGCAACGCTACGGCGACGCGGCGACGGCCCGGCAGGATCTCGGCGGCGTGCAGTTCGCCGCCGTCGCGGTCGATACCGAAACCGGCATCATCCGGGTCGAGCGCGTGCTCGCCGTCCAGGATTGCGGCCGCCCGATGAACCCGCGTCAGATCGAAAGCCAGGTTCATGGCGGCATCCTGATGGGCCTGTCCTACGCGCTGTTCGAGGACCGCATCATGGACCGTCACACCGGCCGCATGGTCAACCCCGATCTCGAGCAATACAAGATCGCCGGACCGTACGAGACCCCCGCGATCGACGTCGTCCTCCTCGAAAACTATGAAGCCAACAGCGCAACCGATGCCTACGGCATCGCCGAGCCGGCGAACATCGCCACCGCGCCGGCGATCGCCAACGCCGTCCGCAACGCCATCGGCATCCGCATGCGGCGCCTGCCGATGACCCCGGCCGCGGTGCTGGCGGCGCTTGGCGGCTCTCCGTCCCGGAACCTGCCCCCATGAAGCCGTTCGCCACGCTCCGCGCCCCGACGATCGCCGCCGCCGCCGCCTCGGCCTCCACGACGATGGCGGAAGCGATGACCCGCGCCGGCCCGGCGAACGGCGTCGCACTCCTGCGCGCCGGCGGGATCGACGTGCTCGACCTGCTCAAGGAAGATCTGGTGGCGCCCGCCATGCTGGTGAGCGTCATCGACATTCCCGGCCTCGACGCGATCCGCGAGGGTGCCGACGGGCTTCACATCGGCGCAGCGGCCACGCTCGCCGGCATCGCCGCGCATCCGCTCGTCCGCGAGCGCTATCCCGCGCTGGCTTCGGCCATCGGCCACTCGGCCAGCCCGCAGATCCGCAACGTGGCAACGCTCGGCGGCAATCTGCTCCAGCGCCCCCGCTGCTGGTATTTCCGCTCCGCCGCCTATCGCTGCCTGCGCAAGGGCGGCGGCCACTGTTTCGCGATCGACGGCGAGAACCAGTATCACGCGATCTTCGACAACCATCCCTGCGCGATCGTGCATCCCTCCACCGCCGCGACGGTCCTTGTCGCGCTCGGCGCCTTCGTCGACCTCGCCGATGCGCACGGAACCTCCCGCCGCGTCAGGCTCGAGAATTTCCTCGTCGGGCCGGCCATCGACCTGCAACGCGAGAACGATCTCCAGCCGCATGAAATCCTGACCGCGATCGTCCTGCCCACCCCGCCGTCCGGCGCCCGCATGGCGCATCTGCGCCAGGGCGAGCGCGATTCGATGGACTGGCCGCTGGCCGATGTCGCCGTGCTGATCGAGATGGATACTGCCCGAACCTGCACGCGCGCCGCCATCATCCTCGGCGCGGCGGCGCCGGTGCCGCATCGGGCGCGCGCCGCGGAAGCGGCGCTGCGCGGGCGCGTCATCACCGATGATGCCGCCCGCGAGGCCGCGCGCGCCGCCCTCGCCGGGGCGACGCCGCTCGCGAAGAACGTCTACAAGCTGAAACTGTTCGAGACCCTCATCCGCCGCGCGATCCTGACCGCGGTCGCATAGCCGCGCCCGGCGCTTGACGATCATCCCCCGCCGCTGCAATCGCCATCCTGCAACCGCATCGGGACGGAGACGACGGGATGGCCGACAACGAACGACATATCCGCGCGGGGCTGATCGGCTACGGTTATGCCGGCCGCACGTTTCACGCCCCGCTCATCAGGGCCACGGCCGGCTATTCGCTCGTCGCGGTCGCCTCAAGCGATGCGGCGAAAGTGCAGGCCGACCTGCCCGGCATCGCGGTCGAGCCGGCCCCCGCCGCGCTCCTCCGGCGCGACGATATTGACCTCGTCGTCATCGCCACGCCGAACGACTCGCATCGCCCGCTCGCCGAAATGGCCCTCGCCGCCGGCAAGCATGTCGTCGTCGACAAGCCTTTTGCCCTCTCGCACGCCGATGCGCAGGCCGTGGTCGCCGCGGCCGAAGCGGCGCGACGCCATGTCGCGGTCTTCCAGAACCGCCGTTGGGACAGCGATTTCCTCGCCATCCGCCAGGCGATCGAAACCGGCCGCATCGGCGCGGTCCGCCACTTCGAATCCCATGTCGACCGGTTCCGCCCCCAGGTCCGCCCGCGCTGGCGCGAGGCGGCGGGCCCCGGCGCCGGGCTGTGGCTCGATCTCGGTCCGCATCTCGTCGACCAGGCGCTCTGCCTGTTCGGATCTCCGTCGCGGGTCATCGCGAGTTTCGCCGCCCAGCGGCAGGGCGCCACGGTCGAGGACTGGGCGCATGTCGTCCTCGAATATCCCGCCCTGCGCGTGATCCTGCACGCCGGCATGCTGGCCGCCGGCGGATCGCATCGCTTCGTCGTCCATGGCGAGGCGGGAACCCTGGTCAAGCGTGCGGCCGATCGGCAGGAAGACCAGCTTCGCGCCGGCATGATCCCCGGCGCGCCCGGCTGGGGCGAAGATCCCGACGATTTGCTCCTCCTCGACGGCACCAGCCCCCCGCTGTCCTTGCCCGCGCCGGCCGGCGACCACCGGGCATTCTACGCGGCGCTGCGCGAGGCGCTGCTCGGCCGCGCGCCGAATCCCGTGCGGCCTGACGAGGCGCTCGCGGTCATGGCGGTTCTCGACGCCGCCGCCCGCGCCGCATCGACCGGCAACGCCGCCGTTCCCGTTTCAGGCGCATAGCGGATCATCGGCTTCCGGCGCCCATGCCGGCGCGTTGATTTCCCTCAATGCCGCACGCCGCCGGGCATGGGATCGATAGGTCTCACAGCGCGATCGGGCTTCGGACATGTCGAGCAGCGAGCGGAAGCCGCCCTGTCCCGCCTCCCTCGGGACCGACGGTGGACGGACCATCCCCTTCGGGCGCGCCCGGCGATGACGGCCGCCGAAACCTGGCTCGCCTTCTTCGCCTGTCTCGCGTTGGTCGGCGCCGCCGGGCCGGTGCTGTCGCGCAACGGCGATATCATCGCGGTGAAGACGGGCCTGACCGGCGGCTGGATCGGCCTGATCCTCGTCGCCGCCATCACCTCGCTGCCCGAACTCGCGACCGGCCTCAGCGCCGTGACCATCGCCAACGCGCCGGACACCGCGGTGGGCGATGTCTTCGGCAGTTGCGTCTTCAACCTCGCGATCCTGATCGTGCTCGACTTCATGCAACGCGGCGAGAGCGTCTACCGCCGGGTGCGCCAGGGGCACATCCTCTCCGCCGGCTTCGGCGTCGTGCTGATCGGCTTCGTCGGCATGAACATCGCCCTGCACGGCCAGGGCATGGCCGTCGCCGCATTCGGGGTCGGCGGCTACACGCCGATCATCTTCCTGCTATACGCGCTCGGCGCCCGCGCCGTCTTCTTCTACGAGCGCGACCACCGCGAGGACGCCGCCGAAGACGCGGCCGACCGCTATGCCGGAACCACGCTCGGCACGGCGGTCCGCAGCTATGCGCTCGCTTCGGCGGTCGTCGTCGTCACCGGCACGGCGCTGCCATTCGTCGCCGTGGCGCTGGCCGCGGCGATGGGCTGGCAACAGACCTTCGTCGGCACGCTGCTGGTCGCCGCCGTCACCTCGCTGCCGGAACTGGTGGTCAGCGTCGTCGCCGTCCGCATCGGCGCCGTGGACATGGCGATGGCGAACCTGCTCGGCAGCAACATGTTCAACATCCTCATCCTCGGCATCGACGACCTGTTCTACCGACAGGGCCCGATCCTCTACCGGGTCTCGCCGGTCCATGTCGTGTCGGCGCTGTCCGCCGTCATCATGTCGGGCCTGCTGATCGCCGGCATATTGTATCGCCCGCAGCGGCGCATCTTCCAAACCGTCGGCTGGATCAGCTTCGGCCTGTTCACGATGTATCTGCTGAATTCCTATGTGATCTTCCTCCATGGCACGCACTGACGAACACGGCGCCGGGCCCGAAACCGCTGATGCCGTGCGCTGGCACGCGCTCGGCCCCGACGCCGTGCTGGCCCGTCTCGGCAGCGACGCGGCGCAGGGCCTCACCGGCGAGGAGGCGAGGGCGCGCGCCACCCGCTTCGGTCCGAACGAAATCCGCGAGGGCCGGCAGCGCGGCCGCCTGGCGATGCTGGCCGCCCAGTTCGCCGATGTCATGATCCTGCTGCTGATCGGCGCCGCCATTCTCTCCGGCGTCATCGGCGAACTCGCCGACACGCTGGTGATCCTGGCGATCGTCGTGCTCAACGCGGTCATCGGTTTCGCGCAGGAGGCGCGGGCGGCGCGGGCGGTCGCCGCCCTGCGCCGCCTCGCGGCCCCCACGGCGGTCGCCCTGCGCGACGGTCACCCCGACCACCTCCCGGCCGACCGTCTGGTGCCGGGCGATATCGTGCTCATCGAGGCCGGCAACGCCATCCCCGCCGATCTCCGGCTGCTGGAAGCCGCAGGCCTGCAACTCGGCGAGGCCTCGCTCACCGGGGAATCCGTGCCGGTCGTCAAACATGTCGCGGCGGCGCCGGACGACCAGCCGCTCGCCGAACGTCACGGCATGGCCTACAAGGGCACGGTCGTCCTCAACGGCCGCGGCCGCGGCGTCGTCGTCGCGACCGGCATGGCAACCGAACTCGGCCGCATCGCCGCCATGCTCGAAACCGCCGCCGCCCCGCGCACGCCCCTGCAGCAGCGTCTCGCCGTCTTCGGCCGGCAGATCGCCATCGCGGCGATCCTGATCTGCGCGCTGATCTTCGGCATCGGCCTGCTCCGCGGCGAGGCGCCGCTGCTGATGCTGCTCACCGCGCTCAGCCTCGCCGTCGCCGCCATCCCCGAGGCGCTGCCCGCCGTCGTCACCGTCCTGCTCGCGCTCGGCGCCTCCCGCATGGCCCGGGCGCAGGCGCTGATCCGCCGGCTGCCGGCGGTGGAAACCCTCGGCTCGGTCACCACGATCTGTTCGGACAAGACCGGCACGCTCACGCTCAACGACATGCGCCTGACCGAGGTCTGGGCCGGCGGCCAGCGCCAGCCCGTCGCGGCGCTCGGCGGGCACGCGCCGCTGCTCCGCGCCCTGCTTCTCTGCAACGATATCGCCGTGGACGAAACCGCCCACGCCATCGGCGATCCGACCGAAATCGCCCTCTGGCGCGCCGCCGCCGATGCCGGGCTCGACCGTGGGCGCGAGGCGGCGCTGACCCCGCGCGTCGCGGAACTCCCCTTCGATTCCGCGCGCCGGCGGATGACGACCGTGCATCGCGACGGCAACCGCTTCGTCGCCTACACGAAGGGCGCGCCGGAAGCCGTCCTCCCGCTCTGCGCCACGATGACGACGGGGCAGGGGGTCGCCGCGCTCGATCCCGAACCGATCGCGCTGGCGGCCGCGCAGATGGCCGAGGACGGCCTGCGGGTGCTCGCCATCGCCCAGGGCGTCCGCAATGCCATGCCATCCGGCGATGCGCTGGCCGAACTGGAACAGGAGCTGACGTTTCTCGGCCTCGTCGGCCTGATCGACCCGCCGCGGCCCGAAGCGCGCGCCGCGGTCGCAACCTGCCGGGCGGCGGGGATCCGCCCGGTCATGATCACCGGCGATCACCCGGTCACCGCGCGCGCGATCGCCCGCGCCCTCGGCATCGTCGGCGATGGCGGCGATGTCATCACCGGCCGCGAGCTCCAGTCGCTCGACGATCCGGCCCTGGCCCGGCGCGTGCGCGAGGCGAGCGTGTTCGCCCGCGTCGATCCCTCCGAAAAGATACGCATCGTCACGGCCTTGCAGGCGAATGGCGAGATCGTCGCCATGACCGGCGATGGCGTGAACGACGCGCCGGCGCTGGCCCATGCCGATATCGGCGTCGCGATGGGTCGCGGCGGGACCGATGTCGCCCGCGAGGCCGCGAGCCTCGTCCTGCTCGACGACAATTTCGCCACCATCGTCGCGGCGGTGCGCGAAGGCCGCCGCATCTACGACAATGTCCGCAAGTTCGTCCGCTTCGTGGTCGCCTGCAACTCGGCCGAAATCTGGGCCATTTTCCTCGCCCCGTTCTTCGGCCTGCCGGTCCCCCTGGTGCCGATCCAGATCCTCTGGATCAACCTCGTCACCGACGGCCTGCCCGGCCTTGCCCTCGCGGCCGAACCCGGCGAGCCCGACATCATGAGCCGCCCGCCGCGCCCGCCGCGCGAGGGCCTGTTCGATAACGGCATGTTATGGGACGTATTCTGGTCCGGCCTCGTCATGGCCGCGATCACGCTGTTCACGGAAGCGGGAGCGCTCCGCCTCGGCGATACCCACTGGCAGACGATGGTCTTCACCGTGCTGACCTTCGTGCAGATGTGGCAGGTCATGGCGATCCGTTCGTCGCGCGCGTCGCTGTTCACCCAGGGGCTGCTCTCGAACAGGCCGCTGCTCGGCGCGATCGGCCTCACATTCGCGCTTCAAATGGCGGTGATCTACACGCCCGGCCTCAACGGCGCGTTCAACGCCGCGCCTCTGACCGCCGCCGAACTCGCGGTCTGCGTCCTCGCATCGAGCCTGATCTTCATCCTGCTGGAGCTCGTCAAATGGGTCCGGCGCCTCCGGGCGCGGCGCCGTCAGGCGGCATGAACATCGCCGCAAGCCGCGTCAACGCCCATCCATTCAGGACCATGGCGGTCGGAAATCGTTGCCAGTACGACTCGCTTGACAGGCGCGGTCACAATAGTGTCAGATTGTGAGGAAAGGTTTTGTCGTCTTGCGGCTCGAGCCGCACTCGCTGGTTCGAGAAACGCCTGCCGGGATGGACACGGACCATGGCGGATAACGCCCATTACTGGGTATTGCTGGTCTACACCTTTGTCGTGATCGCTCTGGTCGCGGGTATGATCGGCGTGTCCCATTTCCTCGGCCAGCGGCACCTGAAACGGGCCACCATCGAACCGTTCGAATCCGGCATCGTCACCGTCGGCTACGCCCGCTTCCGGCTTCCCGTGCAATTCTATCTCATCGCGATGTTCTTCGTGATCTTCGATCTCGAAGCCGCCTATCTCTACGCCTGGGCCACCGCCGTCCATGCCGCCGGATGGACCGGCTATGTCGTGATCTCGGTCTTCATCCTCGCCCTGCTCGCCGCGCTCGCCTATCTGTGGCGCGCCGGCGCGCTCGAATGGGGGCCAAAGCCCCGCGCGCTTGCGATAGTGCGGAGGCGCTGACGCCATGCGATTCACATTCGGCAAAGGCGCGACGGGACAACGGCTCTCCACGACCGCGCCTCTTCTCCGCGGCCTCGGCACAGCCGGCCAGCCGGCCGCCCCATCCCCCGGCGGCGGCACCTTCACCGATGCGGTGCGCCGCAACGTGGCCCTCGGCCGGCTGGAAGACATGGTGGCCTGGGGCCGCAAATATTCGATCTGGCCGTTCAATTTCGGCCTCTCCTGCTGCTATGTCGAAATGGCGACGGCCTTCACCAGCAAGTTCGACATCGCCCGCTTCGGCTCGGAAGTGCTGCGCGCCACCCCGCGCGAGGCCGACCTGATCGTCATCTCCGGTACCGTGTTCGTGAAGATGGCGCCCGTCATCAAGTATCTCTACGACCAGATGCTTGAGCCGCGCTGGGTGATCTCGATGGGCGCCTGCGCCAATTCCGGCGGGATGTACGACATCTACGCCGTCGTCCAGGGTGCCGACAGTTTCCTGCCCGTCGATGTCTATGTCCCCGGCTGTCCGCCCCGGCCGGACGCGCTGCTCGAAGGGCTGATGCTGCTGCAGAACTCGATCGGTTCCGAGCGCCGGCCGCTCAGCTGGCTGGTCGGTCCCAACGGCGCCGAGAAGATCGAGCGGCCCAGCTTCCGCGATCTCAAACACCAGGAGAGGCAAGCGGCCGGCAGCCTCCCCACGCCGGACAGCGTTTAGGGAGGGCGGGATGCTGACGGAATTCAACAGCATCCCCGCCACAGAGGCCGAACAGGGTATCGTGTCCGACCTGGTCCGCACGCTTGGGCCGATCTCCTTCACCCTGCAACCGACCGCCGACCGGATCCCGACCATCTGGATCGATCGCGACATCGTGCACGCCGTGCTCCGGCACCTGCGCGACGGCGCCACAAGGCGCTTCCAGATGCTCTACGACCTCACCGCGATCGACGAGCGCCAGCGCGTCCACCGCGATGGCCTGCCGAAATCCGATTTCACCCTCGTCTATCACCTCGTCTCCTTCGAGCGGAACGACGATGTCCGCATCAAGGTCCCGCTCGCCGAGGGCGCGCTCGAGGTGCAGAGCATCGCGGATATCTGGCCCAACGCCAACTGGTACGAACGCGAGGTCTGGGACATGTTCGGCATCGGCTTCGCCGGCCACCCGACCCTGTTCCGCATCCTCACGCCGCCGACCTGGACCGGCCATCCGCTGCGCAAGGACTACATCGCCCGCGCCACCGAAATGGGCCCCTACATCCTCACCGAGGAGAAGGAACGCGCCGAACAGGAGGCGCTGCGCTTCAACCCCGAGGCCTGGGGCATGAAGCGGCACAGCGAGAACTCCGACTTCATGTTCCTCAATCTCGGCCCCAACCACCCGAGCGTCCACGGCGTGTTCCGCATCATCCTCCAGCTCGAGGGCGAGGAAATCGTCGACGCCGTGCCCGAGATCGGCTTTCATCACCGCGGCGCCGAGAAGATGGCCGAGCGCCAGTCCTGGCACACCTACATCCCCTATACCGACCGCATCGACTATCTCGGCGGCGTGATGAACAACTTCCCCTACGTGATGGCGGTCGAGCGCCTCGCGGGGATCGAGGTGCCGTCACGCGCGCAGATGATCCGCATCATGCTCGCCGAGCTGTTCCGCATCGCCAGCCATCTCGTCTTCTACGGCACCATGTCGCAGGATGTCGGCCAGCTTTCGCCGGTCTTCTACATGTTCTCCGACCGCGAGCGGGTGTTCCAGATCATCGAGGCGATCTGCGGCTTCCGCATGCACCCCGCCTGGTTCCGCATCGGCGGCGTGGCGGCGGACCTGCCCCAGGGCTGGGACCGGATGATCCGCGACTATCTCGGCTACCAGTCCAAGCGGCTCGACGAGTACGACAAGCTCGTCATGCGCAACCGCCTCTTCAAGGCCCGCACGATCGGCGTCGGCGCCTACACGCTGGAGGAAGCGCTGGACTGGGGCGTGACCGGCCCCGGCCTGCGCGCCTGCGGCCTCGGCTGGGACTATCGCCGCCAGCGCCCCTATTCCGGATACGACCAGCTCGAGTTCGACATTCCGATCTGCCACAACGGCGACTGTTACGACCGCGTGGTGGTCCATATCGAGGAAATCCGCCAGAGCCTGCGCATCATCCGCCAGTGCCTCGATAACATGCCGCCCGGCCCCTACAAGTCCGACCACCGGCTGACGACGCCGCCGCTCAAGGAGCGGACGATGCAGGACATCGAAACCCTCATCACCCATTTCCTCAATGTCAGCTGGGGCCCCGTGCTGCCGCCCGGCGAGGCGATGGTCAGCATCGAGGCGACCAAGGGCATCAACGGCTATTACCTCGTCGCCGACGGCGACACCGTCTCCTACCGCACCCGCATCCGCACCCCGTCCTTTCCCCATCTGCAGATGATCCCGCTGATCAGCCGCGGCGCCTATGTCGCCGACCTGATCGCGATCATCGGCAGCATCGATTTCGTGATGGCCGATGTCGACCGCTGAACACAGCCCGGCGTCCGCACCGCTCGATGCCGCCCTGCGCGAGACGATCGCGACCTTTCTGCGCGAGTCCGAAACCCCGCGCGCCGCCGGCATCGACGCGCTGAAGGCGGTGCAGAAGCGCCACGGCCATGTCTCCGACGACCATCTCGCCGAAGTGGCCGCCCTGCTCGGCATGACACCCGCCGAGCTCGACGGTGTCGCCACCTTCTACAACCTGATCTTCCGCCGTCCCGTGGGCCGCCACGTCATCCTGCTGTGCGACAGCGTGGCCTGCTGGGTGATGGGCGCCACCGCCGCGCGCAACCTGCTGCGCCAGCGCCTCGGCATCGAGCCGGGGGAAACCACGCCGGACGGCCGCTTCACCCTCCTGCCGATCGTCTGCCTCGGCTGCTGCGACCGCGCCCCGGCGATGATGATCGGCGACGACCTGCACGGCAACCTCACCCCCGAGCGGATCGACGCGATCCTGGAGCAGTACAGGTGATGCCGATGGCGGACCGACCCCTCACTTCATACATCCAGCCCGGCCGCCAGCCGCTCGACATCGCCGGCTACGAGCGCGCCGGCGGCTACGCGGCGATGCGCAAGGCCTTCGGCATGTCGCCGGAAAGCGTCGTCGAGGAGGTCAAGCGCGCGAAGGTGCGCGGCCGCGGCGGCGCCGGCTTTCCCGCCGGCCGCAAATGGGAAGGCGCGCCCCGCGGTGCGGATGCCCCGCGCCATCGCTACCTCGTCATCAACGCCGACGAGATGGAACCCGGCAGCTTCAAGGACCGCCTCCTGCTCGAAGCCGCGCCGCATCTGATGATCGAGGGGATCATCATCGGCGCCTTCGCGGTCCAGGCCGAAACCGCCTACATCTTCGTCCGCGGCGAATACGTGCTGGCGATGGAGCGGCTCTCCCGCGCCGTGGCCGAGGCCGAGGCGCGCGGCTATCTCGGCGCCGACATCCTGGGCTCCGGCTTCTCGCTCACCATCCACGTCCACGGCAGCGGCGGGCGCTACATCTGCGGCGAGGCCAGCGCCCTGTTCTCCGCGCTGGAAGGCAAGCGCGCCGTGCCGCGCACCCGTCCGCCGCGCTCGACGACCAGCGGCCTGTGGGGCAAGCCCACCGTCGTCAACAATGTCGAAACGCTGTGCTGCGTGCCGTCCATCATCGAGCGCGGCGCGGACTGGTTTCTCGGCCTCAGCCGCAGCGCGACCGAAGGCGGCACCAAGCTCTACGGCGTCAGCGGCCGGGTCAACCGCCCCGGTCTGTGGGAACTGCCGGTGGGCACGCCGCTCAACGAAATCATCGAGGAGCATGCCGGCGGCATGCGCGAGGGCTACGAGGCGCGCGCGGTGCTGCCCGGTGGCGCGTCGACCGCGTTCATCATGCGCGAGAATTTCGACGTCCCGATGGATTTCGACTCCGTCGGCAAGATCGGCAGCTGGCTCGGCACCGCCAACATCCTGGTGCTGGACCAGAAGCGCTGCCCGGTCGGCCTGCTGCGCAACATCGAGCATTTCTTCGCCCAGGAATCCTGCGGCTGGTGCACCCCCTGCCGCGACGGCCTGCCCTGGGTCGAGCGCATCCTCACGGCGCTGGAAGCCGGCGAGGGCGAGCCGGATGACATCGAGCTGCTCGCCCATCACGTCGACTTCCTCGGTCCCGGCCGCACCTTCTGCGATCTCGCCCCCGGTGCCATGGCGCCGCTGCGCAGCGGCCTGAAATTCTTCCGTGAGGAATTCGAACGTCATGTCAGCGAGCGGCATTGCCCCTGGCACGACACGGCGGAGGGCTGGGCATGACGACCTTCGAGGTGGACGGCAAGACCCTGACCGCGAAGCCCGACGAAAACCTGCTCCAGGCCTGCCTCGGCGCCGGGCTCGACCTGCCGTATTTCTGCTGGCACCCGGCGCTCGATTCGGTCGGCGCCTGCCGGCAATGCGCCGTCAAGCAATATGACGGGCCGGAGGACCAGACCGGCCGCATGGTCATGGCCTGCATGACCCCGGTGCCCGAAGGCGCGCGCTTCTCGATCGCCGATCCCGAGGTCGTCGCCTTCCGCGCCAGCGTGATCGAGTGGCTGATGGTCAACCACCCGCATGACTGTCCGGTCTGCGAGGAGGGCGGCGAATGCCACCTCCAGGACATGACGGTGATGACCGGCCACACCTACCGCCGCTACCGCTTCACCAAGCGCACCCATCGGAACCAGGATCTCGGGCCGTTCATCAAGCACGAGATGAACCGCTGCATCGCCTGTTACCGCTGTTCGCGCTTCTATCGCGACTATGCCGGCGGCCGCGACTTCGATGTCTTCGCCGCCCACGATCACGTCTATTTCGGCCGCCACGCCGATGGCACGCTGGAGAACGAGTTCAGCGGCAACCTGATCGAGATCTGCCCGACCGGCGTCTTCACCGACAAGACGTTTTCCGCGCATTACGTCCGCAAATGGGACATGCGCGGCGCGCCCTCGGTCTGCGCCCATTGCGGCCTCGGCTGCAACACCATCGCGAATGCCCGCGCCGACCGGCTGCGCCGCATCGTCAATCGCTACAACGGCGCGGTCAACACCTATTTCCTCTGCGACCGCGGCCGCTTCGGCTATGGCTTCGTCAACGCGCCGGACCGCTTGCGCGCCCCGCTCCGGCGCGGCGACGATGGAAACCAGGCGACGATCGACCGCGACGACGCGATCGCCCGTCTCGCCGCCCTGCTGCGCGCGGGCGATGCCGTCATCGGCATCGGCTCGCCGCGCGCCTCGCTGGAATCGAACTACGTCCTGCGCCAGCTCGTCGGCGAACAGAATTTCTACCCCGGCGTCAGTGCGGCCGAGGCGCGCCTGCTCCGCCTCGTCGCCGACATTCTCGGCTCCGGCGCCGTGCATGTCCCCTCGCTGCGCGAGATGGAGACGGCGGATGCGGCGCTGGTTCTCGGCTCGGACCTGCCCAACGCCGCCCCGCGCGCGGCGCTGTCGATCCGTCAGGCGGCGCGCGGCGCCGGCATCGCGCGCGCGGTGGCGGCGAAAATCCCCGCCTGGCAGGATACCGGCGTCCGCAATCACGCCGGCGACACCCGCAGCCCCGTGTTCATCGCCACCCCCGCCTCCACGCGGCTCGACGACATCGCGCAGCGCGCCCTCCGCGCCGCGCCGGCGGACATCGCCCGCCTCGGCTTCGCGGTGGCCGCCCGCATCGACCCCGCCGCGCCGGACGTTCCTGGCCTGTCCGAAGACCTCGCCACGGCGGCACGCGAGATCGCCGACGCGCTGCTCGCCGCGCCGAACCCGCTCGTCGTCTCCGGCGTCGAGAGCGGCGAGGAGAGCATCGTCCGCGCCGCCGCCAACATCGCCGCCGCCTTGCGCGCCCGTGGCAAGACGCCGACGCTGCTGCTGAACGTTCCCGAATGCAACAGCCTCGGCCTCGCGCTGATGACGGCGGGGGAGGCCAGTGTCGAAACCGCGCTGGCGCGGCAGGCGCCCGTCGTCATCGTGCTCGAGAACGACCTCCACCGCCGCACGCCCGCGGCGGTGATCGAGGCCACGCTGGCCGCCTCGCGCCTCGTGGTGCTCGACCATTCCGAAAGCCCCACCACGCGCCGGGCCGATCTCGTCCTGCCCGCCGCGAGCTTCGCCGAGGCCGAAGGAACCCTGGTCAGCGCCGAGGGGCGGGCGCAGCGCTTCTACCCGCCGATCATCGCTGAGGACGGTCTCGCCGAATCCTGGCGCTGGCTTGTTGCCGCGGCCCGCGCCGCCGGGCTCCCGTCCTGCGAGAGCCTGACCACGACCGACGCCATCGCCGCCGGCCTTGCCGCCTCGCTGCCGCGCTTCGCCGCGCTGCCCGGTGTCGCGCCGCCGGCGGCGTTCCGCGTCGTCGGCTCCCGCATCGCCAGCCAAACCCGCCGCTATTCCGGCCGCACCGCGATCGATGCCGGGCGCAACGTGCACGAACCGAAGCCGCCCGTCCCGGCGGACTCGCCCTTCAGCGCGACGATGGAAGGCCATCACGGCGCCATGCCGCCGGCCCTGCGCCCGGTCTTCTGGGCGCCGGGCTGGAACTCGGTGCAGTCGCTCAACCGCTTCCAGGCGGAAATCGACGGCCCGCTCAAGGGCGGCGATCCCGGCGTGCGCCTGTTCGAATCCCGGCCGGACGCCGCGCGGCCCTACGACGCATCGATCCCCGCCGCGTTTTCCTGGCGGCCGGACGAATGGCTCGCGATCCTGCTGCCCCGCGTCTTCAATGACGATGAACAGGCCGGCCGCGCCCCGCCCATCCGCGAACGCGCGGCCCCGCCCGCGCTCGTCCTCAACGCCGAGGACGCCGCCTCGCTCGGCGTCGCCGCCGGCCAGAACCTGGCCTGCGAGATCGGCGATGCGCGGGAGGACCTCGCGGTCGAGATCGATCCCGCCCTGCCGCGCGGCGTCGCCGGGCTCGCCGGCTTCGCGCAGAGGCCGCACGCCATCCCCGCATGGCTGCGGCTGCGCCCGGCGGAGCCGCCCGTGTCATGACCCACGGCAACGAGATCGTCATCGGCCTGCTGAACGTCGTGATCGGCCTCGCGGTGCTGATGGCGGCCGCCGCGCTGCTGACCTGGATCGAACGCCGCCTGCTCGGCTTCTGGCAGGACCGTTACGGCCCCAACCGCGCCGGCCCCTTCGGCGTGCTCCAGGTCGTCGCCGACGGCATCAAGCTGCTCTTCAAGCAGGACTGGATTCCCCCCTTCGCCGACCCGGTCATCTTCGTCCTCGCCCCGGCCATCTCGATGGTCACGGTGATGCTCGCCATCGCCGTCGTCCCGGCGACGCCGATGATCGGCATCATCGGCAACCTCAATGTCGGCCTGCTGTTCTTCCTCGCCATGAGCGGGCTCGGCGTCTACTCGGTGGTGCTCGCCGGCTGGTCGTCGAACAACAAGTTCTCGCTCCTCGGCGGCATGCGCGCCGCGGCCCAGATGGTCAGCTACGAGGTCTTCATGGGGCTGTCGCTGGTGGGCGTGGTGATGCTCGCCGGCTCCTTCAACCTCACCGATGTCGTGCACAGCCAGCGGCATCTCTGGTACGTGGTGCCGCAATTCATCGGCTTCGTCGTCTTCTTCCTCGGCGGCATCGCGGAAACCCACCGCCTCCCGTTCGACCTGCCCGAAGGCGAGAACGAACTCGGCGCCGGGTTCCACACCGAATATTCCGGCATGAAGTTCGGCATGTTCTTCGTCGGCGAATATATCGGCATCATCGTCGTCTCGGCGATGACGACGGTGCTGTTCCTCGGCGGCTGGTATGGCCCGCTGCTGCCGCCCTTCCTCTGGTTCGCGATCAAGACCGGGTTTTTCGTCGCCTTCTTCATCCTGCTGCGCGCCGCCCTGCCGCGCCCGCGCTACGACCAGTTCATGGCGTTCGGCTGGAAAATCCTGCTGCCGCTTACCTTGCTGAACATTCTCGTCACCGGCGCGCTGATGCTCGCCGGGCCGGCCGCATGAAGGGGAGGGGGTCATGCTGAGTTCGCTGGTCACGCTCTGGTACACGTTCCTGCACCTGTTCCAGCGCAACGTGACGGTATCCTATCCCGACGAGATGCCCTATCTCGCGCCGCGCTATCGCGGCCGGATCGTGCTCACCCGCGACCCTGACGGCGAGGAACGCTGCGTCTCCTGCTATCTCTGCGCGGTCGCCTGCCCGGTCGACTGCATCAGCCTGCAGAAGACCGAAGCCGAGGGGCGCTGGTATCCCGAGTTCTTCCGCATCAATTTCTCCCGCTGCATCTTCTGCGGCTTCTGCGAGGAAGCCTGCCCGACCTACGCGATCCAGCTCACCCCGGATTTCGAGATGAGCGAATACGACCGGCAGAACCTCGTCTACGAGAAGGAACACCTGCTGATCAGCGGCACCGGCAAGTATCCCGACTACAATTTCTACCGCGTCTCCGGCCTCGCGATCCCGGGCAAGGACAAGGGCGAGGCCGCGCGCGAGCGCAAGCCGATCGACACGCGCAGCCTGCTGCCATGAACGCGGACGGGAAGGGGAGGCATAGCGGATCATGAACGCCACCTTCGTCATCTCCGCGATCATCGCGGTCGTCGCGACGGCGATGATGATCACCCGCCCCTCCGCCGTGCACGGGCTGCTCTATCTCACGGTCTCGCTGCTCGCCGTCGCCCTCGTGTTCTTCGTGCTCGGCGCGCCCTTCGCCGCGGCGCTGGAGGTCATCATCTACGCCGGCGCCATCATGGTCCTGTTCGTCTTCGTGATCATGATGCTGAACATCGGCGAGGCGGCGGCCCGGCTCGAAAGCAGCTGGCTGCATCCCGCCACCTGGGTCGGCCCGTCCATCCTGGCCCTGCTGCTGGCCATCGAGCTCGGCGCCGTCGCCGTCTCCGGCGGCCTGCCGCACCCCGCCACGTCGGTGATCAGCGCCCATGCGGTCGGTGTGGCGCTGGTCGGCCCCTACATGCTCGCGGTCGAGCTCGCCTCGTTCCTCCTGCTCGCCGGCCTGGTCGCGGCGTTCCATCTCGGCCGCTCGATCATGGGAACGGACTAGCGGGATGGCGACGGTTCCGCTCGGCCAGGGCCTGCTGCTCGCCGCGGTCCTCTTCGCGCTGGGCCTGGTCGGCGTGCTGGTCCGCCGCAACCTGCTGTTCATGCTGATGTCGCTCGAGGTGATGCTGAACGCGGCCGGCGTCGCCTTCATCGTCGCCGGCGCCCGCTGGGCCTCGCCGGACGGGCAGATCATGTTCATCCTCGTCCTCACGCTCGCCGCGGCGGAAGTCTCGGTCGGCCTGGCACTCATCCTGCTGATGCACCGGCGGATCCCCACGCTCGATGCCGATGCCGGCGACGGTCTGAGGGGGTAGAAAGATGCAGCATTTCCTCTGGCTCGTCCCCGCGCTGCCGCTCCTCGGCTCGATCGTCCTGATGCTCGGCACCGGGCGCCTGTCGCACCGCGCCGAGGCGCTGATCGGCGTGCTCTCGGTCGGCCTCGCCGCCGTCGTCGCCTTCGCCATCGCCGGCGCCTTCCTGCTCGATCCGCCGGCCGGCGCCGCCTACCAGCAGTCCCTGTGGCGCTGGTTCGCGGTCGGGCATTTCTCCTTCGGCATCGCCCTGCGGGTCGATCCGCTCTCGCTGCTGATGATGCTCGTCACCAGCGGCGTCGGCTTCCTCATCCATCTCTTCTCGACCGAGTTCATGGAGGGCGAGGAGGGCTACGGCCGGTTCTTCGCCTATCTCAACCTTTTCGTCGCCGCCATGCTGCTGCTGGTGATGGCCGACAATTTCCTCGTCCTCTACGCCGGCTGGGAAGGGGTCGGGCTCTGCTCCTACCTGCTGATCGGCTTCTGGTGGCGCGACCCCGCCAACGGCCTCGCCGCGCGCAAGGCCTTCATCGTCACCCGCGTCGGCGACACCGCCTTCCTGATCGGCCTGCTGCTGATCGCGAGCCGCCTCGGCACGCTGAACATCGCCGGGGCGATGCGGGATGCCGCTCACACCTGGCATCCCGGCTCGCCGGCCGCGACGCTGATCGCCTTCCTCCTGCTCGGCGGCGCCGTCGGCAAGTCCGCGCAGTTGCCGCTGCAGACCTGGCTGCCCGACGCGATGGCCGGCCCCACCCCGGTCAGCGCGCTCATCCACGCCGCGACGATGGTCACCGCCGGCGTCTACCTCATCGCCCGCACCCATGTGCTGTTCCTGCTCGCGCCGGCGGCGGAAATCACCGTCGGCATCGTCGGCGCGGCGACGCTGCTGCTCGCCGGCTTCAGCGCCCTCGCGCAGAACGACATCAAGCGCATCCTCGCCTATTCGACGATGAGCCAGATCGGCTACATGTTCCTCGCCCTGGGCGTCGGCGCCTGGCGCGCGGCGATGTTCCACTTCATGACGCACGCCTTCTTCAAGGCGCTGCTGTTCCTCTCGGCCGGCGCCGTCACCATGCGCCTGCATCACGAGCAGGACATCTACCGGATGGGCGGCCTCGCCCGCCGCCTGCCCGCCGCCTTCTGGAGCTTCCTGATCGGCAGCGCCGCCCTTGCCGCCCTGCCGCTGATAACCTCGGGGTTCTACAGCAAGGAGGCGATCCTCTCGGGCGCCTGGGCCGACGGCAATGGCGGCCGCGTGCTCTGGCTCGCCGGCGTCATCGGCGCCTTCGTCACCGGGGTCTACATCTTCCGCGCCGTCTTCATCGCCTTTTTCGGCGAGGAACACACCCATGTCAGCGGCTCCTACGGCTGGCGCGTCATCGTGCCGCTGGTGGTGCTCTCGGTGCTGTCGCTGGTCGGCGGCTTCATCGAACTGCCCCCGGCCTTCGGCCACGTCACGCTGCTCTCCAGGCTCCTCGCCCCGGTGCTGCCCCCGACCAGGGAGGTGACCGACATGACCCCGCTGCTCCTCGCCAGCGCCGCGTCCATCCTCGGCATCGCGCTGGCCGCCGTGCTCTACTGGCGCCCGTCGCGCCCGCCGGCCGAAACGCCGCTCTGGCGCTTCTGGCACGCCGCCGCCGGGTTCGACGCGCTCTATGACCGCCTGCTGGTCCGCCCCGTGATCTGGGCCGCCCGGGTCGACCGCGACGATTTCATCGACAGTTTCTACGACGGCATCGCCTGGGCCACGCAGGCGATCCACCGGGCGATCCGGCGCACCCAGACCGGCCGGGTCCGCCTCTATGCCGCGAGCCTCGCCGTCGGCTCGGTCGGCCTCATCGCGATCGCGGTGCTGCGATGATCCTGTTCTGGCTCCTCATCTTCCCGGCGGTCGGCGGCGTGCTGGCCTGGATCGCCGGCACCCGCAACCCGGATGCCCCGCGCTGGGTGTCGATCGCGGTGCTCACGCTCGAACTTCTCATGGCGCTCCCCCTGATCGGCGCCGCCGCCGCGCCCGGCCATGGCGCCTGGATCGCGCAGTTCGACCACTCGTGGATTCCGCAGCTCGGCATCTCCTTCGAACTCGATCTCGACGGGCTGAGCCTGGTCCTGATCCTGCTGACGATCGTGCTCAGCCTCATCTGCGTCGTGATCTCCTGGACCGAGATCACCGACCGCTCCGGCCTGTTCCACGCCAACCTGCTCTGGACCACCACCGGCGTCATCGGCGTCTTCCTCGCGCTCGACCTGTTCCTGTTCTTCTTCTTCTGGGAACTGATGCTGGTGCCGATGTATTTCATGATCGCGCTATGGGGCCACGAGAACCGCTCCTACGCGGCGATCAAGTTCTTCCTCTTCACCCAGGGCAGCGGCCTGCTCATGCTGGTGTCGATCCTCGTGCTCGTCTTCATCCACCAGCGCGCGACCGGCGATCTCACCTTCGACTATTTCGCCCTGCTCGGCACGAAAATGAGCCCGACCACCGGCTTCCTGCTGATGCTCGGCTTCTTCATCGCCTTCGCCGTGAAGCTGCCGGCGGTGCCGTTCCACACCTGGCTGCCGGACGCCCACACCGAAGCTCCCACCGCGGGGTCCGTGCTGCTCGCCGGCATCCTGCTGAAGACCGGCGCCTACGGCCTGATCCGCTTCGTGGTGCCGCTGTTTCCCGCGGCGGCGCACGCCTTCGCGCCGGTGGCGATGGCGCTCGCGGTCGCCGGAATCCTCTACGGCGCGCTGCTCGCCTTCGGCCAGAACGACCTCAAGCGCCTGGTCGCCTACAGCAGCATCAGCCACATGGGCTTCGTCCTGCTCGGCGTCTTCGCCTGGAGCACGCTCGCCCTGCAGGGCGTGGTCGCGCAGATGGTGGCGCACGGCATCAGCACCGGCGCCCTCTTCGTCCTGGTCGGCGCCCTGCAGGAACGCATCCACACCCGCGACATGCGGCGCATGGGCGGGCTCTGGGGGCAGGTGCCGCGCCTGTCCGCCTGCGGCATGTTCTTCGCCATCGCCTCGCTCGGCCTTCCCGGCCTCGGCAATTTCATCGGTGAATTCCTGATCCTGCTCGGCAGCTTCCAGGCCAGCGTGGTCTTCACCGTCATCGCCACGTTCGGGCTGGTCGCCGCCGCCGCCTATTCGCTGCTGCTGGTCCAGCGCGCCTTCCACGGCGCGGCGCGGGAACCGGCACCCCATCGCGCGATCGCCGATCTCTCGGCGCCGCATCTCGCCGTCATGGCGGTGCTGGTGGTCGCCATCGTCGGGCTCGGCCTCTATCCGCAGCCCGTCTTCGACGAGGTGGCGCCGGGCCTCTCCGCCGTGCAGCACAGCGCCGCGGTCTCGGCTTCGATGCCCGAGCACCTCGCGGAGCGCGCGCCATGACCGCCCCGGCCTTCACCGCCAAGGCCTTCGCCGCCTTCGCGCCCTTCACCCTGCTCGGCGCGGTGACGATCCTGGTCATGCTGCTGATCGCCGTCCGCCGCGATCACCGCCTCGTCGCCCTGTCGACCATCGCCGGCCTGCTGCTCTGCTGCATCGCCCTGCCGCTCGCCGCTCCCGCATCCCCCGTCGCCGTGACGAAGCTGTTCGTGATCGACGGCGCCGCCCTGTTCTATGCGGGCCTCGTGCTCGTCTCCGCCCTGGTCGTCGCCGCGCTCTCCTGGGTCTATCTCGACCGGGTGGGCGAGGGGCCGCGCGAGGAATACTATCTCCTCCTGCTCACCGCGACGCTGGGCGCCGCCATCCTGCCGGCGAGCGTGCATTTCGCCTCGTTCTTCCTCGGCATCGAAACGCTCGGCATCTCGCTGCTCGGGCTGATCGCCTATGCCGGCCCGCGCGGCAGCGCGGCCGAGGCGGGCACGAAATATCTCATCCTCAGCGGCGCCGCCTCCGCCTTCCTGCTGTTCGGCATGGCGCTGATCTATGCCGCCTTCGGCTCGATGTCCTTCGCCCGCATCGGCGCGCTCGCCCATCAAGCCGGCCCGGCCGATCTCTACCGCCTCGCCGGCATCGCGCTCATTCTCTCCGGCGTCGCCTTCAAGCTCTCGCTGGTCCCGTTCCACATGTGGACGCCCGACGTGTACGAGGGCGCGCCCGCGCCGGTCACCGCCTTCATCGCCGTCGTCTCGAAAATCGCGGTCTTCGCCGTGATCCTGCGCTTCTTCGCCCTCGCCGGCGCTCATGCGGATGCCTCGCTCCGCGCCGGCATCGCCGCGGTCGCGATCCTGTCCATGCTCGCCGGCAACCTGCTCGCCCTGCTGCAGACCAACGTGAAGCGCCTGCTCGCCTATTCGTCCATCGCCCATCTGGGCTACCTGCTCGTCGCCTTCCTCGCAGCCCCGGCGCTTGGCGTCGATGCCGCGGCCTATTACCTGGCCGCCTACGCGGTCACCAGCCTCGGCGCCTTCGGCATCGTCGCGCTGCTCAGCGCGCCGGGCGCGGGGCGCGATGCCGACCGGATCGAGGATTACCGCGGCCTGTTCCGCACCCGCCCGTTCCTCGCCGCGAGCCTCGCGCTGATGCTGCTCTCGCTCGCGGGCATGCCGCCGACGATGGGCTTCATCGCCAAGTTCTACCTCGTCGTCGCCGGCGTCGGCACCGCCCTGTTCTGGCCGGTCGCCGCACTCCTGCTCGGCAGCGTGATCGGCCTCTACTACTATCTGCGCATCCTCGTCGCGATGGCGCTGCCCGCCCCCGGCGATGAGGAGGCGCGACATCCGAACGCCGTGCCCCCGCTCGGCAACGCGGTGATCGGCGCGCTGCTCGTCCTGCTGGTGGTGCTCGGCGCCTATCCGGCGCCCGCCCTCGCGCTGATCCGCATGACCATCGGCCACGGCTGACCGCCGCCACCGCCGCCCGTCATGGCCATGCGCCCTACCGCTGTGCATCCTGCATGGCTGGTCACCCGGCCGCCGCCTCAAAATGCTGGCATCGGGACGGCGGAAGAGTCATACTCCAGATAACGTTTGAGTGATGGCCCGCGCATGGCGCGCCATAGTCGGATGCACCGCCTGCACGGGCCGGCGCACCAGCCCGGAAAGCGGTTTCCAGCATCCGCCTGTGCCGGATCTCCATGCAGGCGGGCGTTTCGGTCCTGTCCTTCACGGAACGCGGAGAAAAGTCATGACAACGATACGCCAGGTGCTCGACCAGAAGGGCTGGGGCGCCATCGTGCTCAGCGCGAATCATTTCATCCCGCAGGCCGCGCGGTTTCTCACCGCCAAGCGCATCGGCGCCGCCCCGGTGGTCGACGATCGCGGCGCGCTGGTCGGCATGCTCTCCGAGCGCGACATCATGCGCTTCGTCGGCGAATTCGACGGCGACATCAAGGACCGCACGGCGGCCGACCTGATGACGACGCTGGTCGCCTCCTGCACGCCCGAGGCGACGATCCTCGACGCGATGCTGCTGATGACGACGCATCGCTGCCGCCATCTCCCCGTCTTCGAGGACGGCGTGCTGGCCGGCGTCGTCAGCATCGGCGATCTGGTGAAGGCCCGGCTGGAGGAAGCCGAGTTCGAGGTCGATTCGCTGCGCGCCTACATCGTCTCCTGACGCATCCCGCGCGTGGGCCTCACCGGCTCGCCGGCACCCCCCGCGCGAGCAGCCCCCGCATGCCGGCCTCATTGACGGGCTGGCCGAAATAGAAGCCCTGCACGCAGGCCGCGCCGAGCCGGCGCACATGGTTGAGCTGCACCTGGGTTTCGACGCCCTCCACCGTGATCGGCATCCTGATGGCCGTGGCCATGCCGACGATCGCGTTCAGGATCGGCGTCTCGTCCGTCTCCGCGCGGATCCGGCGGAGGAAGGACTGGTCGATCTTCATGGCGTCGAACCGGAACGCATCGAGCTGGGCGAGGGACGAATAGCCGGTGCCGAAATCGTCGAGCACGAGCCGCACGCCCAGCTCCCGCAGCCGGTGCAGCGTCGCCAGGTAATGGCGGTTGCGCGAGACGAGAACGGTTTCGGTGATCTCGAGATGAAGCCGGCGCGGGGCGAGCCCGGTCGCCTCCAGCACATCGCGCACCAGCGCCGGCAGATCGGCCAGTTCGATCTGCCGCGGCGAGACATTGACGGAAAGGCCGACGGTTTCCGGCCACCGGCACGCGGCGGCGCAGGCCTGCCGCAGCACCCAGGCGCCGATCGGCGCGATCAGGCCGGACTCCTCGGCGAGCGGGATGAACTCCGCCGGCGGAATGCGGCCCTGCTCCGGATGGTTCCAGCGCAGCAGCGTTTCCGCGGCGGCGATCGTGCCATCCGCGGTGCGGACGATCGGCTGGAACGCCAGTTCGAGCTCGCTGCGCCCGAGCGCGTCCGCGAGGTCGCGCTTGAGCTGCCGCTTGCGCAGGCTCTCCTGTTCCATCGCCGGCGTGAACACCCGGAAACTCCCCGGCGCCTCCGTCCGAGTCTCGTACAGCGCGAGATCGGCATGCCGGCACAGCCGCGCCGCGTCCCGATCCGCGAGCGAGGCGATCGCGAGGCCGATCGACAGGCTGATCCGCAGCGACAGGTCGCCCAGCTCGAACCGCTCCTCCATCGCGCCGACGATCCGCCGCGCCAGCGTCGTCGCATCCCCCGGCCGGCGCATGCCGTTCAGCAGGATCATGAATTCGTCGCCGCCGGTCCGCGCCAGGATGTCCCTCGGCCGCAGGCACGATTTCAGCCGGCGGGCGACGGTCTTCAGCACCTCGTCGCCCACGCCGTGGCCGAATGAATCGTTGATCTCGGTGAAGTAGTTCACGTCGGCGCAGATCAGCGCCATCGCGCGGCCCCTGGCCTGCGCGGTCAGCGCCGCCTCGAGCCGGGTGAAGAATCCCCTTCGGTTGAACTCGCCGGTGAGCGAGTCGGTTTCCGCCGCCTCGATCAGCCGGTCCTGCGTCAGCTTCCGCTCCGTGACGTCGCGGACGAACAGCGAGATGTCATCCTCGCCCGGATAGAGATCGGCCTCCAGCCAGCGCCCGGTCGGCGCCCATGACAGTTCGAGCCGCACCGGCGCGCCGGTCGCGGCCGCGCGCTCCGCGCCGGCCGCCAGCCGGTGGCCCGCGGTGCCGGGGAACAGGTCGGCGAGCCGGTTGCCGACGATCTCCTGCCCGGCGCCTGCGAACCGCGCCGCCCGCGCGTTGGCGAACCGGGCGCGGCCGCCACGATCGAACACGATCACCGCATCCCGCGTCGCCTCCAGCACGCGAAAGGCCAGCGCCTCCGACGATCGCAGCGCGGCCTGCATCCGCCGGTACGCCGTCACGTCCTGGGTCACGCCCCTGAGCCGCCTCGCCCTGCCGCCCGCCTCGCCGATCGGCTCCGCGTACGACACCACGTCCAGCGTCCGTCCGTCGAACGCGGTGAGCCGGTGCTGCACGCTCACCGGCTGTCCGGCCTTCAGCCCGGCGACAAACCGCCGCAGCAGCAGCCGGCGATCGGCCGGCGGAAACAGCGCCCGCAACTCGTCGAGCGTCACCGGCCGGTTCCGCGCCTCGCCGCCGGCGAGCTGCCAGGTCTCGGGCGAGAAGCGGATCTCGCCGGCCGCAAGGTCCCATTGCCAGCTGCCGATCTGCGCGAGCCGGTGGGCGGCGGCCTGTTCGCGCGTGCGCTCGGCGAGCTGCTCGGCGCGAAAACGCGCCTCGGCCTTCTCCCGCGCCAGCTCCTCGGCAAGGGTGCGCAGCGTGGTGATGTCGGTTGTCGTGCCGACCATGCGCACCGGGCGACCCGCGATGTCGCGCTCAACCACCATGCCCCGGCTGAGAACCCATTTGTACGATCCGTCGGCGCAGCGCAGCCGATGCTCGACCTCATAGCGCGCGGTCCTCCGGTCGAAATGGTCCTGCATCGTCTGCCGGACATAGTCGAGGTCATCCGGGTGGACGCGGGCATAGGCCGCCTCGATATGCGAGCGGGCCGGCATCTCGGCATAGCCCAGGATCCGCCACCAGCCCCGCGAATACCGGATCTCCCCGGTCACGACGTCGCGATCCCAGATCCCCGTTCCGCTCTCCTCCACCGCGAGATTGACGATGTCGGTGAAATCGTCGGGCCTGTTGCCGGCGAGCGTCATCCCGGCGGGAGTCCGGCCCGGCCAGCCTTGGCCCCGATGCCGGGCCGGCGGGATCTCATGGTCGATCCATTGTTATCTGACCTGACCCGGCCGGGCATCGGCGCGCCGCCCAAGGCGGCCGGCAGCGACCGCCGCATCCGGCCGCGCCGGCTTCATGGCGGCGCGATCCGGTCGTCTGTATTGAACAGACTCACATCCCAACGAACAAAAAAGCATAAACAAGCCTATTCATGTGCCGGCATTCCGGGAGCTGTTGATCCGAACTGTTCCACCATGGCGGATTCGTCTTGTTTTTGCGGCACAATAGTCGAATTGCCTAAATTTTGTCATTTTTTTTAATAAAAAGCAATTGCCGAAGCCGCAACAGAAAATCAAACGCGCCTCGCCACGCCGGTTTCCGAAAAATCATGGTCCAGACTGTAGCCTTTTCAAACCGGGTCCGCATCGGCGCGCAAGGTGCGGGTCGCTGAAGGCGGCATCGCCACCGCGCGACGATACGCCGATGCCGCAAGCGCGCCAACCGGGGCTTTCCCGGCATCCATTCCAATGTCGCGCCTTAATCGAAAATTAACAGGCGCATGTTACATTTTTCCGCATCGGGAAAATCCACGAGGCGCGGTTGCACTGGCGAATGACCTGCATCGGACCAACGCAAGCCGCGGCGCGGACCTGCCATGCCGCAGGGTGCCGCCAGCCTCGCCCGGGCGCACTTCCCGCGCCGATTCGCAAAAGCCGATTGTTCCGGAGGTAGAGTGACAGCAGACAACGCCGCCTTGGTGGCATGGACGGCGCGCGTAGCGCAGGCAACACGGAAGCTGCTGCCGAAAGGCGGCGACCTGGCCTGGCTCCTGCGCCAGAGCATGCATACGCATTTCCAGCGCCTCGCGGTGCTGCCGGTGTTCGGCCTGTCGCGCGGGCCGGTCCGCGTGCTCGATGTCGGCGCCGGCACCGGCGCCCTGTGCCTCGACCTTGCCTGGATGTGCGGTCCCGAAGCCCGGATCACCGCCGTCGACAACGACGCCCACGGCCTCTCGCTGCTGCGGGACCTCGCCGCCGCGCTGCACCTCGCGGTCGATGCCCGGCTGGCCGACGCCTATGCGCTGCCGGTCGAATCCGCCAGCCAGGACCTCACGCTGAGCCGCTTCCTGTTCCAGCACCTCGAACGGCCGGAGGCCGCGCTCGCCGAAATGGTCCGCGCCACCGCCCCCGGCGGCCGCGTCGCGGTCATGGAGGTCGATGACGGCGCCTGGTTCTCCTACCCCGACGAACCTCCGGCCCTGGAGCGGCTGAACGGCGCGGTCCGGCAGTTGCAGGCCTCGGTCGGCGCCGGGCGGCAGGTCGGGCGGCGTCTCTACCGGATGTTCCGCGCCGCCGGGCTCGCGGACGTGCAGGTGCTGGCCGTCCCGCGCGTGCGCCTCGGCCTCACCTACGGTCGCGATTCCGAGCTCGAAACGCACCAGAAGGAGTTCTACCTGAACCAGCGCGACCGTCTGATCGGCGCCGGGCTGATGACCGCGGCCGAATTCGACGAGGCGATGCGGGCGCTCGATGCCAGCTTCGCCGCCGACGATTTCGGCTTCGCCTGCGAATTCGTGGCGATCGGGCGGGTGCCCTGACCCGGCGCGCCGGGCCGGCCCGCGTCCTCAGCCGCCGCCCGGCGTGATTCCGGCGGACCGGATCCGGTCCGAGGCCGAGAGCAGCGCCTCGGCCAGCGCCGCCGCCGGATGCCGTCCCTCCGGGCCGATCACCACGAACTCGGTGAGTCCCAGGGGGGGCAGCCCGGCATCCGGCGGCACCGGCGCGAGGCCCGGCGGAATCAGCCGGGCCGCGTGCGCGGCGAACCCGAGCCCGGCCAGCGCCGCCGCCCGCAACCCGCTCAGGCTGCCCGAACTGCACGCGATCCGCCACGGCAGATGCGCCCGGTCCATCGCCTCCAGCGCCCGCTCCCGCGTCACACTCGGCGGCGGGTAGAGGACCAGCGGCACCGGCTGCCCCGCAACCGGCCGCTTCCCCGGCCGCGCGATCCACACCAGCTCCTCCGCCCATGCCACCCGCCCGCGCCGGTCGCCCGCCCGCCGCTTCGCGAAGATCAGGTCGAGTTCGCCGGCGTCGAAACCTGCATAGAGCGTCTGGCTCAGCCCCACCGTCAGTTCGAGATCCACCTCCGGATGCCGCCCGGCGAAATCGGCCAGCACCTCCGGCAAGGCGCTGAACACGAAATCCTCCGACGCGCCGATCCGGATCCGCCCGCGCAGCGCGCTCGCCGCGAAATAGGCGTCGATCCGCGCCTCCGCCTCCAGCAGCCGGCGCGCGAAATCCAGCAGCGCGTCGCCATCCGGCGTGGGCGAGACGCGGTGCGTATCCCGCGCGATCAGCCGCCGCCCGGCCAGCGCCTCCAGCCGCGCCACGTGCTGGCTCACGGTCGACTGCCGCAGGCCGAGATGCCGCGCCGCCCGGGTGAAGCTGCGCGCCTCGACCACCGCGATGAAACTCCGCAGCAGCACCGGCTCGAATCGCGGGCGCGCCGGCGCCTGGCCGGCATGATTATCATAAATCATGATTGCCGATATCACGTTCATCACGATTGTCCATGACCGGCATCCTGCTACATCGGCGTCATGTCCATACGCGCCACGCTGTCCCGCCTCGGGATCGACCCCTACCTGTTCTTCCTCCTCGGCACCGTGGCGCTCGCCGCGCTGCTGCCCGCGCGCGGCCTCGCCGCCGTCGTGGTCGGGCACGCGGTTCACTGGGTCGTCGCCCTGCTGTTCTTCGTCTACGGCGCCAAACTCTCCACCGCCGAGGTCCTGCGCGGCCTGCTGCACTGGCGGCTCCAGGGCGCGGTGTTCGCCTGCACCTTCATCCTGTTTCCCGCCCTCGGCCTCGCCGCGGTCACCCTGCTCGGCTCCGCCCTGCCGCCGGCGCTGGCCACAGGCATCATCTTCGTCGCCATCCTGCCCTCCACGGTGCAGTCATCCATCGCCTTCACCTCGATCTCCCGCGGCAACGTGCCCGCCTCGCTGTGCAGCGCGTCGGTCTCGAACCTCGCCGGCATGGTGATCACGCCGCTCCTGGTCATGCTGCTGCTGCACGCGAAGGGCGGGTTCAGCGCCGGCGCGCTGGAAGACATCGCGCTCCAGCTCCTCGCCCCCTTCGCGGCCGGCCAGCTGCTCCGCCCCATCCTCGGCCCCGTCCTGCAACGCCACCGCCTGATCATCACCATCGTCGATCGCGGCTCGATCCTCGTCGTGGTCTACGCCGCCTTCAGCGCCGGCATGGTCGGCGGCATCTGGTCGCGCGTCTCGCCGGAAAGCCTGGTCCTGGTCATGCTGGTCGATGCGGCGCTGCTCGCGCTGGTGCTCACCGTCACCAGCCTCGCCGGCGCCCTCGGCTTCTCGCGCGAGGACCGGATCACCCTCATCTTCTGCGGTTCCAAGAAATCGCTGGCGAGCGGCATCCCGATGGCGAACATCCTCTTCCCGGCGCAGACCGTCGGGCTGATCGTGCTGCCGCTGATGCTGTTCCACCAGTTCCAGCTCTTCGTCTGCACGCTGATCGCCCAGCGCTTCGCCCGCCAGCCGGCGGCGGCTCCCGCCATCGCCGCCTACCGTCCCGGCTTGAGCAGCCGCGCGAGCTCGCCCGGCAGAAGCCCCGCGAGCCCGAGTTCGGCGCAGCTCTCCCGCCAGCGCGCGAGATAGGTGCCGAGCGGCAGGTGGCTCCGCTCCGGCCAGCGGTTCAGCGCGCCGATATCGGCCACCGCCGTCTCGTCCGCCTCCAGCAGTTCCAGCACCGCGGGCACGGCGGGCCGGGCGGCGATCACGGTCCCATGCGTCGCGAGGAAGCCCGCCTGCGCCGCATACCAGCCGCCGAGCCCGGCATCGGCGCCCTGCGCCCGCGCCTCCGCCAGATCCTGTTCGAGCAGGTTCCGCCGATACGCGCGGATCGGCGCGGCATAGGCATTGTTGTGCGGAAACGGCGGCGCCACCGCCCAGCCCTCCGCCAGCCGCCCGAGGCCGCGCAGCGAGAACGCCTCCACCACCGCCTCCTCCAGCCACTGGCACGGGTTGCGTGGCGCATCGCCCCACATCCAGCTATTGGCCATCACATGGCCGAGCTCATGGCCGAACTGGTAGGAGAGATTGATCCAGTCCCGCGCGCCGACATCGACGGCGACGATCGCGGTGCCCGGCGCATCGGTATGCAGCCAGACATGCGGCGGGCCCGAGGCAACGTCCTGCACCCGCAGCGCCGTCGGCTGCCGGTCGGAGACAAGCCTGATCCCGTCGAGGCACGCGGCGCGCATCCGCCCGAGCACCGCGAGCACATCGCCGGGCGCCGAGCCGCGCCACGATCCCGCGAGCGAGAGCGGCGCGGTGAGAAGGCTCGCCCCGGTCGGCGTCGCGGCGTCTGCCGTCATGCTCGCTCCCATCATCAACGGTGCCGAGGCCGCGAGCCACAGCACCCTTCTGCGCGCCAGGCGGCAGATAGCGCGATGCGGCACGGGCGTTCGCTCCCCATCCGCGGGCAGGGCAGTGGCGTCGGCATCGGTCATGCAAGAGAAACTAACACCAGCGACGGCCCGGCGAAAGCGGAATCGTTTCGCCGCCGCCACGCCGCGCACCCACCGCGCGCCATCGATCGAAAAAGCCCAATGCCGATATCGATCTTTTCTATCGCTCACGGAAACTTGCTGTCACATAAACTTGCTCTGAACCCCCTGTGAGATTCCGGAAACAGGGTGGTCACTCCAGTCCGCTGCCCTTATTTCAACGGCGATCATGACGGAGGATCGCATTGTCGTTGTGTGATGAGGCGCGTCTGAAGGAACGGCGGTTCCGCCCGTGGCGCCGTCTGGCGCCGCTAACGCCATTGCTGCTCACCGGCTGTTCCGGCGGGCCGTTCCGCGTGTTCGACCCGAAGGGGCCGGTCGCCCGCGCGTCGCTGAATTTCACCATCATCGACGTCGTCGTGATGGCCTTCATCATCGTGCCGACGGCGTGCTTCATCCTCTGGTGCATCTGGCGCTACCGCCGCTCCCGCGCCGCCGCCTACAGCCCCGGCTTCAGCCACTCCCTGAAACTCGAAGCCGTCATGTGGGGAATCCCGATCGTCGTCGTCGCCGGCCTCGCCTATGCCTCCTACAACGGCACCTTCGCGGTCGATCCCTACGGCCCGCATGTCCTGCGCATGCCGGCGAGGGCAGGGCGCTCGCACCCGCTGAAGATCGACGTCGTCGCAACCGACTGGCAGTGGCTCTTCATCTATCCGAAGCAGCATGTCGCCAGCGTCGACCGGCTCGTCGTGCCCGCCGGCCGCAATGTCGAGTTCCGCCTGACCTCGACCAGCGTCGTCAACGACTTCTTCATCCCCCAGCTCACCGACATGATCGACGTGATGCCCGGCATGCGCACCAAGGATGCGATGCGCGCCAACGGCCAGGGGCGCTACGAGGGCTTCGCCGCCAATTTCAGCGGCGCCGGCTTCTCCTGGATGCGCTTTGCCACCGATGTCGTCGGCAAGCGGGGATTCGCGAAATTCGTGCGCCACGCGGCAGCCGCCCCGGCCGCGCTGACCTACGCCACCTTCGAGCGTTTCGCGCGGCCGACGATCAATCTCGACCAGCGGCCGCGCTATTTCAGCGCCCCGGCGCCGCACCTGTTCCGCCGCATCGTCGAGGCGTCGCGCAACGGCAAGACCTACCCGGTTCCGCCCCGCCTCACCGAAGCGATGGCGCGGGACCTGCGCGCCGGGGCCAGCTATTTCTCTCATCCGGCCGCGTCGCGCGGAACATCCGGCTGACGCCGGCAGCGGAAAGGAAGACTGCGTGCTCGTTCATCTTCAAGGTCCATGGTCGCCGCTGCTCGGGCGCCTGACTCTGAGTGCCATCCCCTACACGAGCCCGATCGTCGACGGCGCCTTCGTCTTCGCCGCCGGCGCGGCCGTCATCGTCATCGCCGCCATCACCCTCTCCGGCCGCTGGGGCTATCTCTTCCGCGAATGGCTGACGACGCTCGATCACAAGAAGATCGGCGTGATGTATGTCATCGTCGGCCTCGTGATGATGTTCCGCGGCTTCATCGACGGGCTGATGATCCGCACCCAGCAGATGATGGCGGACGGTCCGCATTCGCCCGGCCACCTGCAGGCCCTGCACGGCTACCTCCCGCCCTTCCATTTCGACCAGATCTACAGCTCGCACGGCGTGATCATGATCCTGCTCGCCGTCACCCCGCTGCTCACCGGCCTGTCGAACATCATCGTCCCGCTGCAGATCGGCGCGCGCGACATGGCGTTTCCCTACCTCAACGCCGTCGGCCTCTGGCTCACCGCCGTCGCCGCGGCGCTGGTGATGCTCTCGCTCTTCGTCGGCGACTTCTCGCATGACGGCTGGATCGGCCTGATCCCGCTCACCGAACTGCCCTACAGTCCCGGCGTCGGCGTCGATTACTGGATGTGGGCGATCCAGATCGGCAGCGTCGGCACCACGCTCAACGCGATCAACATGATCGCGACGATCGTGAAACTCCGCGCTCCGGGCATGACCTGGTCGCGGCTGCCCTTCGTGGTCTGGACCTCGCTGACGACCAACATCATCGCGCTGACGGCCTTTCCCATCCTCGGCGTCGCCCTGGCGATGCTCGGCGCCGACCGCTATCTCGGCACCCATTTCTTCACCGCCGGGCTCGGCGGCAACCTGATGCTCTACACCAACCTGTTCTGGATCTGGGGGCATCCGGAAGTCTATTTCGTCGTCCTGCCGGCCTTCGGCTTCATCTCCGAAATCATCCCCACCTTCGCCGAAAAGCCGCTCTTCGGCTACGCGACGATGGTCATCGCCACCTTCGCCATCGGCGGCATTTCCTGGGGCGTCTGGCTGCACCATTTCTTCACCATGGGCGCCGGGCCGGGGATCAACATCTTCTTCAGCACCGCCACCATGCTCGTCGGCATCCCGACCGGCGTGAAGGTGTTCAACTGGGCGCTGACGCTCTGGCGCGGCCGCCTGCGCTTCGAGCCGCCGATGCTCTGGGCGCTGGGTGCCTTGTTCCTCCTCCTGGTCGGCGGCCTCACCGGCATGATGCTGGCCATCCCCGCCATCAACTACACGGTGCATAACAGCGTGTTTGTGGTGGCGCATTTCCACTGCATGATGCTGCTGATCGCCTACGCGATCTTCGGCGCCATCATCTTCTGGTTTCCCAAGCTCTTCGGCTTCCATCTCGACGCCCCCTCGGCGCGCGCGAATTTCTGGTCCTTCTCGGTGGGCACCGTGCTGGTCTTCGGCGCCATGTTCGCCCTCGGCCTGATGGGCATGACCCGCCGGCTCGACTATCTCTCCAACCCCGGCTACGAGCCGCTGCTGATCGTCGAGGAAATCGGCATCTTCTTCTACTGCGTCTCGGTCTACTACTTCGCGAAGATGATCTGGGTGAGCATCCGCGACCGCGCGCGCAACCGCGCCGGCGCCGATTGCTGGACCACCGGCCGCACGCTCGAATGGCTCACCCGCACCCCGGTGCCCTTCTACAACTACGCCGTCATTCCCGTCGTGAACGAGCGCGACGAACTGGCCTGGCGGCGCGAGCGCGGGGTCGAGTCCGTGCAGCCCGACATCACGGCGGACATCCATTTGCCGAAGAACACGGTGGCGCCGCTGCTGATCGGCGCGCTGTCCATGGGCTTCGGCTTCGGCATGGTCTGGCGGATCTGGTGGCTCGCCGGCCTCTCCCTGCTCGGGATCATCGCGGTGGTCATCGCCCGCTCCTTCGTGCGGCAGACCGAGTTCGTGCTCACCGCCGAGGAGTTGCGCCGGCACGAGGCCGGGCAGCACCTGTCCGACATTTCGGCCGACCATATCAGCCCGCCGGTCGCCGAGCTGGAGCTGTTCTCATGAGCGATACGGATCTCACCCTCTGGGTGCGCGGCGAGCCCCCCGCGCACGATGCGATCGGCACGCAGACCTACGGTTTCTGGCTCTACATGATGAGCGACGCGCTGATCTTCGCCGCCCTCTTCGCCTCCTACGGCGTGCTCGATCACGCCTGGAACGCCGCCGGCGGCCCCACCGCGCGCGCCATCGTCCACCCGGTCGAGGCCTTCTGGCAGACCATCCTGCTGTTCGGCGCCGTCCTGTCCGGCAGCCTCGCCATGGCCGGCATGAAGCGCCGCAGCCGGCCGGCGGCCGCCGGCTTCCTGCTGGTCGCGGCCCTGCTCGGCACCGGCTTCGTCGCCCTCGAACTGCGCGACCTGGTCACCCTGGTCATGGCCGGCGACACGCCCGAACGCAGCGCCTTCCTCTCGATGTTCTTCCTCCTCGTGGCCACCCACGGGCTGCACGTCATCTTCGGCCTGCTGTGGATGGGGGTGATGATCGTGCAGGTCCTCGCCTTCGGCTTCACCGCCCCGGTCGTCACGCGCCTGCTCAACATGCAGATGTTCTGGCAGTTCCAGGCGGCGATCTGGGTCTGCGTCTTCGTCTTCGTCTATCTCCAGGGAGCGATGTGATGTCCGCCCGCCACGCCGATCCGCTCGACCATCCCGAAATCGCCCTCGTCAGCGCGCCGGCCGCCGTGGCCGGCACGCTGCTGGCCCTGCTGGCGATGGCGGTCGCCCTGCTGCTCACGCTGCTCCACGCCGGCACGCCGGCGATGCGGATGGCGGGCGCCGGCTGCCTCGCCGTCGTCGCCCTCGTCTCCCAGGCGCTGTTCCTCTTCCGCCTCGGCCTCGGCGAGACGCAGATCTGGAAGACGGTCGCCCTCGTCCTCGTCCTGCCGCTCTTCGTCGTCACCATCGGCCTGACCGACATCATGTTCCATTCCCTTCAGGCCCGCACCATGCTGGAGATCCCGCTGCACGGCGGCCTCGGCCCGTAAAACGCCCGCGCGCGTTGACACACCGGGCGTGCGCGCGCGCGTTTACACCGCCTCCGTCCTCGCGCATCATCCCCTCATGCAGACGCAGCGCGACTGGGCCGCCCTGCTCGCGGCCGCGCAGGCGGGCGACCGCCGCAGCTACGAGGCGCTCCTGCGGGCCGCGCTGCCCTGGCTGCGCGCCCAGGCGCGGCGCGCTTTCCCCGCCGCCGGCGCCGCCGAATGCGAGGACATCGTGCAGGACACGCTGCTGGCCCTGCACCGGAACCTCCATCTGTTCGATCCCGCGCGCCCGGCCGAGCCCTTCCTGCGCGGCATCCTCCGCCTGCGCGGCGCCGACCGGCTGCGCGCCCGGGCCCGCAACCGCGGGCGCGAGACCCCGCTCGACGACCTGCCCGTAACCTCGCCTTCGCTCGCGACGAACGACATGCAGGAGAGGGCGCTCGATGCCGGGCGCCTCGCCGCGGCGATCGACGCCCTGCCGCGGCGCGACCGGGACGTGTTGACGATGCTCAAGCTGCGCGAAATGACCCTGGCCGAGGCCGCCGCCGCCACGGGCATGACCATCGGCGCGCTGAAGGTCGCCACCCACCGCGCCATCCGCCGGCTGCGCCAGGCGCTGAAGGTGACCGATGCAGACTGAGGACCTGATCACCGCCCTGGCCGGCGATCTCCGGCCGGTCCGCCGGCTGCCGTCCCCCGCCGGCCTGCTGGCGCGCTGGCTCGCCGTCACCCTGCCGGCGCTGGCGCTGATCACCCTGATCATGGGCCCCCGGCCGGATCTCGGCGCGATCCTCGCCGGCCCCGGTTTCCTCGCCGCCGAGGCGCTCGGCGCGCTCACCGCGCTGCTCGCCGCCCATGCCGCGTTCTGCGCCGGCCGGCCGGACCAGCCGGGCTGGAAACCGGCCCTGCCGGCGCTTGCCCTGCTGCTCTGGCTCGGCGAGCTGGGCCGGCAATGCGCCGTGCTCGGCCTGCGCGGCGCGGATGGCGCCCTGCGCCTGCATCTCGACCTCGTCTGCGTGCCCGCCATCGCGATCGCCAGCCTCGTGCCCGCCGCCGCGATGGTCGCCCTGCTGCGCGGGAGCGCCGCCTTCCGGCGCGGCCCGGCCGGCCTGTGCGGCGCGCTTGCGGCCTGCGCCGCCGCCGAGGTCGCGCTGCGGCTGTTCCACGGCTCGGTCAATCTGGTCACGCTGCTCGCCTGGCAGATGGGCAGCATGCTGGCGCTCGCCCTGATCGGCGGCCTGGTCTCCAGCCGCCTGCTGCGGGCGCTGTCCACCCCCGCGCGCCAACCGCGCGCGGCTTTATAACAATGCGCCGCTCGCGCGCCGCTCTGTAAAAATTTTTCACCGCACCTGCTCACTAGGTGCATAGTTTCACATGTTTACGTGAAAACTTCACAAAACCTTCTGACGCGCCGACCCCCGAGGTGTATCTGAATCGCATCACGCGTTTCCGGATAACAACGAGGGTTCGAATGACGTATCAGCAGACGATTGGCACGATGAGCGAAACGATCGCCGCGAAGGGCGCCGCCTGGGAGGGCATCTCGCCCGAGGCCGTGGCCCGCATGCGGCTGCAGAACCGGTTCCAGACCGGGCTCGACATCGCCCGCCACACCGCGAAGGTCATGCGCCAGGACATGGCCGCCTTCGATGCCGATCCCTCGCGCTACACCCAGTCGCTCGGCTGCTGGCACGGCTTCATCGCCCAGCAGAAGATGATCGCGATCAAGAAGCATTTCGGCACCACCAAGGGCCGCTACATCTACCTCTCCGGCTGGATGGTCGCGGCGATGCGCTCCGAGTTCGGCCCGCTGCCCGACCAGTCGATGCATGAAAAGACCTCGGTGCCGGCGCTGATCGAGGAGATCTACACCTTCCTCCGCCAGGCCGACGCCCGCGAACTCGGCCTGCTCTTCCGCGAGCTCGACGCCGCCCGCGAGGCCGGCGACCTCGCGAAGCAGAAGGAGGTGCAGACCCGGATCGACAATTTCGAAACCCATGTCGTGCCGATCATCGCCGATATCGACGCCGGCTTCGGCAATGCCGAGGCGACCTACCTGCTGGCCAAGAAGATGATCGAGGCCGGCGCCTGCGCGCTGCAGATCGAGAACCAGGTGTCCGACGAGAAGCAGTGCGGCCACCAGGACGGCAAGGTGACCGTCCCGCACGAGGATTTCGTCCAGAAGATCCGCGCCCTGCGCTACGCCTTCATGGAGCTCGGCGTCGAGGACGGCGTGATCGTCGCCCGCACCGACTCGCTCGGCGCCGGCCTGACCAAGCAGATCGCCTATTCGAAGGAGCCGGGCGACATCGGCGACCAGTACAATTCCTTCCTCGACTGCGACGAGGTCGATCCCGCGCAGATCGGCAACGGCGACGTGCTGATCACCCGCAACGGCAAGCTGCTGCGCCCGAAGCGCCTGCCCTCCAACCTCTACCAGTTCCGTCCCGGCACCGGGGCCGACCGCTGCGTGCTCGACTGCATCAACGCCCTGAACAACGGCGCCGACCTGATCTGGATCGAGACCGAGAAGCCCCATATCGAGCAGATCGCCTCGATGGTCGATCGCGTGCGCGAGGTCATCCCGAACGCCAAGCTCGCCTACAACAACTCGCCCTCCTTCAACTGGACGCTGAACTTCCGCCAGCAGGTCTTCGATGCCTGGAAGGAGCAGGGCAGGGACGTCTCGGCCTTCGACCGCGCCCGGCTGATGAGCGCCGACTACGACGCGTCCGACCTCGCGGCCGAGGCCGATGAGCGCATCCGCACCTTCCAGCGCGACGCCGCGCGGCGGGCGAACATCTTCCACCACCTCATCACCCTGCCGACCTACCACACCGCGGCGCTGTCGACCGACAATCTCGCGAGGGAGTATTTCGGCGAGCAGGGCATGCTCGGCTATGTCGCCGGCGTGCAGCGCAAGGAAATCCGCCAGGCCATCGCCTGCGTGAAGCACCAGAACATGGCCGGCTCCGACATCGGCGACGATCACAAGGAGTATTTCGCCGGCGATGCCGCGCTGAAGGCCGGCGGCGCCCACAACACGATGAACCAGTTCGCGGCCTGATCCGCGGCGGCCCGGCACGCTCCGGGCCGCCATGCCGGCGCGGCGGGCTCAGCCCCGCCCGCCGGGCTCGTCCTCCCGCATGACCAGCGCCGCCGCGCGCTGCGCCAGCGGAGAGAACGCCGCCCGCCCCGCCGGGGTCAGATAGGGCTCGAACAGCGCCATCACCTGCCCGAACCCCCATTGCATCTGCTGCTCCGTCAGCCCGGCGGACGCGGTGCTGGTGCGCAGGTAATCCATCCAGTAGCTCGACACGATCCAGACATTGGTGACGAAGCTGCGGATCCGCCCGGCCGGAATCGCGAGGAACCCGTGCTCCGTGGCCAGCGCCATCACCCGCGCCACCGCCGCACTCGCCCGCGCCTGCACCTCCATGAACCGCCCCTTCAGCCCCGGCAGCCGGTGCTGCAGGTTGAACGCGTCGCGATAGAAGCACCGATAGCGCCACATCAGCGCGAACCAGCCGAGCTGGTACTCGGCATACGATTCCGCCGCCGCCGCGTCGCCCAGCTCCGCCTCCGCGACCGCGAGCTCCTCCTCCTGGAACCGCTCGAACAGGGTGGCGATCAGCAGCTCCTTCTTGCGGAAATGATAATGCAGGTTGCCCTCGCGCATCCCGCAGGCCGCCGCGATCTCGGCGACGGTCACGCCGAAGCCGCGCTCGTTGAACAGCCCGAGCGTCGCCTCCAGCACGCGCTGCCGCGTCGCTCCGGCCCGTCCGCCTGTCCCCGCCATGATCTTTTCGCCCCGACTCTTCGCTTGACCAAACTAGGGTATTCACCCTAATACTTTTCCCAATTAGGGCAAACACCCTAGCGCCGCGCCCGAATCCCGCATCGGCGGGCCGGCCACCGGAACGGAGGAACAACCATGCTCGACGCCGCCTCTCCCCGCGCCGAGGCGCAGGCCGCGGTCACCCGGGTCGACGTGCTGATCGTCGGCACCGGCTTTGCCGGCCTCGCCATGGCGATCCGCCTGCAGGAGGCCGGCTTCGGCAATCTCCTGCTGATCGAGAAGGCCGCCGAGGTCGGCGGCACCTGGCGCGAGAACACCTATCCCGGCGCCGCGTGCGACATTCCCTCGCATCTCTACTCGCTGTCCTTCGCGCCGAAATCCGACTGGTCGCGCCTCTTTCCCCGCCAGCCCGAGCTCTACGCCTATCTGCGCGACGTGGCGGACCGCTTCTCCCTCCGCCCGCTGATCCGCTTCGGCACGGCGTTGATCGAGGCGCGGTGGGACGAGGCGCGCGGCCTCTGGGTCGCCGCCACCACCACCGGCACGATCGAGGCGCGCGTCCTCGTCGGCGGCATGGGCCCGCTGCACTGGCCCTCCATCCCCGACCTGCCGGGCATCGAGGCCTTCGCCGGCCCGCGCTTCCACTCCGCCACCTGGCGGCACGATCTCGATCTCGCCGGCAAGCGCGTCGCGGTGATCGGCACCGGCGCCTCCGCCATCCAGTTCATCCCCGAAATCGCAAAGGTGGCGTCGCATGTCACCGTGTTCCAGCGCACCCCGCCCTGGGTGCTGCCCCGGCACGACCGCCCGGTGCCCGAGCTCTGGCAGCGCCGCTTCGCCCGCCATCCGTGGATGCGCCGCCTGTTCCGCCAGTCGCTGTTCTGGGTGCACGAGGCCCGGGTGCTCGGCTTCCTCGGCAACCGGCGGGCCCAGCGCGCCGGCGAGGCGCTCGGCCGGCGGAACATCGCCCGCGCGATCAAGGACCCCGTCCTCGCCGCAAGCGTCACGCCGGACTACCGCCAGGGCTGCAAGCGCACCCTGCTGTCGGATGACTACTACCCCGCCCTGGCCCGCCCGAATGTCAGCCTGACCACCGCCGCCGTGGCCGAGGTGCGCGCCCGCTCCATCGTCGATGCCGGGGGCGTCGAGCACGAGGCCGACGTCATCATCTACGGCACCGGCTTCGAGGTCACCACCGCCTTCCGCCATCTCCGCCTGGTCGGCCGCGGCGGGATCGAGCTGAACCGCTTCTGGGCGGATACCGGCATGGAGGCGTTCAAGGGCATCACCGTCCCCAACTTCCCGAACTTCCTGCTCCTGCTCGGGCCGAACACCGGGCTCGGCCACAATTCGGTCGTCATCATGATCGAGGCGCAGGTGCGCTACGCGGTCGATCTCCTGCGCCGGATGCGCGCCGCCGGCATCAGGGCGGCGGCGCCGAAGCCCGAGGCGCTGGCCCGCTACCAGAAGGAGCTGGACCGGAAAATGGCGAAAACGGTCTGGACCACCGGCGGCTGCCGCAGCTGGTATCTCGATGCCGACGGCCGCAACACCACGCTCTGGCCCGGCACCGTCGTCGGCTACCGCCGCGCGACCGCCGCGGCCGACCTCGCCGACTACCAAACGAGCCGTTAGGCAACTGCACGTGAGAACACGCCGATGAAACTGAACCTCGACGGCGCCGTCGCCGTCATCACGGGCGCCGCCAGCGGCATGGGCGCCGAGCTCGCCGTGCGGATGGCGGCGAAAGGCAGTCGCCTCGCCCTGGTCGATCGCGACGCGGCCGGGCTCGACGGCGTCAGCCGCCGCATCGCCGCCCTGCATCGCGCGCCGCTCACCACCCATGTCGCCGACCTTGCCGACCGCGCCGCCATCGCCGCGCTGCCCGATGCAGTGCTCGCCGCCCACGGCAAGGTCACGGTGCTGGTCAGCAATGCCGGCGTCGCCCTGGCCGGCCCGTTCGACGATTACGGCCCGGACGATTTCGAGTGGCTGATGGACATCAACTTCTGGGCCGGCATCCGCCTGACCACCGCCTTCCTGCCGCATCTCAAGCGCGCGCCGGCGGCGCAGATCGCCTATACCTCGTCGGTCTTCGGCATCGTCGGCGTGCCCGGCAACGTCGCCTATTGCGCCAGCAAGTTCGCGATCCGCGGCTTCGCCGAGGCGGTGCGCCAGGAACTCGCCGGCACCAGCGTCGGCATCACCGTCATCCATCCGGGCGGGGTGAACACCGCCATCGCCCGCAGCGCCCGCGTCGCCCGCGGCACCGATGCCGCCGCCGCGGCGGAGGGTCTCGTGCAGTTCGAGAAACTCCTCCGCACCCCGGCCGACAAGGCCGCCGCCGCGATCCTCGATGGCATCGAGCGCCGCCGCAACCGCGTGCTGATCGGCGCCGACGCCCGCGTGCTGGACTGGATCCAGCGCCTCCTCCCGGTCGGCCACGCGAAACTCGTCGCCCGCCAGGCCAGCTTCATGCCCTCCTCCCTCGCCGCCCAACTCACCCGCGCCCGGCCCTGAAGGGAAACGCCATGCCGAGCCTCGCCTCCCACATCGTCAACCCGCTCATCCGCGCGATCGTAAAGTCGCAGCTCTCCGCCGACGTCTCCGGCCGCACCGAGGCCGAGATCGCCCGCCGCGTCCGCCGCGCCCTCGGCACCCCGGTCCTGCCGCCGCCCGGCGGTCGCTACGTGAAGGGCGAGTGCGGCGGCATCCCCGGATTGTGGACCGAGCCGAAGGCGCCGCCCGCCGCCACCGTGCTCTACATCCATGGCGGCGGCTTCATCGCCTGCTCGCCGGCCACGCACAAACCCTTCACCCTCGCCTTCGCGAAGCGCGGCTTCCGCGTCTTCGCGCCGGACTACCGCCTCGCGCCGGAACACCGCTTTCCCGCGGCGCTCGACGATGCGCTTGCCGCCTATCGCGGCCTGCTCGATGCGGGGGGCGATCCGGCCTCGCTCGTCATCGCCGGCGATTCCGCGGGCGGCGGCCTCGCCCTGTCCACCCTGGTCGCGGCGAAGCGCGCCGGCCTGCCGATGCCCGCCTGCGCCGTGCTGTTCTCGCCCTGGACCGACCTTGCCTGCGCCGGCGACAGCATGCGCACCAACCTGCGCGCCGACCCGATGCTCTGCGCCACCACCATGCCCGCCGCCGCCGCGCTCTATCTCGGCGCCGCCGACAAGCGCGATCCGCTCGCCTCGCCGCTGCACGCCGACCTCGCCGGCCTGCCGCCGCTCTGCATCCACGCCAGCGCGATCGAGGTGCTGCGCGACGACAGCACCCGCCTCGCCACCAGGGCGCGCGAGGCCGGCGTCGAGGTCAGCATCCGGCTGTGGGACAACATGCCCCATGTCTGGCCGATCTTTCAGCTCCTGCTGCCCGAGGCGCGGCGGACGATGGACGAGGTCGCCGAATACCTCACCGCCCGCATCGCCCAAACGCGCCGTTAGAGCACTTTCCGATCCTGTTGGATCGGATGTAGTGCTCTATCATATTGATAACCAGAGCATCTTTATCCGATCAGATGACTCCATCTGATCGGATGATGCTCTAGTGTCCCGAATCTGAAATCCATCGGATTTCAGATTCAAAGTGGACACTGGAAAAAACAATCGTTTAGTGGCCTGCTTGTCCCTGAAATTCACCCACGAATTTCAGGGGCAGGACACTAGTCCCGGCCGGGCGGCGCGGGTTCAGAATTCCTCGGTCAGTTCGAGATAGACCTGGTTGCGGCGGAAATTGAAGATGCTGTCGCTGGAAATCCGCTGCGTGTAGCGGTAGTCGACGCCGAGGAACACCCGGCTCACCAGCCGGTAGCGCAACCCGACCGACATGTCCGCCTCGTTGTCCCAGCGGGTCGACTGCGCGAAGTCGCTCCGCGCGAAGGCGGCGCGGGCGATGCCGGTCAGGTCGTCGGTGATCGCGTGCTCGATGCGCCCGCCGACCAGCGTGTAGATATAGGCCGGGCTGCCCGGCAGCGTCGTCTCCTCGATCGAACGGTCGATGAACAGCGTGAGGGCGGTATCCTCCCCGGCCTGCCAGCGCAGATCCGCGCTGCCCGCCGGCGTGGTGATCGTCTTGAACCGCGAATCCGCATAATCCCTGTGCATCACGCCAACGAACGCGTCGCCCGAAAGGCTCGGCAGCAGCCGGAACAGCGCGCCCACCCCGGCGCGGAACCCGTCCGAATTGCGGAAATACTGGAAGTCGTCCGGCACCGTGTCGTAGCGCCGCAGGTCGCCGAGCAGTTCGGCATAGGGCCGGAACCCCGGCCGCGCGTCGTCGCGCGCGAGGATGCCGAAGGTGTAGCGGTTGCGGTCGCGGTCCTGATTATTGATCTCGCCGTGCAGGCCCTCGACATTGCCGAAGGTGAGCCGCTCGACCGCCGCCCCCGTGCGGATGCTGAACGTGCCGACGCGGCGGATCACGCCGGCATAGGCGTTCATCTCGGTATACGGCGTCGGCGTCAGCCCCTCCACCGCGTCGGGCGATGAGCGGTCCTCGTGCTCGTGCAGCACGATGCCGCCGAGCACCACCCGCGTCTTGGCATTGACGTCGATCCGCCCCTCGACCTGCGCATGCCAGTCCGCGGTGTTCTCGTTGCCATGCGTCCAGTAGCCGGTCAGGTCGGCGCCGACCTCCGCATACAGCGCGTTGCGCTTCCAGTTCGACTGGATGGCGATCACCGGCGAGATCGTGCCGACCGCATCGGCAACCCGCCCCGTCCGCGTCGCGTAGATATTGTCGTCGTAGAACGTCCCGGCCTGGATGCTGGGATAAATCGTGTAGTCGCCAACCTTGTAGCCGGCCGGCCCGATTTCCGGCGGCTGGCGGCGCAGGTTCGCCGGCCCCATCGCCGGCAGCGGCGGCATGATGCGGATGTCGGTCGCGGCATAGCCGCTCAGCTCCCGGTCCACCGCGCGGCGGACCGCATCGCGCACCGGCGCCGGCGCGGCACTAACAATGCGCGCCTCGATCTCCCGATAGACCGGCAGGTTGGCGCCGACGAAATCCGGCACCGGCGAAGCCGCGGCGCGGGCGAGTGCGGCGGCCGCCCCCGGCGTCGCCACCAGCGACGGGTTCGCGGTGAGCACCCTGGCCAGATCGTCCAGCAGCGCCCGCGGCCCGCTTTCCGCGGCGGTGTCGAACTGCCGCGAAATCGCCGCCGGCACCGCCTCCGCCCGCGCCGCGCAGGGCAGCGCCAGCGCCGCGAAGGCTGCGAGCGCCAGGCGCCGGGCCTCCACCGCCGGCCGCGCGCGCCTCCGAAGTCCCCTTGATTTCGCCGCACGAAAATGAAAACCGGACATGCTGTTCACCCTGCTGGGCCGCCTCATGGTCAGGACCGTAGTCGCTTCGCCGGCCACTCCGACCTGACAAAACGGATTACACCGAAAGACGCAGCGGGGACTTGATCTGGATCAGCGCACGCATGCCGGATTGCGAATATTTGTGCCGTCAGCGGACGCTTCCTCATCGTGAGGCGGCGGAACAGTCAAGGCGCCCGAACATGCGTGCACGGCCCCGAAGCGGGTGGCGTATCATTGCCGGACTTCTTCTCGCCGCGCCGTTAGCGGCACCCGGCCTCGCCGCGGCGCAGACCACGACCCCGCATCGCGGCGCGCCCTCCGGCGATGTCTATCCCCGCGCCGCCGCCTGGTGCTCGAATTTCCGCCTCGGCGCGCTCTCCGCGAAAACCCGGATGGACGCCGCCAACCTCCAGCGCCTGCGCGCCGCGCAGGAGGAACTCGCCCCCGGCTTCACCGCCGGCGGCGCGCGCACCGGTCTCGATCTTCTCGCCGGCTATCAGGAACAGCTCGAACGGCGCCATCCCGATATCGGCCTGGCATCGACCTATCTCGCGATGGTCAGCACCGTGCCGGTCACCACCGACGCGCTCCGCCGCGTCAACGCGCTGCTCTGCGTCAGCACGACGCGCGCGACCGCCGCACAGATCGCCGCGACCGCCGAGGCCGCGCGCCTCGACCTCGCGCGCTAGCCGGATGACGCCAATGGAGCCGGACATGATCAAGCGATCCCCGAATACAAACGATACGTTTGATACGGTCACGCGACGCCGGATCGTCCTCGGCGCGGCCGGCCTGTTCGCCGCCGCCGTCGCCTTTCCTGTCCCGCTCCTCGCCCAGCAGCACGGCGGCGGCGAGAGCGGCGGCAACGGCCAGGGCGGCAATGGCCAGGGCGGCGCCGGTCATGGCGGCGGCGAAGAGGGCGGCTCCGGTCACGGCGGCGGCGCCGGTCATGGCGGCGGCGAGGGCGGCGAGGGGGGCGGCGGCGGTGAATCCGGCGGCGGCAACGGCCAGGGCCGCACGCCGGCGCAGCGCGCCCTGCGGCACCGCCAGCGCACCGGGCGCACCCTCGGCGGCGGCGAGTCCACCGGCGGCCACGGCGGCGGCGGCGATCACGGCGGCGGCAATCACGGCGGCGGTGACACCGGCGGCGGCGATACCGGCACCGACACCGGCGGCGGGACCGACACCGGTTCCGGCACCGGCGGCACCACGCCCGACGGCGGCCTCACCGCGCCGCCCGACGGATCGACCTCCGGCCCCATCGGGGGGGCCACGGGTGGCGAGCATTTCGTCCATCCCGGGCCGGGCTACTGGGGCGCCGACGGCAAGGTGCTGCGGCGCCGGTGACGACATGTCCACGTTCATCAAGGGAACTGCAACAATGACGAAGATGAAGACAGCGCGCGGCTCCTTGCGCACGATCCTGCTCGCCGGCGCGGCCGTCGCGCTCGCGTTCGCCACGCCGCAGGCCCCGCGCGGCATCGGCGCCCTCATGCCGGTCGCCCACGCGCAGAGCGACAGCGGGCACGCCGGCAGACAGGGCGGCGGCGGCCATGCCGGGCAGGGCGGTGCGGCGAGCGGCACCCACGGCACCGAGAGCAGCCACGGCACCCGCAGCACCCATGCGCCCGGCACCTCGGGTCAGGACATGGGGCAGGGCGGCAGCGTCGGCACGCGCGGCCATTACGGCCAGGGCGGATCGACCGGCACCGAAACCGGCGAGGAAGGCACCAGCTCCGACCGTCAGGGTCCGCGCTTCGGCGGCGGCGAGAATTCGCGCCAGCCCGAGGCCGGCACGCGCGGCGGCCGCCCGGCCTGGGCGAAGGAGGGCATCCCCGCGGTCGAGCTCGGCCGCCTCAGCGTCGCCCGCGCGCCGGCCCAGGTGCTCGACCACGCCTTCAGTGAGGTGATCAGCAACTGGACGACCACGACCGCCAGCACCATCATCACCCTGACCGACGGCACGCAGATCACCGTCGCCCAGCTCTACTCGATGTCGGCGGCCGATTTCGCCAACATCGTCGCGACCGACTATGCGGCCGTCACCCGCATCGACTCCCCGCTCGAGAATCTCTCCCTGCTCAAGAACCTGCTCTCCTCCGGCTCGACCGCGCTCACCGGCGTCACCCCGTCGAGCACCGACGATCTCGCGGCGATCTTCCTTGGCTCCGCCTCCGACAAGACGATCGCGATCAGCACCGATACGGTGATCGCGGTCAACACGATCCTCAACCTCCCGCCGCTGACCGACCAGCAGGTGGCCGACATCGCGGCCAAGGCCGAGCTGGTGCGCGACGCGATCCTGACCGGCCACGGCGAATAGCGCGCGGCACCGTCACCCCATCGCGCGGACGCGGGTGATCGCCCCGGCGGTCACCCCGTCTCAGCGCGCATACGGATCGGCGAGGGCGGGCAGCAGCCGGCCCGCGCATTCGCCGAACCCGATCGTGTAGCCATCGCCCGTCGCCGCCCCGCGCAGCGTCACCCTGTCGCCATCGAGGAGGAAGCGGCGCGCCGTCCCGTCATCCAGCGCGACCGGCTCGCGCCCGCCCCAGCTCAGCTCCAGCATCGAGCCGCGGCTGTCCTTCGTCGCGCCGGAAATCGTGCCCGAGCCGAGCAGGTCGCCGGTCCGCATCGGCGCGCCCGCCGTGGTGTGGTGCGCCAGCAGCTGTGCCGCGGAATAATACATCTCGCGATAATTCGTCCGGCTGATCACGCTCTCGGCACCACCCTCCGGCGCAAGCCCGACCTCCAGCGCGATATCGTAGAGCATCGGCCCGTCCTCATGCAGGTAGGGCAGCAGCTCGGCCTCGCGCGGCGGCGTCGAAACCCGGAACGGCTCCAGCGCGTCCTTCATCACGATCCAGGGCGAGATCGTCGTCGCCGTCGCCTTCGCCTGGAACGGCCCCAGCGGCTGGGCTTCCCAGGCCTGGATGTCGCGGGCCGACCAGTCGTTGAGCAGCACGTAACCGAAGATCATCGCGTCCGCCTCGGCCACCGTCACCGGCCGCCCCGCCGCCGAGGGCAGGCCGACCACGGCGCCGAGTTCGAGCTCGAAATCGAACCGGCGCGACGGCGCGAAGGCCGGCCGCTCGAACCCGGCCCCCTTCAGCTGCCCCCACGGCCGATGGAACTCCGTGCCCGACACCACCACCGACGACGCCCGGCCGTTATACCCGACCGGCATGTGCAGCCAGTTCGGCGGCAGCGCGTTCTCCGGCCCGCGGAACAGCGCGCCCACGTTGAAGGCGTGATTCCGCCCGGCATAGAAATCCGTATATTCCGCCACGCGAAACGGCAGATGCAGCGTCGCGTCCCGCTGCGCCACCAGGTGCGGCGCCACCGCGTCGCGCAGGGGCGATCCCGCCGCCAGCAATCCGGCGAGCCGCCCCCGCAGCGCCCGCCAGGTCCGCGGCCCCGCCGCCATCGCCGCGTTCCACGCCGGCTCGGCGAACAGCGGCGCCCCCGCGAGATCGAGCGCCCCCTCGCGCTCCAGCGCCGCGACATCGAGGATCGCATCGCCGATCGCCACCCCGCAGCGCGGCCCCGTGCCCGCCGTCGAGAACACGCCGCAGGGCAGGTTGTTGAGCGGAAACGCCGCCCCCGCCGCATTCGCGCTCTCCACCCAGGAGACGACCAGCGTCATCGGCCCTCTCTCCGGCAAGCCGTCACGCCGCCGCTGCCGGCGTGAAGCCCAATTTTTTCTCCCGTCCCATCCGCCATTCGATGCAATCCTCCTGCGGCGGCGCCCCGTGCCGCGCGGTTGACTTTCGTTTCACTTGCACTGCACCCTTTCCGCCGGCCCGGCGCAAGACCGGGCGCCCGATAAACACCGGGAGGAACCATGACCGCCACCGACAATACCGCGGGGCTCCTGCTCGCGCGGCTCGACCGGATCCCGAACTGGACCCTGCCCAGGCTCTACGCGCTGGTGATCGGCATCGGGTTTCTCTTCACCTTCTACGATATCTTCGACATCAACGTCTCCTTCATCCAGACCTGCATGGCGCTGGTGCCGGGCTGCACGCCGGCGAAATCGGGCGCCTATATCGGCCTGCCGGTGCTGCTCAATCTCGCCGGCTACGTGGTCGGCACGCTGGTCCTCAGCCCGCTGGCCGACCGGATGGGCCGGCGCGACCTGCTGCTGGTGACGATGATCCTCACCGGCATCGGCTCGGCGCTCACCGCCATCGTGCAGTCCTACGGCACCTTCGTCGCCGCGCGCGCCTTCACCGGCGTCGGCATCGGCGCCGACCTCGCCATCGTCAACACCTATATCGGCGAACTCGCCCCGGCCGGCGGCCGCGCCCGCTACACCTCGATGATCTTCATCTTCTCCGCCCTCGGCGCGGTGGCCGGCATCTGGCTCGGCCTCTGGCTGACCACGCCGCCCACGCCGCTGCCGCTCGGCCTGCCCTTCGCCCTCGCCGGCAAGGGTTTTCCGGATGGCTGGCGCGTGATGTATCTCATCGGCGCGGCCCTCGCGCTGGTCGGCGTGCTGCTGCGCTTCCAGCTGCCGGAATCGCCGCGCTGGCTCATCGCCCAGGGCCGCCTCGAGGAGGCCGGCCAGGTCGTCGCCGACATGGAGGCCCGCGCCCACGCGATCTTCCCGCTGCCGCCGCTGCCCGAGCGCCTGCCGCCCGCACCAAGGCGCGAGGAGGCGATGCCCTTCAGCGCGATCTTCCGCAACGCCACCTACCGCAACCGCACGCTGCTGCTGACCGTGATGTGGTTCCTCGCCTACATCACGGTCTATTCCTTCGCCGCCGGCTTCACCACGCTGCTCGCCGCCCTGCATTACCCGCCGCCCGAGGCCGGGCTGATCACCGCGATGGGCACGTTCGGCTTCGTGCTCTGCGCCATCGTCGCCTATGTCTGGGGCGAGCGGATGGAGCGCCGGCGCTGGACGCCGCTGGCGGCCCTCATCACCCTCGGCGGCGGCGTGCTCATCGCGCTGGGCGGGCAGACGCTGTGGCTCTCGGTGATCGGCGCGATGATCGTCTTCTTCGGCTTCAACGTCTGGGTGCCGATCGCCTATGCCTGGTCGGTCGAGAACTACCCGACCCGCGCGCGCACCACCGGCTTCGCCCTGGTCGACGGCATCGGCCATCTCGGCGGCGGCGTCGGCATGATCGCGATCGCCCCGCTCATCCCGCGGCTCGGCGTCATGGCGGCGTTCCTGCTGATCGGCGGCTTCCTCGCGCTGGCGGCGCTGGTCGCGCAGTTCGGCATCAGCACCCGCGCCCGCCGGCTCGACGACATCTCGCCCTGACCTCGCGCCCTGACCTCGCGCCCCGAAATCCCGCCCCGAAATCCGGCGCGGACCAGCGGCGGAAGCCGGATCGCGCGACCGGCCCGCCCGCCGCATCGGCGCCGAATCCGCTTGCCGCCGCCGCCGATCCGTGATCCCATCGCCCGATGAACGACACCCCGCCCACCATCATGCACGATCTCGGCGGCGCGCCGCGCTTCATGTGCGAACCGGTCGACGTCTCGCCCCACGCGCTCACCGATTTCGACCGCGAGGTCGACGCCATCCGCCAGATCCTCGGCCAGAAGAAGGTCATGTCGGTCGACGAACTCCGCCGCGGCATCGAGAGCCTGCCCGAGGCGCAGTATTTCGGCCTCGGCTATTACGAGCGCTGGCTCCGCTCGATCTGCGCGATCCTGCTGGAAAAGCGGGTGATCGCCGAAGCCGAGCTCGATGCCGCGCTTGAAGCCGCGGCGCGGGACGCAGGATGCTGAGCGCCGGCACCCCGGTCCGCGTCCGGCTCGACTGGCCGGAGACGCGCGGGCGCTGCCACATCCGCACGCCGCATTACGTGCGCGGCCGCCCCGGCGAAATCGTCCGCCATCTCGGCGACTTTCCCAATCCGGAGGATCTCGCCTTCGCCCGCCCGGCGAAGCCGGTCGCACTCTATCACGTCCGCTTCCGCCAGGCCGATCTCTGGCCCGCCGCCGATCCGTGGCCGCATCCGGCCGGCGACGAGATCCTGATCGAGCTCTACGAACACTGGCTGGAGGCCGCATGACCTGGCGCGAGGCGGACAGCGCGACGCTGCTTGCCGGCCTGCGGTCGCTGCTCGCCGCGAAATCCATCGCCTCGGCGGATGAAATCGCCGAGCGCATCCGCATCACCGATGGCGGCGGCCCGGCCCAAGGCGCGCGCATGGTCGCCAAGGCCTGGACCGACCCGGACTACAAGGCGCTGATGCTGGCGGACGGCGCCCGCGCCGCCGAGCTGCTCGACATCCCGATGCGCGGCCTGCCGCCGCTCGGCGTGGTCGAGAACACGCCGGGCATCCACCACCTCGTCGTCTGCACCCTGTGCAGCTGCTACCCCCGCGCGGTGCTCGGCTACCCGCCCTTCTGGTTCAAGTCCGCCGCCTACCGCGCCCGCGCGGTGCGCGACCCGCGCGGGCTGATCGCCGAATGGGGCACCGAACTGCCGGCGGCCACCGCCATCCGCGTCGTCGACAGCACGGCCGATTACCGCTGGATGGTGCTGCCGATGCGCCCCGCCGGCACCGAGGGCTGGTCCGAGGCCGAGCTCGCCGCCATCGTCCGCGAGGGCGACATGATCGGCGTCACCCGCCCCCGCGCCTGACCGCCGCCCGGCCCCGGCTCACCGCGCCTGCATCGCCGGGTGCCGCGGCGGCTCGGCCGGCACCGGCATCGGCATCGGTGAGGTAATCTCCACCTGCGAGACCGGCACCGCCAGCTCCGCCCCGTGCTGCCGCACGATCCGCCCCAGCTCGATCAGCAGCCGCTCCTGGATCGCCAGCGATTCCTTCCACACCACGGTGCGGGTGAAGCACCAGATCATGATCTGCAGCGCGTGGTTGCCGTACTGGTCGAAATACACCATCGCGCCGAGCGACTGGTCGATGTCCGGATGGTTATCGACATGCGCGCGGCACGCCTCGGTGATCGCCGCCAGCCGGTCGAAATCGGCGTAGCGGATCGAGATCGTGGTGTTGATCTGCCGCGCCTGCATCCGCGGCGGCGTCTGCACCACCGACGAATTGAAGATCTGGTTCGGCACGTAATAGGGCCGGGTGTCGAAGCCGCGCAGCGTGGTGGTCCGCCAGCCGATATGCTCGACCGTGCCGAACACGTTCTGCGCCGGCAGCACGATCCACTCGCCCACCTTGAACGGCCGGTCGAGATAGACCACCAGCGCGCCGAACAGGTTGGCGGTCACACCCTGCGCGGCGAAGCCGACCGCGATGCCGGCCACCCCGCCGAAGGCCAGCAGGCTGGCGATCGAGAAGTTCAGCACCCGCAGGATCATCAGCCCGATCACCGCGACCACGAGGATGCGCGTGATCTTGCCGATGGCGTCCACCAGCATCGGGTCCGGGTTCTCGCCCCGCTTCGACCAGACATGCGCCGGATAGGCGCTCTCGCTGACCGCGACGACGCGCAGCGCCGCCCAGGCGATCGTCAGCAGCATGAACACCTTGAGCACGGCGGGCAGGATGCCGAGCAGCCCGACCAGGTGCAGCGGCGTCGCCACGGCGAGTGCCGCGAAATACGCCGCGAGCGCCCAGACCGCGATCACCACCGGCAGCAGCAGGTGCCCGAGAATGGCGGCGCGGAAGGTGCGGCCGTGCCGGTCCGACCAGCGCACGAGAATCCCGAGCGCCGCCCGCGCCACCGCCGTTCCGGCGATGCCGATCAGCAGCGCGGTCGCGACACCGATGATGGTCGACAGATGCGCCGCCCAGAACGATGCCGTTCCTGCCACAACCTTTTGCATGCGTCCTTGTTCCTCCGCTGTTGCGCCCGGCGGGGCGGGCTCCGGGAGCGGCAATGCGCGCCGCGCGGCGGCGGGCGGAAGCCAAGGCGCGTCCCGGGGCCGGGATGGATGTCGATGCCGCCTCGGGCGGCGCGGATGCGGGTTAGGTGGGGGCGGGGTCCGCCGCTGTAAACCCGCGCGGGGCGGGGCAGGCGGGTCTTGCCCACCCCCGCCCGTTCATGTTCTTGTTCCGTTCATGACGATCGCCGCCCGCTTCGCCGCCATCATCGAGGGGCTCTGCCGCGCCGTCGCCGCGCGCGGCGCGAAGGGCGCGTTCGGCCCGGCGTCGCAGCCGCTCGTCATCCTGCTCTGGTCCCGCCTGCGCCGCATGGCCGCGCGTTTCGCCATCCTCGCCGAGGGCGCGCCGAAGCCGCGTCCCCGCGCCCGCCGCGCCGGCCCGCGCAAGCGTGTCCGCGGCCCCGACCTGCCGCGCCGCCGCGCCTGGCTGCTCGCCCCGGTGCCCGAGGCCACCGCCGCCGCGTCCCAGCTCCGCGCTTTGCTCGACGATCCGCAGGCCCGCGCCCTGATCGCCGCCGATCCGCGCTTCGCCCGCCTGCTCCGCCCGCTCTGCCGCGCCCTGTTCCGCCGCCCGCCGGCGATCCCGGCGCCGCCCGCGCCGGCGCGCCCGGCCGCGCCCCGCCATCGAGCGGTGCCGGCCACCGCCGCGCCGCACGCCGCCGCCGCGCCGCCGGCGACGCCGCCGCTGTTCCACCCGCCGCCCGCGATCGCGTGATCCGCCACCGCGCCGCACCGCCGCCGCGCCCGCCCCGGGCAGCGGCCGCCCGCGCGCGTCCGCTATCCGCCGCCCAGCAGCCAGACCGCGAGATAGGTGGCGAGAAACCCCGCCGCCGGGCCGATCGCCCAGCCGCGCAGGATGCCGGCGATGGTCCGCGCCTGGATCGTCTGCCGCCCCCGCGCCAGCCCGGCGCCGGCCATCGCGCCGATCAGCGCCTGGTTCATCGAGGTGAAATCGCCGAACCCGACCGCCGCGAGCACCACGCAAGCCTGCGCCAGCTGCGCGGCCGTCGCCATCGTCCGGTCCATCCGCACCACGTCGAAGGCGACGCGTTCGAGCAGCGGCCGCCCCCAGGTCAGCACGCCGAGCGCGAGCCCCAGCCCGCCGAGCCCGCCGGCCAGCAGCGGGCCGGTCAGATGCACGGCGAGAAACACCGCCGTCGCGTTCGAAACGTCGTTCGCCCCCATCGCCAGCGAGGCCGCGGCGCCGACCGCCACCAGCCCCCGCGCCACCAGTTTCAGCCCGCCGCCCTCGCGCAGCGCCGGCACCAGGTCGAGCCCCCGCGTCAGCGCGTAGCCGAGCCCGCAGGCGATCGCCGGTGCGGCGACCCACAGCGCCGCGAGGCCCAAGACGGCATGCCAGTTCACCGCCAGCCCCAGCCGCGCGGCGGCGCCGATCAGGCAGAACACCAGGATCTGGATGGTCGAGGTCGGAATCCGCAGCTGCGTGAAGATCGTGGTCAGCAGGAAGGCGACGCCGATCACCGCGGTCGCCGCCCCGGCGCCGAGCCCGCCGCCGACGATCCCGTGGCCGACATGGACCAGCACGCGATGGCTGAACAGCAGCGCGCCGACGAACGTCATCGCCGCCATCAGCGCCAGCGCCGGCCGCAGCCTGATGCTGCCGGTGGCATAGGGCATCCCCATGCAGGCGCCGGTATAATGCGCCCCCATGCTCCAGGCGAAGGCGAACGCGACGAGGGGGAGAAGGATCATCACGCCGGAGCTACAGCCGGTCTGTCGCCACGCTCGCCAGCGCCTGCCGCCGCTCGCTGTAGCGGTCGACCAGGTACTCCGCGCGGTCGCGCAGCAGCCAGGTGAAGCGGACCAGCTCCTCCATCACGTCCACCAGCCGGTCGTAATAGGACGAGGGCAGCATCCGCCCGGCCTCGTCGAACTGCTCGTAGGCCTTGGCGACACTCGACTGGTTGGGGATGGTGAACATCCGCATCCACCGCCCGAGCAGGCGCAGCGTGTTCACCGCGTTGAAACTCTGCGATCCGCCGGAGACCTGCATCACCGCCAGCACCCGTCCCTGGGTCGGCCGCATCGCGCCGATCTCCAGCGGAATCCAGTCGATCTGGTTCTTCATCACCCCGGTGATGGCGCCGTGCATCTCCGGGCTGCACCAGACCTGCGCCTCCGACCACAGGGAAAGCTCCCGCAGCTCCTGCACCTTCGGATGGTCGGGCGAAACGCTCTGCGCCACCGGCAGGCCGCGCGGATCGAAGATGCGCGCCTCGGCGCCCATCAGCCCGAGCAGCCGCGCCGCCTCCTCGGTGAGGAACCGCGAATAGGAACGTTCGCGCAGCGAGCCGTAGAGCAGCAGCACCCGCGGCCGGTGCGTCGCCCGCGCGGCGGGCTCCAGCCGCGCGGGGTCGGGGGCGGCGAGCAGCCCGCGCTCGAGCGCGGGAAACGTCTCCGCGCCGCCCGTGGCCGCGCCGGCCGGATCATGGTCGATCGTCGAACTCATTCCCGCTCTCCCTCCGGATGCGCGGGGTTATCCAACGCGGCGTCGCGGCCGGTCAAGCGGCCCGGCCGTCACGCCGTCCGCCGGCTGGCCCCGGCGCCGGCGGCGAGCAGCACGGCGATGATCACGCCGCCCTGCATCACGTCCTGCACCCCGCCGGCAAGGCCGGCGATCTGCATCGTCGTCACGATCAGCACCAGCAGCACCGAGCCGAGCAGCGTGCCCAGCGGCGTCGCGCTGCCGCCGAAGATCAGCGTGCCGCCGACGACGACGGCGCCGACCGATTCCAGCAGGTATGGCTTGCCCATGCCGAGAAAGGCGCCGCCGGCATGGGCCGAGAGCAGCGCGCCGTCGAGCGCGGCGAGCACCCCGCTGATCATGAACGCCGCGGTGGTGATCCGCCCCACCCGCGCCCCGGCCAGATCCGCGGCGACCGCGTTCTGGCCGACCGCCATCAGGCTGCGCCCGTAGCCGGTGCGATGAATGACGGCCGACGCCGCCCCGGCGAGCAGCACGGCCGCCACCAGGATCAGCGGCACGCCGAGCACCCGCCCCGCCGCGACGAGGTGCAGCGCCGGGCTGACGCCGAAGGTGGTGAAGCCGCGATTGGTGATCAGCACCGCGGTATCGAGCACGTAGCCGACCGCGAGCGTCGCGATGATCGCCGGGATGCGCACCCGCAGGATCAGGTACGCATTCACCGCGCCGACCGCGAGCCCGACCAGCACGACGGCGGGCAGCGCCAGCGCCAGCCCGGCATCGGTGCCGCCGGAGAGGATCATGGTGACGAAGGCCGAGAGCGTGATCACGCTCGGCACCGACAGGTCGATATTGCCCCCGCCGGTCGCGACCGCGAACATCTGCCCGAGCGCCACCACGGCGAGGAACGAGGCCGAGCTCGCCACCCCCGAGAGGTTCTGCAGGCTGAACCGGCTCGTCGCGAGGTCGAGCGCGGCCCAGAGCACCAGCACGCCGATCGCCGCGAAGCTCCAGCGGTTGCGCCGCAGCCAGGGGAGCACCGTCATGCCCGCCTCCATCGCAATATCTCGCGCGCCGCGAGGATCGCGATCAGCATCCCCCCCTGCACGGCGGCGTTGTAGTCGGTCGAGACGCCGAGGAACCCGAGCAGGCTGCCGATCAGCGACAGGCTCAGCGCGCCGCAGACCGCGCCGAGCGCCGTGATCTCGCCGCCGAGCAGCGAACAGCCGCCGATCACCGCCGCGGCGATGCTGAGCAACGTGTACGATCCGCCGGCATTGATGTCGGACGAGGTGTTGATCGCCGTCATCGACAGCCCGGCCAGCACCGCGAACCCGCCGGCGATCGCGTAGCGCAGCATGGCGATCCGCGCCGCCGGCCAGCCGCTCTGCGCCATCGCGCGCGGATTGGCGCCGAAGCCGCGCAGCACCACGCCGATCCGCGACGCATTCAGCGCCAGCCCGCCGAGCAGGGCGGCGACGATGAACACCACCGACGACGACACGCCCGCCGGGCTCCAGGCCGACGCGGCGGCGAGCCAGCCCGGCGCGCTGCCGCCCGGCGTCGGCTGCAGCGCGTAGCCGATCCCCGCCCAGATGAACGAGGCGCCGAGCGTGACGACGATCGCCGGCATCGCGCGGACCTGGATCAGCCAGCCGAGCAGCGCGTAGGCGCCGAGCAGCAGCAGCAGCGCCAGCGCGCCGGCCCAGGGTGCCCGCACCAGGATCGTGGCACTCAGCACGTTGGCGAGGCCGGCGCAGGCGCCGACGCCGAGATCGATCTCGCTGCCGCCGATCACGACCATCTGCGCCAGGGTGACCAGCACCAGCGGCACCGCCGCGCCCGACAGCAGGCCGATCCCGAACAGCGAGGCCACGCTGCGGTTCAGCGCGACGATGATCCCGAAGATCGCGGCCAGGATCAGCACCGGCGCGGCGGCGCTCCAGTCGCGCCGGAACCGCCGCTCGCCGCCGGCGGCCCGGCCGTCGCCGCCGATCTGCTCGGCGAAGGCGGTGGAGACGATCGCATCCTCCGAGATCCCGTCGCCCGCGAGCACCCGGCGGATCGCGCCGTCATGCAGCACGCAGACCCGGTCGCATTCGAGGAACTCGATCGTCTCGGAACTGTGCCAGACGATCAGCTTGCCCCGCGCCGCCGCATCGCGGATCAGGCGGTAGAACTCCCGCTTCACCGCGACGTCGACGCCGCGGGTCGGATCGTCGAGCAGGATGATGTCGGCTTCGGCCATCAGGGCGCGCGCCATCAGCACCTTCTGCTGGTTGCCGCCGGAGAGGTCGAGGATCGGCGCCCCGGCGCGGTCGGCCGGCAGGCGCACCGCCTCGAGCCAGCGCGCCGCCTCGGCGCGTTCGCCGGCCGGGCGCAGCCAGGCGGTAGCCGGCCCGGCGGCGATGCGCGCGATCGTCGCGTTGGCGACCGCGCTCCAGAGCGGAAACACGCCCTCGCCGCGCCGGTCGCCCGAGACGAACGCCGCCTTCGCGCCGCAGGTGATGCCGGCGATGCGGCGGCCGCGCGCGGCCCGGCGGATCGCGTGCAGCAGCTCCGGCTGCCCGCCGCCCTCGAGCCCGGCCAGCCCGACGATCTCGCCGGCGTGCAGGGTGAGGGTGGAGGTGCCGAACGGCGCGCCGATCGTGGCCAGCGCCGCCGCACTGGCGGCGGGGGCCGGCGGCCGCGCGGCGGACAGCGCCGCGGCGGCCTCGCCCGCCATCGCCTCGATCATCTGCGGCACGCCGATCGCGCCGGTTGCTTCATCGCGCACCAGCCGCCCGTTGCGCATGACGAGAACGCGCCGCGTCACCGCCGCGATCTCATGCAGCTTGTGGCTGATGAAGATCACCGCGACCCCGCGCGCCGCAAGCCGGCCGATGAAGCGCTGCAGGTCGTCGCTGCGGCGGGAGTCGAGGGAAGAGGTCGGCTCGTCGAGGATCAGCACCCCGAGGTCGGGGCTCGCCACCGCCCGCGCGATCTCGACCATCTGGCGCTGGGCGATCGGCAGCGTGCCGGCCCGCGCCCGCGGATCGATGCCGCTCGCCGGGAAGATGGCGTCGATATGCGCGCGCGCGAGGCGCTCGCAGGCGCGCCGCCAGGCCGGGCCGGACCCGCCGCTGCGCGGCTGCTCGACGAAGAAGTTCTCGGCCACGGTCAGGCTGCCGCAGAGCGAGAGTTCCTGGTGCACGATGCGGATGCCCGCCGCCCGCGCGCCGTGCGGCGTATAGCGCGCGAGCGCGATGCGCCGCCCGGCGATCGCGAGTTCCCCCGCATCGGGCTCGGTGACGCCGGCGAGAATTCGCATCAGCGTGCTTTTGCCCGCGCCGTTGGCGCCGATCAGCCCGACGACCTCGCCGGCGGCGATGCGGAACGAGACGTCCTCGTTCGCGAGGGTCGGCCCGTAGCGCTTGGTGATGCCGGCGAGGGCAAGCGCCTCGCCGGCGGCTCCGGACACATCCCGCCCGGGCGGGGACGCGGCGACGCCCACGGTCATGCGGCGCGCCCCGGCCTAGGGCTTCTGGCTGAGCAGATGCGTCTTCACCCAGTCCCGCGAATAGCTCGGGCTGACGATCGTGCCGGGTTTCAAGTCGGCATACTGCGCGAGGTTCTTCTGCGTCACCGTCGCGACCGGCATGGTCATGAATTTCGGCGCCTTCGCACCGCCGGCGATGTCGAGCGAGAGCCAGAACGCGGCGCCGCCGATGCCCGGCGTCGTGTTCATCGAGATCGTCTGGTAGCCGGTCTTCTTCGCCTGTTCGGCCCACCAGTGGATGAAATTGGCGCTGCCGCCGCCGGCGATGATCGGCGGGTGCCTGGCGTAGCTGCCGCCATACTGCTCGAACGCCTGGGCGATGCCGTAATCGTCGCCGCCGCCCTGGTCGAGCACGGCGTCGACATGCGGCAGGCTCGGCAGCACGTTGCTCACCGCCGCCTGCGCGACCGGGCCGGTCGCCTGGCCATAGACCGTCGCCACGACCTTGATCCCCGGATGCTGCTTCAGCACGCCCATCTGCGCCGTGTACATGTCATGGTCCGGCGCCGAGCCCTTCACGCCGCGGACGACGATGACATTGCCCTTGCCGTGCAGCTTGCGGACGATCCAGCGCGCCTGCGCGGCCTGGTAGCGCTTGAAGTCGAAGTCAAGCTTGTAGGCGCAGGGCGCGCTGACGATGGAATCGAAGGCGACGACCTTGATCCCGGCGGCGCAGGCCTTGGCGATGATGCCGTTCAGCGCGGTGTCGGATGCGGCGTCGATCGCGATGACGTTGACATGGCGCAGGATCAGGTCGCTCACCTGCGACATCTGCTCGTTCACCGTGCCGTTGCCGTTGACGATGATGAACTTCGAGATCTCGCCCTTCTTCCGCGCCTCGGTCGCGGCGGCGCGGAAGGCCTCGACCATCTGGTGGCGCCAGGTATTGCCATAATAGGCGTTGGACAGCGCGATGACCGGCCCCTTCGCCTGCGCCGCCGGCGCGGCGGCGAGGGTTGCCGCGGCGGCGAGGCCGAGCAGCGCGTATTTCAGTCCCGCAGGTTTCTGCATCGTTTTCATGGACGTCCTCCTTCCTAAGGGCCGGCGGTTCCGCCGCCGGCGCTGCACGCTTGCGGTGCTATGGGTGGCAGATGGCGCGGACCGACCGCTTGACCTCCTCGGGCGAGAAGACGGTTTCGAGCCAGTTGTCGCGGAAGATCACCGGCCGCGCCTCGTCGATCGCCTTCAGCGCGCCGTCGGAAAACTTCCCTTCGGGGAAGATGCCGAAGGCGATGGCGAGTTCGATGGTGAGATGGCCGAGGATGAAGTCCTCGGCGGCCTGGCGCGGCACGCCGCGGCGCACGGCCTCGTCGGTCGCCTCGCGCAGGGCGAGGCTGAGCGTGGCGCCGACGGTTTCCGACAGCGCCGGCTCGAGGATCGCGATATGCTCGACGGTGCAGCGATGCGAGCGCATCACCGGCTTGTAGATCGTCCGCGCGATGGCCTCGCCGAGCGCGTAATGCTCTTCCGGCCCCTGCATCAGCGCGCAGACGATGTGCTGCCTGGCGTGGACGCCGCCGAAGAAGTCGCGCTTCGCCGCGGGATCGGTCTCGTCGTTGAAGATCGGCGGGTGGCAGGGATGGGTGACGAAATAGCTGATGTCGGCGCGCTCCGGCAGTTCGCCGGCATGGGGGGCGGCGGCGTCGAGCATGATGACGATCGTGCCGGGGCGGAGGGTTGCGACGATCTCGTGCGCGATCCGGCCGATCAGCCGGTCGGGCACCGCCATCAGCACCACGTCGGCGCGGGCGAGCGCCTCGTCGCGCGTCACGCAATCGACGCCGACGGCCTCGCGCAGCCGGGCGCGCCCGTCCGCGGAGATCTCGACGTGATCGACGTCGTAGGCGGAGCCTTTCAGGTTGGCGGCGAGCCGGACCCCCATCTTGCCGCCGGCGCCGAGCAGGGCGATTCTCGTCATGCGTCTTGTCTCCTGATCTCGCCCGTCGCGGCATGACCGCCGCGCAGGACCGTTTGAAAGAAGTCGGGGCCGCCCATCTGGCCGCCCTTGAGCACGATTTCCGCGAGGCCGCCGGCCCGCGCGCTGCCGTGCAGGCGGCAGAGCGGCGCGCCCGGCGCGAGCGGGGCGAGGGCGGTCAGCGCGCCGATGCCCAGCGCCTGCGCCGCGTGACCCGACGTATCGCCGCCCGCGATCACGCCGCGGGTGAGGCCCGATTGCGCGGCGAGGCGGCCGAGCAGCCGGCCGAGCCCGGCGCCGATCCGGGCATGGATGGTTTCGACGGGTTGGCCCGCCGCGGCGATGGCCGCACGGGTGCGGATGATGGCCGGATCGTCCGGCCCCTCGGCGGTGTGCAGCACGACGCTGCGCCCCTCGCGCAGGGCGGCGAGGCCGTCCCGCTCGGCGCGGTCGAGTTCCCGCGCCCAGAGGGCGGGGTCGGCGGCGGCGGCGGCATCGACCGCGAAGGTAGTGAAGCCGTCGCGCCGCGCCTGCGCGATCTGCGCGGCGGTGACCGGCGCGCAGGAGGCGGAGACGACGGCGATGCGCTTGACCGGCGGGGCGGATGCGGGCTCGGCCTCCGGCGTCAGCAGGCCGATCCGCCGCCAGTGCGCGACGAGGGCGTATTCGACGCCCTGCGAGCCGATCGCGAAGAGGCGCTCGCCCCGATGCTCCCAGATCAGCCGGCCGGCTTCCGCGATCGTGGCCTCGTCGATGGCATCGAGCGAGACGATCCGCTCGCCGGCGTCGAGGCAGGCGGCCAGCGCCGCGTCGGCTCGTCCGCCTTGCAGGGCGACGAGGTCGACCAGCCCCATCGGCGCCGCGATCTGGCGGGCGAGGTGACGGCGGAGATCGGCCTCGTCCATCGGGGTGACGGGATGGCGGGACATGGTCGGGTGCCGGTCGAGCCGGTGGACCGCGCCGCCGGCGACGGCGAAAAGATTGCCGAAGGCCTGGTAGCGGCCGAGCGCGGGGGCGGCGACGAGCAGCGGGTGCCAGGCGCCGCCGAGGCGCGGGACGCCGAGTTCGATCGCCCGGCCGATCGAGCCGACCTGCGGCGCGGAGTCGAAGGTCGAGCAGACCTTGTAATGGGTGACCGGCGCGCCGATGCGGGCGAGGGTGTCGAAGATGCCGGGAAGGTTCGCGTCCATCCAGGCCGGCGTCTGCGAGCGGGCGATGCCGGCGATGCCGACGGCGCGGCAATCGGCGAAGCGGGCGAGGGCGGCCTCGTCGGGCGTTTCGAGGAACAGCACGGTGGGCACGCCAGCGAAGCCGAGCACCTCCATCACCGCCGACGAACCGGTATAATCGTCGCCGTAGAAGCCGATCAGCCTGTCGCCGCGCGGGGTCAGGACGCGCCCTCCAGCGCCCGGGCCAGCGCCGGGTGCGTCTTCGCGTGCTCGGCGGCGGGAATGCCCGCCATCGCCGCGTCCCACGCCGCGCGCAAGGCCGCCACGCCTTCGGCCGGCCCGCCGGGATGGCCCATGATGCCGCCGCCGGCGGCGTAGATCAGGTCGGCCGAGCCGAGCGCCGCGTAGGTGTCGCCCGCCTGGCGGACCGACTGGCCGGAGGAGAAGACCGGCATGACGACGTTCGGCGCCGCGTCGGACATCGGGGTGAGACAGGCGCGCGCGGAGGCGATGACGCTGTCGTCATCCTCGGAGAACTTGTTGCGCAGGCCGTTCACATGCATGTGGTCGGCGCCGGCGAGGCGCCAGATCTTCTGCCAGGCGACATAGGACCAGCCCAGCAGCGGGTGCCGCGACAGCGCGCCCCAGCCGTTGCGATGCGCGTGGACCGGCAGCGCGGCGTGGCGCGACAGCGCGAGGAAGCCGCTGACGCCCACGGAATTGAGGCTCGCCATCACGCAGGTGCCGCCGAGCTCGCGCACGAGGTCGTGCCGGCGGCGCATCTCGTCGACCTCGCCGGTCAGGTTGAAGGCGAACATCACCTTCTTTCCGGTTCGCTCGGCATGATCGTTGACGACGCGCATCACCGCGCGGGCGCGGGCCTCGAACGGGCAGGCGGGGCCGTCGGCCTGCAACTCGTCGTCCTTGATGAAGTCGATGCCGGCCTCGCAGAGGGTGGCGACCAGCGCCGCGGTCTGCCCGGCATCGAAGCCGACGCTGGGCTTGACGATGGTGCCGATCAGCGGCCGCCCCTCGACGCCGGCAAGCCGCCGCGTGCCGGGGATGCCGAAGCGCACGCCGGGATTGGCGGCGGCGAAGCTCGCGGGCAGCCGCAGGTCGAGCAGGCGCAGGCCGGAGAACTGGCGCAGTTCGAAGAGATTGCCGGCGACGGTCGCGACGAGATTGGGCAGCGACGGGCCGAGATTGTCCACCGGCCAGGAAAGGGTGACGGCGGCGCGGCGGATGACCGGCGGCGACGCGCCGCGCGGGGTTCCGGCGCCGGGCAGGGAGGGCGAGCCGACCGTTTCCAGGACATCGAGCCGCTCGACCCGTGCCGCGGCGCGCGCCTTGAGTTCGGGGGTTTCGCCGGGCACCGGCACGAAGGTGCCGCTCGACTGCTCGCCGGCCATCGCCGCGGCGGCGTGGCCGGGGTCGAACGCGGTCTCGATCAGGTAATCGGCTTCGATGCGTTCCGCGCCACTCACTGGACATCCTTCCCTTCGCGCCGCTTGCCGGGCGCAACTGGTATGATGAGTAGTTCAGTCAGCGGGGTCGCGCAAGGGGATCAGGCGAGGGAAGGCTGCTCGGTCTCGGGGGTGGCGGCCTCGTTCATCAGGGCCGAATAGAGGGCGTTCGCCCGGCTGAGATGCTCGGTCATCGCGACGGCCGCGGCATCGGCGTCGCCGGCGGCGATGGCGCGGTAGATCCTGTCGTGCTCGGCGAGCGTCAGGCGTTCCGCGCCGCGGGCCGAGACCAGGTCGCGCTTGAAGCGCATCATCCACGAGGCGAGGCCCTGGCAGACCGCGGTGATCAGGGAGTTGCCGGTCATCTCGGCGATGCGGCGGTGGAATTCCATGTCGGCGGCGATGAAGCGCGGCGCGTCGCCGCGCGAATCGTGGCAGGCGGCGAGCGCCTCGCGCAGCGCCGCGAGGCCTTCGCGGGTGGCGCGCATCGTCGCCACCCGCGCGAGCCCGACCTCGAACAGCAGGCGCGCCTCCTTCAACTCATCGAGACCACGCGGGCTGTTGGCGAGGAGTTGCAGCATCGCGCCGGAAATCTGTTCGATGATCGTCTCCGCCGAGGGCTGGATCACCCGCGCCCGCTCGCCGTGGGAAATCCGGATCAGCCCCATCTGCTGCAGGCTCTGCATCGCCTCGCGGATCGCGGGGCGGCCGACGCCGAGCATCTGCATCAGTTCGCGCTCCGCCGGCAGTTGCGAGCCGGGCGGGAACTGCCGCGCCTCGATCGCGGCGATCAGCCGGTCGAGCACCTCGTGCGACAGTTTCCGCCGTTCCACCGGCCTTGGTTCGAGCCTTTTCATGATCCAGCCATTCCACCTGCTTCCGGGCGCCGCGCGCCGAGTGACGATGCCCTTCGAGATGGGCCCCGTTCATCATCCGTCCATATCCCCGTCGTCCCGAAGGCGCAGGCAGGTCGGCGGACGGAATGCAGCCGGGCCCCTCTTGATGGTATGATGACTATGTGACATCTTCCCGGCACCGTAAATGCCATTCATAACGGCAGCGGACGGAGGAACGTTTCGTGACATCAGACCGAATTCCGCCCCGCGACGCCGCGACGGGCCCATGAGCAGGTCGATTGCCGCCGGCCTGCGGTATCCAAGGCTCGTGGGTTTCCTCGGCTTCTGCGTGGTCTTCGCCGCCCTCTGGGCCGGCGGGCTGGTCGCCACCGTCCGGCCGATCGGCGGGTCCGCCGCCGGCGACAGCCATCCCTCCGCCGGACTGGCCTTCAAGCCGGACGCCTATGTCGCGCGGATCTGGGGAACGCGCGTGGTGCCGGACGCGCGGCGCGAAAGCGCCAATCTCGCCACCGTGCTCGCCGCGCTGGCGAAGGACAAGGGCGCGGCCCTGGCGCGGTACGGCCACAAGGTCGCCAGCACCTACAACATTCTGGTGCGCTTCACCGGCACGGTGGGCAAGGTGGATACCTCGTCGCCGATCGGGACGATGCGGGTGACCGTGGCGGGAGCGAGCCCGGTGGCCGTGAAGGTCGCGACCGGGCCGGTGATTCTCGGCACCACGCTGCGCGACGCGCTGAAGTTCATCAGCTTCGGCGAGTTCCTCAACCAGATCCAGTACGGCGACGTCGCCGACGCGCTCAACAGCCGCGTGGTGAAGACGGTCGTCGCGCCGCTCGACCTCGCGAAGCTGAAGGGGCGGAGCGTGACCGTCTACGGCGCCTGGACCTATGACGACGGCGATCCGTCCGACATCACGGTGACGCCGGTGATCATCGAGGCCGGAAAGGCGGGCGGATGAGCGCGCCGGTCTTCCAGGCCGAGAGCGTGACCAAGGCGTTTCCCGGCACGCTGGCGCTGGATCGCGTCGATTTCGCGGCCCATGCCGGTGCCGTGAACATCCTGGTCGGCGAGAACGGCGCCGGAAAGTCGACGCTGATGAAGATCATCGCCGGCGCCGAGCGGCCGACCGGCGGCCGCCTGCTGCTCGACGGCGAGCCGGTCAGCTTCGGCACGCCCTCGGAGGCGACGGCGAAAGGCATCGGCATCATCTACCAGGAACTCGATCTCTGCCCGAATCTTTCGGTGGCGGAGAACATCTTCCTCGGCCATGAGGCCGGCAAGGGCGCGCTGGTCGACCGCAAGCGGCAGATCGAGGTGGCGCGGCAGATCCTGCGCCGCCTCGATCACGACATCGACCCGAACCGCCTGGTCGGCGACCTGAGCGTGAGCCTGCAGCAGATCGTCGCCATCGCCAAGGCGCTGCGCCACGAGGTGCGGGTGCTGATCATGGACGAGCCGACCTCGGCGCTCTCCGCCGGCGAGGTGCGCACGCTGTTCAAGCTGATCCGCGACCTCAAGGCGCAGGGCGTCGCGATCATCTACATCTCGCACCGGATGGAGGAGCTTCTCGAGATCGGCGACTACATCACGGTGCTTCGCGACGGCCGGGTCGCCGCGCATGCGCCGATGCAGGGCATCGACATGGGCTGGATCCTGCATCGGATGCTCGGCGACACCACGCTCGACGTGCCGCATCACGGCAATGTCGCGACCGGGGCGCCGATCCTCGCGGTGGCCGGGCTGCGCTGCCCGCGCACGGAGAACGGCGTGTCGGTCGAGGGCGTGTCGCTCGAGGTGAGGCGCGGCGAGATCGTCGGCCTGTTCGGGCTGATGGGCGCGGGGCGGACGGAACTGCTCGAATGCCTGATGGGGCTGCACCCGGAATCGACCGGCGAGGTCGCGCTCGCCGGCGAGACGCTCGATCCGCGCCTCGGCCTCGACCAGCGGATCGCCCGCGGCATGATGCTGATCCCGGAGGACCGGCAGGCCGCGGGCATCGTGCAGACGATGACGCTGGGCGAGAACATCACCCTCGCCAATCTCGGGCAGTACGAAAACTTCGGCTGGCTGCAACGGAATTTCGGCGCGTCCGACATTGCCGCGACGATCCGCAACCTCGCGATCACGGCGTTCTCGCCGACGCAGATGATCACCACGCTCTCCGGCGGCAACCAGCAGAAGGCGATCGTCGGCAAGGCGCTGCTCATCCGCCCGCAGCTGCTGCTGATGGACGAGCCCGGCCGTGGCATCGACGTGAAGGCGAAGGCGGAGATCTTCACCATCATGAACCGTCTCGCCGCCGAGGGCATCGGCATTCTCTTCGTCTCGTCCGAGGTGAAGGAGATCGTCGCCCTCGCGGACCGGACGATCGTGATGTCCGAAGGGCGCATCACGGCGGAATTCGCGCGCGGCGCCTATGACGAACAGGACCTCATGCGCGCCGCCGCCCGCGCGCGGGAGGCCGCATGAGCGGACAATCGGAACAGGTCGAGAGAATGAGCGAGACAGTCGAAACCTCTGCACCCGCCTCGGCCCCGGCGCTCGCGGCCCTGCTGCTGCGCTTCCGCGCCTTCGTCGCGCTGATCGTGATCATGGCGCTGTTCGCCTTTCTCTCGCCGGCGTTTCTCACCTGGTCGAACATCATCACCGTGCTGGTGCAGTCCTCGATCAACGGCCTGCTCGCGATCGGCATGACATTCGTCATCGTCTCCGGCGGGATCGACCTTTCGGTGGGCTCCATCGCCGGGCTTTGCGGCATGATCGTCGGCGCGCTGATCGATGTCGGGCTGCCGGTGCCGTTCCTGGGCGTGGTGATCTACCCGCATGCCTGGGCGGCGGTCGCCATCGCGCTGGCCGCCGGCGCGCTGATCGGCGCGATCAACGGCTTCGTCATCACCAGGATGAAGGTCGCCCCCTTCATCGCGACACTCGGCATGCTCTACATCGCGCGCGGCATCGCCCTGCTCAGCAACAACGGTTCGACCTTTCCCTTCCTCGACGGGCACAAGGCGCTCGGCAACCGGGGCTTTCCCTGGCTCGGCAACGGGCTGCTGCTGCACATCCCGGTGCCGATCTGGCTGCTGGTGATCGCGAGCGTGGTGGCCACGGGCATCGCCGAGCGCACGAAGTTCGGCCGCCATGTCTACGCGATCGGCGGCAACGAGCGCGCGGCCGCGCTCTCCGGCGTGCGGGTGCTCGCGGTGCGCGCGCGGGTCTATGTGATTTCCGGCGTGCTGGCGGCGCTGGCGGGCATCGTCATCGCCGCGCAGCTCGACTCCGCGGGGGCGGCGGCCGGCACCGGCTACGAGCTGAACGCCATCGCCGCGGCGGTGCTCGGCGGCACGTCGCTGATGGGCGGCAAGGGAACGATCGGCGGCAGCGTGATCGGCGCGCTGGTGATCGCCGTGCTGGTCGACGGGCTGATCCTGCTCGGCGTGTCGGATTTCTGGCAGATGATCATTACGGGTTTCGTGATCGTGCTGGCGGTGGCGATCGATCAGGTGCAATTCCGCGGCGTGCGCATGCCCTGGGGCCGGCGCCGCGGCAAGGAGGTAACGCCCTGAACAGCGTTCAGGAGGTTGCGAACAATCAACGAGTTCAACAGCAAGCGGAGGAACTGACCATGAAACTGAAGACACTGCTCGGCCCGGCCTGCCTCGGCGCCGTGCTTGCCGCATCGGCGGCGCTGCCGGCCCATGCCGCGACCCAGCCGGCGATCCATTCGCAGAAGGGCAGCAACGGCAAGACGATCGCCATCTTCGTCCCCTCGCTCAGCAATCCGTTCTTCGTGGCGGAGGAAAAATTCGCCGCCGAGGAAGCGACGAAGCTCGGCTACGGCACGATGGTCGCGAGCCATAACGGCAATGCCTATACCCAGCTCAACCTGATCAAGACCGCGATCGCGCGCCACGTCGCCGCGATCATTCTCGACAATGCGGGCGCGGATTCCTCGATCTCGGCGGTGAAGCTCGCGACCAAGGCGGGCGTTCCGGTCTTCCTGATCGACCGCGAGATCAACGCCAAGGGCATCGCCAAGGCGCAGATCGTCTCCAACAACTTCCAGGGCGCGCAGCTGGAGGGGACGGAGTTCGCGAAGCTGATGGGCTACAAGGGCACCTATGTCGAGCTGACCGGTCTGCCGTCGGACACCAACGCCAAGGTCCGCTCGCAGGGTGTCGCCAGCGTGCTCAAGCATTTCTCCGGCATGAAGATGGTCGCCGTGCAGACCGCCGACTGGTCGCAGTCGAAGGGCTTCCAGGTGACGCAGACGCTGCTCGAGGCGCATCCGCACATCAAGGGCCTGGTCGCCGACAACGACACGATGGCGATGGGTGCTGAAGCGGCGCTGCTCGCGGCCCACAAGCCGAACGTGATCGTCACCGGCTTCGATGGCAGTCCGGACGTGATCAATTCGATTCGCAAGGGCCAGATCAAGGCCGACGTGCTGCAGCCGATCGCGACCTTCTCGCGCGAGGCGGTGATCGAGGCGGACAAATACATCCGCACCGGCAAGACCGGCAAGCCTGAGAAGCAGGAGCTGAACTGCACGCTGATCACCAAGGCGAATGTCGGCGACTACACCAACTGGGCGATGAAATCGAAATCCTGAGCTGGCGGCTCGGCAACCACCCGGCGGCCCTTCGCGGGGCCGCCGGCAAAAATCGATCTGAACACCGACGGAACGGGGCGGCGAATGCTCAACGGGGCGCTGATCGGCTGCGGCTTCTTCGCGCAGAACCAGCTTCGGGCCTGGGCGGAGGCCGGCGATGCCGGCATCGTCGCCCTGTGCGACCGGGATGCGGCGCGGCTTGCGGCAACCGCGGCGCGCTTCGGCATCGCCCGCACCTATGACGACGCGGCGGAGATGCTTGCCCGCGAGCGGCCCGACTTCGTCGACATCGCGACCACGGTGGCCTCCCACGTGCCGCTGGTGACGCTGGCGGCGCGCGCCGGCGTGCCGGTGATCTGCCAGAAGCCGTTCACCGAAACGCTCCCCGAGGCGGCGGAGCTGGTCGAGACCTGCCGGCGGGCGGGCGTGAAGCTGATGGTGCACGAGAATTTCCGCTGGCAGGCGCCGATCCGCGCGGTGCGCCGCGTGCTCGATGAAGGCGAGATCGGCCAGCCGTTCTGGGCGCGCATCGCCTTCCGCTCGGCCTATGACGTGTATGCCGGACAGCCCTATCTGGCCGAGGGATCGCGCTTCATCATCCAGGATCTCGGCATACACCTGCTCGATGTCGCGCGGTTTCTGTTTGGCGAGGTGACGACCCTGGCGGCGCGGACCCAGCGGGTGAATCCCCGCATCGCCGGCGAGGACGTGGCGACGATGATGCTCGGCCACGCGGCGGGGGTGACGACGGTCGTCGATTGCAGCTACGCCAGCGCGCAGGAGCGCGAGCTGTTTCCGCAGAGCCTGATCGAGATCGACGGGGCGCGCGGCACGCTGCGGCTCGGCGCCGATTACGAACTCGTCGTGCACGCCGATGGCGCGACGCGGCGCGAGACCGTCGCCCCCGACGAGGCGCGCTGGGGACCGGCGCCCTGGCACGGCATTCAGCACAGCGTGTTCGACATCCAGGAGCATTTCATCGCGTGCCTGCGCGGCGGGCGCGAACCGGAAACCTCGGGGGCGGACAATCTCCGCACCCTCGCGCTGGTCGAGGCGGCCTATCTGTCGGCGCAGCGCGGCGGCGCGCCGGTCGATCCCGCCGCGCTCGTGGCGGCGGCGCGGGACGAGGCCGGGGGCTGACCCGAAAGGGGAGGAGACTGGCTCGGGCGCGGTCGCCGGCTGCCGCGGAGGTTGTCAGCCGGTGGCGAGCGGCGCCTCTCCCATGCGGCTCAACGCGGCGAATACCGAACGAACCGGCCCGGACCAGTCGCCGAGATGCTCCTGGCGATGAAGGGTGATCGAGTCGTACCATGGCGTATCGGTCCGGCCGAGCAGCCAGCGCCAGTCGCACGAAGCCGAAAGCAGAACGTGACACGGCTTGCCCATCGCGCCGGCCAGATGGGCGATCGACGTGTCGACGGTCACGAGGCCGTCGAGATGGTGAAGGATGCCGGCGGTGGCGCCGAAGTCGGTGATCCGGGATGCCAGGCTGTCGATCTCGTAGTCCGCGCATCGCGCGCCAAGCTGTAGCGCGACGAAGTGCACTCCGGGGAGATCGAACAGGCTGGAGAGAGCGCCGGGCGGCAACGAGCGTCGCCGGTCGTTGTTGTGGCCGGGATTGCCGGCCCAGACCAGTCCGAAGACCCGTTCGCCACGGCGCGGCGCGAGATCGGCGAAGCGCGCGATCTCGGCCTCCGGCGCCGCGAGATAACCGCCGGACGCCGGGATCGCGGACGGCGTGAGGCGAAGGACATGAGGCAGGCTCATCTGGTCGATCGCGCAGTCGACATCGGCGGGCGCCGGATCATCGAGCCGGCAAAGGCCGATGCCGAGATGCGCGAACAGCGGGAACAGTGGCGCATGGCAGGCGAGGGTGACGCGGCGCGCCTGCGCGGCCAGCGCGGGCAGGAAGCGCGCGAACATGATCGTATCGCCCAGGCCCTGTTCCGCGCGGACGAGCAGGTGGCGGCCGGCCAGCGATTCGCCGCGCCAGACGGGTGCGGGCAGGCGGTCGAAATGCGGGCCATAGATCGGATGACGCTTGCGCCATTCATACGCCTCGAACCCGGTCGCGAAATCGCCGGACAGCAGGGCGGCGACGCCGCGGTTCCATTGCGCCACGGCGAAATCGGGATCGAGCGCGATGGCCCGGTCGCACAATGCGATGGCTTCCGCCGTATCGCCACGGATGGTGCGCAGCACGGCCAGGCTGGCCAGCGCCTCCCGCAGGTCGGGATTGATCTCGAGTGCCGCGCGCAGGTCGGCCTCGCCCTCATCGATCCGGTCGAGCCCGATCAGCGCGTTGCCGCGGTTGAGCAAGGCCCCCGCATGGCCGGGCTGCGCGGCGAGCACCAGATTGAAGAGGTCGATGGCGGGGCCCGGCTTGCCGAGCGCCGAGAGTGCTGAGCCAAGGGTGAACCGTGCGTGGTCGCAGCCCGGATCCAGCGCCAGGGCCAGGGCCGCGCAGCGCGCCGCCTCGGCGTTGGCGCCGGCCGCCAGATGGGCCGCGGCCAGTCCGGCCTGCGCCGGCGCGAAGCCCGGCCGCAGCCTTACCGCCTCGGCATAGGCTGTGACCGCGCCTGCCGCATCGCCGCGGTCGATCCGCACCGCGCCGGCAACCATCCATCCCTCCGCCAGGTTCGGCATGGCGGCGCAGGCGGCAGAGGCGTCGCGTTCCGCGGCATCGAGCGCGCCGAGCGACCAGAGCGCCAGCGCCCGGTTGGCGAGCGCCGCGGGAAAGCCGGGCAGGACCTCGAGCACGCCGGTGAAGCATGCCGCCGCTTCGGCGTAATTGCCGCTCCCATGGGCCGCGAGCCCTCCGGCGAAAAGCTGTTCGGGCGAGGCGGAGGACGCGAGCACATTCTGATCCATGCCCGCAGCTTAAAGAGATGAGCTTAACGAAACCTTACGGGCGCCACCCGCCGGCGCGGTTCAGCGGTCGGCGACCGCGGTGCCGTAATCCTGCAGCTGCGGCGCGTGTCCTTCGGCCAAGGCGGTGAGGCTCGCCGGCACGTCGCCGATCTGCTCGGCATAGATCCAGCTGTCGGCCAGCACCTGCTGGACGAAGCGGCGGGTGGCCGCGTTCGGGATCGATTCGATGAAGATCAGCGGATCGCCGCCGTCCTTGATCGTGTCGACCCATTTCGACGCGGCGACCGGGCCGGCATTGTAGCTGGCCAGAATGTCGAGCAGGTTGCGCTTCACGTCGGGCTGGGCCGCCAGGTAGCGCAGATAGGACTGGCCGAGCGCGAGGTTGGCCGCCGGATCGTCCAGCCGGTCGGCGATGCCGTAGCGGTGCGCCATCGCGAGCGCGGTCGCCGGCATCAGCTGCATCAGCCCGCGCGCGCCGACCACGGAAACGGCGCGCGGGTTGAAGCCGGATTCGGTGCGGGCGAGCGCATAGACCAGCGCGGGATCGACGCTGAATCCGCCGGCCGGGTGCAGGGCGGGCAGGGGCAGCTTCACCCCGGCAATTTCGTTGCCCGGCAGGACGCGGGTGAGCGCCACCGCGACATCGATCAGCCCGGCGCGGGCGGCGACGCGAAGTGCCGCGCGGCCGAGATTGGGATCGGACTTGATCTGCGGCCACAGGCTGCGCAGGGCGAGCGCCGCATCGCTGTCGCGGCCGACCTGCAGCAGCGCGAAGGCGAGGGCGCCTTCCGGCTGCGCCGCGACCGCCTCGACATCGGCTTCGGACAGGCTGGCGGCAAGGCTGCTGCCGCCGAGATCCCGGCCGAGCAGCCGTCCGGCGAGCATGCCGTAGAACGTGCCCGAATTGTTCGCCGCCTTGCCGAGCCAGGCGAGATAGGCGTCCGCCTGCCCAAGGCGGAGTGCCGCGCGCGCGGCCCAGAAGGCGCCGGCGGCGTGCCGGTCGGGCCCGCAATCGGGCGATTCGGCGGCGTGCTCGAAGAAGGGCAGCGCCTCGGACATCCGGCCCAGCCGCCAGGCGGCGAGGCCGGCGACGAAATCCGGGTCCCACACCCGGTTGCCGCCTTCCTTGGCCGCGGCGGCGGCGATCGAAAGGGCCTGTTCGTAATCGCCGCGGTCGAAGACCTGACGGGCGACGATCGCGCGCAGCGCCGCGCCTTGGGCGAAGGAGATATGATTGTCGTTCCGGATCAGGCCGATGGCGCGGCCGCTCTCGCCGCTGCCGCTCAGGCGCTGCACATATCCGGCAAGGCGCATCGGCACCCGGACTCCTCCGGCCGGCGGCGTCGCCGCGCCGGTGGGGACGATTTCGGGCTCCGGCAGGTAGTCGACCGTTGCGGGCGGCATGTGGCCCCCGCGCGGCAACCGCTTGGCCAGCAGCGCGCGGATGCGGTTCGTGCCGGGCTGGCCGCCATAGGCCTTGAGCCAGGCCTCGAGTTCATGCGGCGTCGAATGGTGATAGGGGCCGAGATAGAGCTGCGCCTGCACCTGGCCCATCAGCATGTCGTTGTCGAGCCGGTGGATCAGCGCCGCCGCCTCGGCCACGCGCCCCGCGGCCTGATCGGCGAAGATCCGGCGATACAGCGTCACGTCGCTCGGCGCGAGCGGGCGGGCGAGCACCACCTCGGCGCCGTTCGCCGGCGTCGAGCGCGGGATCGCATACGCTACGGATTCCGGGCGCGATGCAGCGCCCTGCTTGTCGGTCGAAGGCCCCCTGAGTCCGGCCGGCGCCGCATGTGCGATCGCGGGCATACCGACGGACAACGCCGCCGTGACGATGCACGCCCGGGCGACGCTTAGGCGGGAGAGCTTTTTAACGGCCCCTCGCATGACCGTTCGGCTACACGCCAAATTCCCGGCTGGGCAAGCTCTCCAAGAGGGCAAAATTCTAAAAAAATATACAAAACAAGGAAAACCGCAGGACTTGCGGCCGAATAATTTTCAACTTTTCGTGATGTCTTGTGAATTTCGCATGTCAGCATCGCGCAGGATGCGGGATTCGACACATTCGCGCCGCAATTCCAGAAGGTCCGCCCAGGCGAGGCGCTTCGCGGCGGGCTGCCGCAGCAGGTAGGCGGGATGGTAGGTCGGCAGGGCGCGCAGCGTCTGGTCGAGCCCCTCGATGGTCACCTCCCGCCACTTGCCGCGCAGCCGGGTGATGCCGTCCTTGCCGCCGATCAGCGCGCGCACCGCGACGGCGCCGAGCAGCACCAGCCGTTCCGGCCGCACCAGGGCGATGTGGCGGTGCAGAAACGGCAGGCATTGCGCGATTTCGGTATCCGACGGCGTGCGGTTTCCCGGCGGCCGCCAGGGCACTACGTTGACGATGCGCACGGTGCCGCGGTCGAGGCCGATGCTGCCGAGCATCTTGTCGAGCAACTGGCCGGCGGGGCCGACGAAGGGCCGGCCGATGCGGTCTTCCTCGCCGCCCGGCGCCTCGCCGATGATCATGATCCGCGCATCCTCGGCGCCGTCCGCGAAGACGAGCTGCGTCGCCGTCCGCTTGAGCGCGCACTGGTCGAAAGCCTCGAGGGCGGCGCGCAACTCGGCGAACGAGGCGGCGCCGGGCGCGGACGGGGCGGTGGGAAGCCGCACGACGGTGCCCGGCGCGGACGGGGCGGCCGGAGCGGGCGAGGCCGGGCGCGATGCCGCCGCGCGGTCGGGCGGCGTTTCCAGCAGCGCCTCGTCCGCGCCCCATTCGGCCTGCAGCGCCAGGGCGGCGAGCAGGGCGGCGCGGCTGTCTCCCGTCATCTCTCCGCCTTGAGCGTTCATGGTCCGATTTGCGCCCGAGGCCGGGTTTTGCGCAATGCCGCGAGCTTCCCTATACGTTAATCGAAGCGCAGGAGGAATCGCATGTCAGACACAGTGCCGCCCCGGGAATCCATGGAATTCGACGTCGTCGTGGTCGGCGCCGGCCCGGCCGGCCTGTCGGCGGCGATCAGGCTGAAACAGATCAACGCCGAGCTTTCGGTCTGCGTCGTCGAAAAAGGCGGCGAGGTCGGCGCGCATATTCTCTCCGGCTGCGTGCTGGAACCGCGCGCGATGACCGAACTGCTGCCCGACGCCGATATCGGCGCGATCGAGTTCTCGGCGAAGGCGGGCGAGGACCGTTTCCTGTTCCTCACCGAAACCGGCAGCCACCGCATGCCGACGCCGCCGCAGATGAACAATCACGGCAATTTCGTCGTCAGCCTCGGCAATGTGGTCCGCTTCCTGGGCGCGAAGGCGGAGGAGCTCGGCGTCGAGATCTATCCCGGCTTCGCCGCGGCGGAGCTGCTGGTCGAGGAGGGCCGCGTCGCCGGCATCGCCACCGGCGACATGGGGATCGGCAAGGACGGCCAGCCCACCGCGCAATACCAGCGCGGGATGGAACTGCGCGCAACATATACGGTGTTCGCCGAGGGCTGCCGCGGCTCGCTCGGCAAGCAGCTGATGTCCCGCTTCGGCCTGCGCGACGGGGTCGATCCGCAGACCTACGGCATCGGCATCAAGGAACTCTGGGAGGTGCCGGCGGAGCGCCACAATCCCGGCATGGTCATGCACACGATCGGCTGGCCGCTCGATACCAAAACCTATGGCGGCTCGTTCCTCTACCATCTGGGCGGCAACCTGATGGCCTACGGGTTCGTCATCGGGCTCGACTACGAGAACCCCTATCTCTCGCCCTTCGAGGAGATGCAGCGCTTCAAGACCCACAAGGCGATCCGCCCCTATTTCGAGGGCGCGAAGCGCATCTCCTACGGCGCTCGGGCGCTGAACGAGGGCGGCTTCCAGTCGATCCCCCGGCTCGCCTTTCCCGGCGGCGTGCTGGTCGGCTGCGAGGCGGGGTTCCTCAACGTGCCCAAGATCAAGGGCACCCACACCGCGATGAAATCCGGCATGCTCGCCGCCGAGGCGATCGCCGAGGCGCTGTCCGGCAGCCGCCCCGCGACACTCGACGCCTTCCCCGAGAAGGTGCGCGCCTCCTGGCTCTGGCCCGAGCTTCAGGCGGTGCGCAACATCCGCCCCGGCTTCGCGAAATTCGGCATGTGGGGCGGGCTGATCAACGCCGCGTTCGAAACCTACGTCACCCGCGGCAAGTCGCCCTGGACGCTGCGCAACCACGCCGACAACACCGCGCTGAAGCCCGCCCGCGATGCAACCCCCATCGCCTATCCGAAGCCCGATGGCGCGCTCACCTTCGACCGGCTGAGTTCGGTCTTCATCTCCAACACCAATCACGAGGAAAACCAGCCGGCGCATCTCACGCTGCTCGACCCGGCGAAGGCGATTTCGGTGAACTGGGCCGAATACCGCAGCCCGGAGACGCGCTACTGCCCGGCCGGCGTCTACGAGATCGTCGGCGCCGAGGCGGGCGATCCGAAGCTGCAGATCAACGCGCAGAACTGCGTGCACTGCAAGACCTGCGACATCAAGGACCCGACGCAGAACATCAACTGGGTGGTGCCCGAGGGCGCCGGCGGCCCGGCCTATCCGGGCGGGATGTGAGCATGGAGGCGGCGTGCTCCATCCGCGCCGCCGGCGAGGCCGACCTTGCCGCCGTGGCGCGGATCACCGCGGCGGCCTACGGGCCGTATGTCGCCGAATTCGGCGCGCCGCCCGTGCCGATGACCGACGATCACGCCGCCAGGATCGCCCGTGGCGAAACCTTCCTCGCCGAGATCGCGCATGATCCGGTCGGCCTCGTCAGCCTCGAACTGCACGATGACCATGCGCTGGTGTTCAGCGTCGCGGTCGATCCGCCGTCGCAGGGCAGGGGCCTTGCCGGCGCGCTGCTGCGCTTTGCCGAGACCCGCGCGCGCGGCGCGGGGCGGCGCGAACTCCGGCTCTATACCAACGCCCGCATGACGCGGAACATCGCCATCTACCTGGCGCACGGGTTTCGCGAGACCGGCCGCCGCCCGCACCCGCACCGCGCCGGCTGGACGCTGGTGGACATGGCCAAGACCCTCGATCGTCCCTGACCGGCCCGACCCGTGCCGCCGATTTGCAAAATCCCGCCATTGGCCCGATAGGCAGACGCCATGAACGGAGCAGACCTGCGGATCGGCATTGCCGGCATCACCGGCCGGATGGGCAAGCTGCTGGCCGACGCCGTGCCGCTGGCCGGCGCCACGCTGGCCGGCGGCATCGGCCGCGACGGTGACCTCGCCGCGCTCGCGCGCGAGAGCGATGTGGTGATCGACTTCACCGTGGCCGCCACGGTCAGCCGCCATGCCGGCATCCTCGCCGGAGCCGGCACGCCCTGGGTGCTCGGCACCACCGGATTCGATCCGGCCGCCGAGGCCGACATCGCCGATGCGGCCGCGCGGATTCCGGTCTTTCAGGCGGCGAATTTCGCGCCGGGCGTGAACCTGGTGATCGCGCTGGCCGAGCGCCTCGGCGCCACGCTCGCCGCCGAGACCCACGATGCCGAAATCCTCGAGATGCACCACCGCCAGAAGATCGACGCGCCCTCGGGCACCGCGCTGGCGATCGGTGCTGCGGTGGCGCGGGGCAGGGGCGTCGACCTTGCGGCGGTGAAGGACTCCGGGCGCGATGGCCATACCGGCAAGCGCGAGACCGGCGCCATCGGCTTTGCCGCCCTGCGCGGCGGGCAGATCGTCGGCAGCCACAGCGCGATCTTCACCAGCGCCGTCGAGCAGATCACGCTCACCCACCACGCGCTCGACCGGCGGATTTTCGCCGAAGGCGCGGTCCGCGCCGCGCTGTGGCTGGCCGGCCGCGCGCCCGGGCGCTACGGCATGCGCGACCTGCTCGGCCTGTAGCCGCGCCGCCCCTTGTCTTGACCCCCGGGCGCGATTGCGCCATGCCCCGGCACGCTCCGGCATTCCGCCGGCGCCGCCGCCCGGCCCGGGCACGACGTCTTCGCGACAAGAGGAGAAATCCATGCGCGACAAAGGTGACTACCTGTTCACCTCGGAATCGGTCTCCGAGGGCCACCCCGACAAGGTTGCCGACCGGATTTCGGACACGGTGCTCGACGCCTTCCTGGCGGCGGATCCCTATGCGCGCGTCGCCTGCGAAACGCTGGTGACGACCAACCGCATCGTGCTCGCCGGCGAAACCCGCGGCCCCTCGACCATCACCCGCGAATATCTCGCCCATCTCGCCCGCCTCGCCGTGCATGACATCGGCTACGAGCAGGAAGGCTTCTCCTGGCGCGACGCCAAGATCGACGTGCTGCTGCACGAGCAGTCGGCCGACATCGCCGCCGGCGTCGACGCCGCCGGCAACAAGGACGAGGGCGCGGGCGACCAGGGCATCATGTTCGGCTATGCCTGCTCCGAGACCGACGCGCTGATGCCGGCGCCGATCTATTACGCCCACCTGATCCTCCGCCGCATGACCGAGCTGCGCAAGATCGGCGATGCCCGCGCCGCCGGCCTGCTGCCGGACGCCAAGAGCCAGGTCACCCTGCGCTATGCCGATGGCAAGCCGGTCGGCACCACCTCGATCGTGGTCTCGACCCAGCACGAGGACGGGATGAGCCAGGACGAGATCAAGGCGATGCTCCGCCCGCTCGTCACCGAGCTGCTGCCCGATGGCTGGATGTGCCCGGACGATCAGTTTTACGTGAACCCGACCGGCAAGTTCGTCATCGGCGGGCCGGACGGCGATTGCGGCCTGACCGGGCGCAAGATCATCGTCGACACCTATGGCGGCGCGGCCCCGCATGGCGGCGGCGCCTTCTCCGGCAAGGACCCGACCAAGGTCGACCGTTCCGCCGCCTACATGTGCCGCTACCTCGCGAAGAACGTGGTCGCCGCCGGCCTCGCCACCCGCTGCACCATCCAGGTCAGCTACGCGATCGGCGTGTCGCACCCGCTTTCGGTCTATGTCGACATGCACGGCACCGAGCGGGACGTCGATCACGCCAGGCTCGAAACCGTGCTGCGCGAACTGGTGAACCTCACCCCGCGCGGCATCCGCGAGCATCTGCACCTCAACCGGCCGATCTACGTGCCGACCTCCGCCTACGGCCATTTCGGCCGCGAGCCGGACGACCGGCTGGGCACCTTCACCTGGGAGAAGACCGACCTCGCGCCGGCGCTGAAGGCCGCGTTTGGCCGCTGAGGAGACGGTTGAGGAGATGGCGGGCGGCAAGGCGCTGAAGCCGCCGCCCGACCGGCTCTATGGCCGCGCCCGCGGCCACGCGCTGCGGGCCCGCCAGGAGGAGCTGATCGAGACGTTGCTGCCGCGCCTGCGCTGGCCGGAGCGGAACTTCGCCATCGCGCCGAAGGAACTCTGGCTCGAGGTCGGCGCCGGCGGGTTTGAGCATGCCGAGGCGATCGCCGCGGCCAATCCCGAAATCGGCCTTGTCGCCTGCGAGGTGTTCGTCAACTGCATCGCCTCGCTGCTCTCGCGCCTCGCCCCCGAGGGTGTCGAGCCGACAATCCCGCCCAACCTGCGCGTGCACGACGACGACGCCCGCGCCCTGCTGCGCACCCTGCCGGCGGGATCGGTCTCGCGCCTGTTCCTGATGTTCCCCGATCCCTGGCCGAAGGCGCGCCACGCGAAGCGGCGGTTCGTCCATCCGGCGATCCTCGCCGAGGTCGCCCGCGTGCTCCGGCCGGGCGGGCTGTGGCGGATCGCCAGCGACGACCCGACCTATCAACAATGGGTTGAGGAAGTATTTTCTAACGCAGAGGCATTTTTTTTGTTAAGTAAATCCGGAATTCGCCCCCCGGACTGGCCGCCGACCCGATATGAAGCCAAGGCCATCAAGGCAGGGCGCCAGCCGCACTACTGGACATTTGTTGTAAAATAGCCTGTCAATTCGACGTTTTACGACCTCCGGGCTGTTGACAGATCAGGTATGCAGGATAAAACCGGAATGTGACGTGCGGTTGCCACGATATAACCGGGGTCAGCACATCGTAAGACCCTCGTGTTAGTAGAATGCGGACCGCGCCTGATCGCTGGGCCGAATGCGTCGTGTGAAGCGGCCACAAGTACGGAAGGGGAAATGATCCAAATGGATTTCGAGAACTCTGCATCGTTCAAGCGTCGCGGGCTGCTGAAGGCTGGCGCCGCCGCCGGCGTGTCCAGCCTTGTCCTCCCGCAAGTCAGCTGGGGCGCCAGCGAAACGCCGGTCAAGATCGGCATGATCGACCCGCGCACCGGCGTCTACGCGCCTGCGGGTCACAACGAGATCATCGGCGCCACCATGGCGGTCGACGAGATCAACAAGAAGGGCGGCATTCTCGGCCGGCCCGTCCAGCTTCTCGTCGAGGACGACAACAGCCTGCCCGGGCCTGCCGTCAGCAAGGCGCAGAAGCTCGTCGCCGAGGACAAGGTGAACTTCCTGATGGGCACGGTGAATTCGGCCGCGTCCGAATCGCTCAGCCAGTTCGCCCTTCAGCACGAGATGCTGTTCGTCGACACCGGCGGCCACGCGGATGACGTGACCGGCAGCAAGTGCCACTGGACCACGTTCCGCACCTGCTCGACCACCTGGATGCTCACCGCCGGCGACTTCGAGACGCTCTTCAAGAAGTTCGGCAAGAAGTGGTTCTTCATCGTGCCCGACTATGCCTTCGGTCACGCCCTCTACAAGGACTACATGATCCAGCTGAAGAAGGCGGGCGGCCAGGCCGCGGGCCACGCGCTCGCGCCGCTGGGCACCACCGACTTCTCCTCCTACCTGATCCGCGCCCGCGCCGCGAAGCCGGACGTGCTGATCTGCCTGCAGGCGGGCGACGACCTCGTGAACCTGCTGAAGCAGGCCGTGCAGTTCGGCCTCGACAAGCAGATGGCGATCGCCGGCGCGCTGCAGGAAATGGAAGTGCTCCAGGCGCTGCCGAAGGCCGCTCTCCTCGGCTGGTGGACCTTCGAGTGGTACTGGAACCAGCCCGGCGTTCCGCATGTCGCCGATTTCGTGACGGCGGTGAAGAAGCGCACCGGCGGCAAGGTGCCGACGGCGCGAACCTGGTTCGGCTATGCCACCGCCCACGCCATCGCGATGGCCGCGAACAATGCCAAGTCGCTCGACTCGCTGAAGGTGGTGAAGGCCCTCGAGGGCATGGAACTGCCGCCGGATGTGGCACTGCAGCCGGGCAAGGTTTACTACCGCGCCGGGGACCATCAGATGATGGCGAACATGTTCCCCGGCTACGTCCCCAAGGACGCGAGCTACCCGAACCTGTTCAAGGTGGCCGAAGTGGTGCCGAGCGAGAAGATCGCCCTGTCGCCGGAGGCCGCCGGCTGCAAGATGACGTACCCGAGCTGAAGCCCCGCCCGCGTGGCGGACTGGACCGGTCCACGGCGAAAGCCGTGGGCCCGTTCGCCGCATCCGCCGCGCGACCTCGTCTCCAGCCGCGCCCGCGGGCGCCAGATATGAAGTAAGATCCGTGGAAACTCTGCTTGTCTACAGCGCCTTCAACGGGTTGGTGGTCGGCATCTTCTATGCGCTCATGGCGCTGGGACTGTCGCTGATCCTCGGCCTGAACGGCGTCATCAATTTCGCCCATGGCACCTTCATGGCGCTCGGCGGCTATCTCGCCTTCACCCTCGAACCCTATATCGGCTTCTGGGGCGGGCTGATCGTCGCTCCGCTGCTGGCGGTGGTGGTCGGCGTCGTGACCGAACGGGTGCTGATCCGCCCGCTCTACGGGCGCGATCCGCTGTTCTCGCTGCTGCTGACCTTCGGCCTCGCGATGATCATGCAGGACATGATCCGCACCATCTGGGGCTCGATCGGGCAGCCCTTCGCCCTGCCGAACTACCTCAACTCGCCGCTCAGCTCCTCGATGTTCTTTCTCACCGGCTTCCGCATCGTGGTCATCCTGATCACCGTGCTGGTCACCGGCGCGCTGTTCGCGGTGCTGCGGTTCAGCCGCATCGGCATCCGCATCCGCGCCGGCAATGCCGATCTCGAAACCATCTCCTCTCTCGGGGTGAACATCTTCTTCCTGCGCGCGGCGAATTTCGGCATCGGCATCTTCCTTGCCGGCGTGGCCGGCATCCTCGCCGCCGGCCAGCTCGGCCTGTCGCCGACGATCGGTGATTCGCTGATCATGCCCGCCTTCGTCGCCATCATCGTCGGTGGCGTCGGCAGCCTGATGGGCAGCGTGCTCGGCGGGCTCATCATCGGCATGGCCTCCGGCCTCACCGCGGCCTTCTATCCGGTCGCGCAGGAAGTCGTCATCTACGTCATCATGGCGGTGGTCCTGGTCATCCGCCCCCGCGGCCTGCTCGGCCAGGAAGGTCTGTTCGAATGAGCACTGCACTCGACACCAAGCCGGCCACGCGGCCCGCGCCCTCGATCGGCGGACGCGAGATCTCCGCGGCGATCATCTGGCTCGCCCTGCTGTTCGTGCCGATCTGGCTGCCGGCCGTCGGCGGCTTCACCGATCTCGCCTCGCGCGTGCTGATCTACGCGATGGCCGCGACCGGGCTAAACCTGCTGCTCGGCTACACCGGCGGCCTGTCCTTCGGCCATGCGGCCTATTTCGGCCTCGGCGCCTACGGCACCGGCCTGTTCATCATCCATGTCATTCCCTCGATGCCGCTCGCCCTCATCGCCGGCACGCTGCTCGGCGGCATCGGCGGCATCCTGGTCGGCCCGATGGTGATGAAGCGCAAGGGCATCTACTTCTCGATGATCACCATCGCCTTCGGCCAGATGTTCTACTTCCTCGCCGTGCGCTGGAACACCGTCACCGGCGGCGAGGACGGGCTGACCGGCTTCTCCCGCGTGCCGCTGCATCTCGGCGGCGAAACCATCAATCTCGGCCCGGCGCGCTTCTATTATGTCGTGCTGGCGCTTTTCGCGGTGGTCATGCTCGTCGTCTGGCAGATCCTCCGCTCGCCGATGGGCCATGCCTTCGTCGCCACCCGCGAGAACACCACCCGGCTGCGCTTCCTCGGCGTCGCGGTGGACAAGCAGGTCTGGGTCGCCTTCGCGATCTCGGCCTTCATCACCGCACTCGCCGGCAGCCTGAACGCGATGCTGACCGCCTTCGCCTCGCCGGACGACCTGCAATGGCAGCTCTCCGGCTCCTTCGTCGTCATCTGCGTGCTCGGCGGGATGCGCAGCTTCTGGGGACCGTTCCTCGGCGCCGTGATCTACATCGTCGCGCAGGACTACCTCTCCAGCGTGACCCAGAACTGGATGACCTATATCGGCCTGATCTTCGTCCTGTCGGTGCTGTTCTTCCCGCAGGGCCTGCTCGGCTTCATCAAGGGGAGGGCGCGGTCGTGAGCCTTCTGAAACTCGAACATGTCGGCCGCCGCTTCGGCGCGCTGCAGGCGCTGAAGGACATCTCGCTCGCGGTCGAGCCGGGCGAGCTGCGCGCCGTCATCGGCCCGAACGGCGCGGGCAAGACCACGCTGTTCAACCTGATCAGCGGCTTCTTCCCGCCCACCGAGGGGCAGATCATCTTCGACGGCCAGCCGATCACCGCGGTCAGCCCGAACGAGCTGGTCCGCCGCGGCATCATCCGCACCTTCCAGATCACCCAGGTCTTCCTTTCGCTCTCGGTCTACGAGAATGTCCGCGTCGCGGTGGAAACGGCGATGGGCCTGCAGCTCCGTCCCTGGATCTCGCGGGCGACGCGCGCGAAGGTCGATGAAAAGGTGGACGAGCTGCTCCAGGTCACCCGCATCGCCGACAAGGCGGACCGCATCGTCGGCGAGATGTCGCATGGCGACCAGCGCGTGGTGGAAATCGGCATCGCCCTGTCGCGCCATCCGCGCCTGCTCCTGCTCGACGAGCCGACCGCCGGCATGGGGGATGAGGAAACCCACCACATGACCGACCTGATCCGCCGGCTCAACAAGGACCAGGGCATCACCATGCTGTTCGTCGAGCACGACATGGCGATCGTGTTCGGCATCGCCGACCGCATCACCGTGCTCGACAACGGTACCTTCCTCGCCGAGGGCACCGCGGCGGAAATCTCCGCCAACCCGCGCGTCCAGAGCGCCTATCTCGGAACCGCCATCGAGGAGACCGCCGCATGAGTGCCGTTCTCGAAGCCGAGGGCCTGCAGACCTATTACGGCAAGAGCCATATCCTGCACGGCGTCTCGCTGAAGGTGAACCAGGGCGAGCTGATCGCCCTGCTCGGCCGCAACGGCGCCGGCAAGACCACCACCATGCGCAGCGTCATGGGCCTCACCCCGCCCCGCGATGGCAACATCAAGCTCTTCGGCAAGGATGTGACCAGGGCGGCTTCCCATCGCATCGCCAATGCCGGCGTCGGCTATGTTCCCGAGGGCCGCAAGATCTTCGGGCACATGACGGTGCACGAGAACCTGCTCGTTCCCCCCGAGACCAAGGGGCCGTGGACGATCGAGACGATCTACAAGCTCTTCCCGCGCCTTGAGGAACGCAAGACGAGCAAGGGCGGCCGGCTCTCCGGCGGCGAGCAGGAAATGCTGGCCATCGCCCGCGCGCTGCTGCTCAACCCGAAATTCCTCATCCTCGACGAACCCTCGCAGGGGCTCGCGCCGGTCATCGTGCAGGAAGTCATGCGCACGATCGGGCGGATGAAGGGGGAGGGGATGTCGATCCTGCTGGTCGAGCAGAACGCGCATCTGGCCCTGCAACTCGCCGACCGCGCCTATGTGCTCTCCGACGGCGAGGTCGTCTATGACGGCTCCGCCGCCGAACTCGGTGCGGATACGGAACGGATGGAACACCTCGCCGGCGTCAGCCACGCCGGCTGACGTTGTGTCGATTGGCGTCAGCCACACGGGCTGACGCTGTGGCGATTGGCGGCTGCGCGCCGTTCATCTAAGCATGGCAGGTCAGTCATGAGGCCTGCCATGTCATCGATCGCCGCCCCTCCCACCGCCACGACCGCGACCGACCGCGAGGCCGCGAAGGTCATGGCGGCGGGCATCGCCAGCATGGTCCTCACCGTCGGCCTCGCCCGCTTCCTCTACACGCCGCTGCTGCCGGTGATGCAGGAGCAGGCGCATCTCTCCGTCACCGGCGGCGGCTGGCTCGCCACCATCAACTACGCCGGCTACATGACGGGCACGCTGCTGATCGCCGCGATCGGCGACTTGCGCACCCGTTTCCTGTTCTACCGCGCCCTGCTGGTCATCGCCGTCATCACCACGGCGGCGATGGGCCTGACCACCAGCCTCGTCGCCTGGGCGGTGCTGCGCTTCCTCGCCGGAATGACGGCGGTGGGCGCGCTGCTGCTCGGCACCGGGCTGATGCTCGCCTGGCTGCGCCATCACGGCAGGCGGCTCGAACTCGGCGTGCCCTTCGGCGGCCTCGGCCTCGGCATCGTCGTCTCCGGCCTGCTGCCGATGGCGATGGCCTTCCGGCTCGACTGGGCCGGCGAGTGGATCGCCTCCGGCCTGTTCGGCATCGTCTTCCTGATCCCCGCCTGGATCTGGATGCCGATGCCCCCGCAAGCCGATGCCGCCGGCCCCGCCGCCCTGGCGGACACGCCGCCGGTCGCCCGCTGGATGGCGCTGTTCGTCGCCGCCTATTTCTGCGCCGGCGTCGGCTATGTCGTCAGCGCCACCTTCATCGTCGCCCTGGTGGCGCATCTGCCGGCGCTGCGCGGCATGGGGAATCTGGTCTGGGTCGTGGTCGGCCTCGGCGCGATCCCGACCGCTCCGCTCTGGGACCGCGTCGCCCGCCGCACCGGCGACATCAGGGCGCTGCTCGCCGCCTTCGCCCTGCTCACCCTCAGCATCGCGATCGGCGCGACCACGCGCGGCGTCGCCCTCTCGCTGGTCGGTGCCGCCCTCTACGGATGTTCGTTCAACGGCATCACCAGCATGACGCTGACGATCATCGGCCGGCTCTACCCGCGCAATCCCTCGAAGGCGATGGCGCGGATGACGATCAGCTTCGGCGCCGCGCAGATCATCGCGCCCGCCGTCTCGGGCTATATCGCCGCGCTCACCGGCAGCTACGACGGCGCGCTGTGGATGGCCGCCGCGGTGATGGTCACCGGCATGGCCTGCCTGCTGCTGCTCCCGCGCCGGCGCACCCAGGCGGCAGCCGAAGCCGCCGCCTGATCCATACGATCCTTAGAGCACTTTCCGATCCTTTCGGATCGGATGTAGTGCTCTACCACATTGATAAACAGAGCATCTTTATCCGATCAGATGATTCCATCTGATCGGATGATGCTCTAGTGTCCTGCCCCTGAAATTCGTGGGTGAATTTCAGGGACAAGCAGGCCACTAAACTATTGTTTTTTCCAGTGTCCACTTTGAATCTGAAATCCGATGGATTTCAGATTCGGGACACTAGCGCCCGCGCTGCACCTGCGTCACGTCGCGCACCGCGCCGTTGGCCGCACTCGTGGTCAGCGCCGCATAGGCCTGCAGCGCGGCGGAGACCACGCGCTCGCGCGCGGCCGGTTTCCACGCCGCCTTGCCCTTCGCCTCCATCGCCGCGCGCCGCGCTTCCAGCGTCGCCTCGTCGAGCTTCACGTCGAGCTTGCGGTTCGGGATGTCGATGGCGATGATGTCGCCCTCCTCGACCAGCCCGATCGCCCCGCCCTGCGCCGCTTCCGGCGAGATATGCCCGATCGACAGCCCCGCCGTGCCGCCGGAGAACCGCCCGTCGGTGATCAGCGCGCAGGATTTCCCGAGGCCCTTCGATTTCAGGTACGAGGTCGGATACAGCATCTCCTGCATCCCCGGCCCGCCTTTCGGCCCCTCGTAGCGGATCAGCACCACGTCGCCCGCCTTCACCCTGTCGCCGAGAATGCCGGCGACCGCGTCTTCCTGGCTCTCGAAGATCCGCGCCGGCCCCTCGAAGACGAGGATCGACGCATCGACGCCGGCCGTCTTCACGATCGCGCCGTCGAGCGCGATGTTGCCATACAGCACGGCGAGCCCGCCATCCTTGCTGAACGCGTGCTCGGCGTCGCGGATGACGCCCTTCTCGCGGTCGAGATCGAGGCTCTCGTAGCGCCGGCTCTGGCTGAACGCCTCCGTCGTCCGCACCCCGCCGGGGGCGGCGCTGTAGAGCGTCTTCGCCGTCTCGCCGCCGCGCATCACGTCCCAGCGGTCGATCGCCTCGCCGATCGTCTTCTCGTGCACCGTGGCGCAGTCGCGATGGATCAGCCCGGCGCGGTCGAGCGCGCCGAGAATGCCCATGATGCCGCCGGCGCGGTGCACGTCCTCCATGTGGACATTGCTGACCGAGGGCGAGACCTTGCAGAGATTGGGCACCCGGCGCGACAGCCGGTCGATGTCCGCCATGGTGAAGTCGAGTTCCGCCTCGCGTGCCGCGGCCAGCAGGTGCAGCACCGTGTTGGTCGACCCGCCCATCGCGATATCGAGCGACATCGCGTTCTCGAACGCCTTGAACCCGCCGATCCGGCGCGGCAGCACGCCCTCGTCGTCCTGCTCGTAATAGCGCCGGGCGAGATCGACGATCTGCCATCCCGCCTCGACGAACAGCCGCTTGCGGTCGGCATGGGTGGCGAGCAGCGAGCCGTTGCCCGGCAGGGCGAGGCCGAGCGCCTCGGTCAGGCAGTTCATCGAATTGGCGGTGAACATGCCCGAGCACGAGCCGCAGGTGGGGCAGGCGGAGCGCTCCATCACCGCGGCCTGCTCGTCGGTCTTGGTCGGGTCGGCGGCGACGACCATGGCGGTGATCAGGTCGGCGGCCCTGGTCTCGCCATCGGCGATGTATTTGCCCGCCTCCATCGGCCCGCCCGAGACGAAGATGGTCGGGATGTTCAGCCGCATCGCCGCCATCAGCATGCCCGGCGTGATCTTGTCGCAGTTGGAAATGCAGACCAGCGCGTCGGCGCAATGGGCGTTGACCATGTATTCCACCGCATCGGCGATCAGCTCGCGCGAGGGCAGCGAATACAGCATGCCGCCATGACCCATGGCGATGCCGTCATCGACGGCGATGGTGTTGAACTCCTTCGCCACCCCGCCGGCCGCCTCGATCTCGCGGGCGACGAGCTGGCCGAGATCCTTCAGGTGCACATGGCCCGGCACGAACTGGGTGAAGGAATTGGCGATGGCGATGATCGGCTTGCCGAAATCCGCATCGCCCATGCCGGTCGCGCGCCACAGCGCGCGGGCGCCCGCCATGTTGCGGCCGTGGGTGGAGGTGCGGGAACGGTATTGGGGCATGGTGTCTCGTTTCCAGTCTGGCAATTTTGCCGGTTACTATAGGGTCAGGACCGGTGCCGCGCTACCCTGCGCCGGTCAGGGCGAACACCCGCAGCGCCGAGGCGAGCGGGCGGTCCGGGTCGCGCGCGGCGTCGACCTCGCCGACCAGCGTGCCCAGCGCCACGCCGCGCCGCGCCGCCGCCGCCTCCAGCGCCGTCCAGAATTCCGGCTCCAGCGCCACGCTGGTGCGGTGCCCGGAGAGCGACAGGCTGCGCTTCTCGAGGTTCATTCCCGCCGCGGCAGCACGTAGAGCAGGGCCGGCAGGAACACGAAGGTGGCGATCAGCACGGCCAGCAGGCTGAGCAGCAGCAGCGCGCCGAGGCTCGCCGTGCCGCGGTCCTGCGAGGCGGCGAGCGAGCCGAAGGCGGTGCCGGTGGTCAGCGCCGAGAACAGCACGGCCCGCGCCGTGGCCGAGCCCAGCAGGTGCTTCATCCCGTCGCGCCAGTTCATCACGAAATACACGTTGAACGAGACGCCGACGCCGAGCAGCAGCGGCAGCGCGATGATGTTCGCATAGTTCAGCTGCAGCCCGGCGAGATGGGCGAACAGCGCGGTGAGAACGGCCGACAGCGCCAGGGTGAGCACCACCAGCGCCGAATCCCGCGCCGAGCGGAGAAACAGCATCAGGATCAGCCCGATCGCGGCGGCGGCCAGGGCGGCGGCCTCGCGGAAGGCGCCGAGGATGGTCTGCGCCGTCGCCACCGTGGTCGCCGCCGGCCCGGCCGCGACCGGCACCACCGTCTCCACCGCCCGCACGAAGCGCCACAACCCCGCCGAGCTTTGCGCCGCCGCGGTCGGAATCACCTGCACCCGCACCTCGCCGCCCGGCAGGAACCAGTCCCGCTTCACCGACTGCGGCAGGTTCGCCGCCGTGATCTCCTGCGCCGAGAGCGCCTGGTTCAGCCTCGTCAGCGCATCCGGCAGATAACGGGTGAGGGCGGCGTTCATCGCCATCACCCGCGCGTCGGGAGCGGACTTCAGCTGCTCCAGCGCGGCGCCGATGCCGAGCAGCGGGGAGTCCTTCGGCAGCTTGCCCGCGACCGCGGCGATCTCCGCCGCCGCCTTCGCCGCCGCCGCGCGCAGGCGCTGCGGCGTCACCGCGGGCGGCGTGCCGGCCGCGAGGCTCGGCGCCAGGATGCCCTGCGTCTGCCGGATCATGCCGAGCTTGGCCGCCTGGTGCTGCGGCACGAAGGTCGCGCCGGAAATCACCTGCGAGACCTCGGGGAGCTTGCCAAGCCGCGCCGAAAGCTGCCGCGCATCCTCGACATTCTTCGCCAGGACATTGATGTAGAAAGGATTCGTGACCGATTTGTCGAGCAGCGAATGCAGCGTCCGCATCGCCTCCGTATTCGGGTTCTGGGTGTCGAGCGGGTTGGCGTCGAACTGCAGCGTGGCGGCGGCGAGAATGCCGGCGATCGCCACCGCGGCGAAAATGCCGAGCACCGGGCGGCCGTGCCGCTGCAGCGCGCTGTCGCCCCAGTCGCCGAGCGGAAAGCCGATCCGCTCCGCCTCGCCGCGCGGCCGCGTGTAGGCGAGCAGGGCGGGCAGGAAGGTGATCGTGCAGATGAAGGCGATCACCATGCCGATCCCGGCGATCAGCCCCAGTTCGGCGACGCCCACGAAGCTGGTCGGCACGAAGGCGAGAAAGCCGCAGGCCGTCGCCCCGGCGGCGAGCGCGATCTGCACCCCCGCCTCGTCGGCGGCGCCGATCAGCGCCAGCGCGGGGTCGTCCACCCGGCGGCGCACGTCGCGCAGCCGCACGCAGAACTGGATCGCGAAATCGACCGCGAGGCCGACGAACAGGATCGCGAAGGCCACCGAGATCAGGTTCAGCGTGCCGATGGCGAGGGCGGCGAAGCTGATCGTCAGCGCAAGTCCCGCGAGCAGCGTGGCGAGGATCGGCACGATCATCCGCCACGACCGCACCGCGAGCAGCAGCCAGAGCGTGATCAGCGCGGTGCTGATGAGCAGCCCGGCCACCATCCCCTGGGTCAGGCTGGCGAACTGCTCGTCCGAAAGCGGGATCTGCCCCGTGTAGCTGATCCGCGCCGAGCCGTCCTTCACCTCCGGCAGCCTGGCGATGATCCGCCGCAGCGCCGCCGTCGCCACCCCGCCCGGCTCCAGCGCGCCGTGATCGAGAACCGGATGGATCAGCACGAAGCGCACATTGCCCTGCTCCGCGGCCACCCCCGGCATCAGCAGCGACTGCCACGAGAGCGGCGCGGGATGCCCGGCCGCCGCGGCCGCCAGCGCCTTGCGGAAGGTGTCGAGCTGGGCGCGGTAGGGGGCGAGGTTGGCCTGCCCCGCGCCGACGCCCACCGCCATCAGGTCGAGCGCCTTGAACAGCCCGGCGGCGGAGGGATCGGCCGAGAGCTGGCCGAGAAAGGGCTGGGCGGTGACGATCGAGTTCAGCAATGTGGCGAGCTGCGTCTCGGGCAGCAGCAGCAGGCCGTCGCGGTCGTAGAAACTGCCGGTGCCGGGGCGCGAGGCATCGTGGAAATGGGTCTTGTCCTCCGCCACCTTCGCGGCCAGCGCCTTCGCCGTCGCGTCCGCCGTCTCCGGCACATCGGCGCGCACCACCGCGACGATGAGGTTCTGGAACTGCGGGAACGCCCGGTCGAACTTCATCTGCTCCTGCCGCCAGGGCAGGCTGGCGGCGAAGAGGTGATCGGTATTGGTGTCGATCCCGAGATGGGACGACGTATAGGCGAGCCCGAGCACGATCGCGGCCAGATAGGCCGCGATCACCGCCCGCGCGTGGCGGCGGCTCAGGGCGACCGCGGTCATGATCAGTCTTCGCATCGAACGGTTCCGGTCCGTGGTCGCATACCGTGCCCTGGTGTCCCGCGCTGAGATCCGGAGTGAATTTCAGCGCCGATCAGGTCACGAATATGTTGATTTTACGAGTGTCCACTTGAGTCTGAAACCCGGCGGACTTCAGTGTCGGGACACTAGGCCCTGCGCCATGGCGCGGCAAGACAATGGCCCCGCGCCGGGCGGCGTCAGCCGCGCACCAGCGCGTCCGGCACGGCGAGCCCCGCCTCGCGCAGCGCCGCCGCCGCGCCGGGGTGGAAGGGCACCGGCGAACTGCGGTCGATCCAGCCCGCGTCCAGCCGCGCCGGCCCGCTGCCGGGCAGGGTGCGCAGCAGGGCGGCGCGATGGATCAGCGCCGCCCGCGTCACCGCATGGGCCAGCCCTTCCGGCAGGTTCGCCGCACCGATGGCGATCGCCTCGGAGCCGATCGTCGCCACCGCGGCGGACAGATGCGGCAGCGCGTCGCGGCCGATCACCGTCGGCCCGATGCCGGGCAGCGCCCGCCGCGCCGCCGCGATCTCGCCCCGCTCGAAGCCGATCAGGTTGTAGCCGCCGCTCGCCGCCGCGGCGCGGACCGCCGGCAGCGGCGTGACGCCGAAAAAGGCGCAGGCGTCGATCCGGCCCTTTTGCAGCAGTTCGATCTGCTCGTGATAAAGCCCGTCGATCGCCAGCTGCGGCCGCACCCCGGCGGCGGTGAGCGCCGCCGCCGCCAGCACCGCCCCGGCACCGCCGGCCGGGCCGACGCCGATCCGCTTGCCGTCCAGGTCGCGCAGCCGGCGCAACCCGCTCCGCGCCGGCGCGAAAATCTGCAGGCTCGCGCCGAAGACCGGAAACAGGGCGCGGAATCCCTGGAGCTTCACGCCGCTGGTCCAGGCGCCCTGGCCCATCCAGGCCTGTTCGGCGACGGCCAGCACCGCGAGGCCCAGCTGTGCCGCGTGCTGCTCCACCAGCAGGATGTTGGCGGCGCTGCCGCCGGATGCGCGGTAGGACACGGAAATCCGCGCGGCCTTCTGCGCCAGCTGTCCCCATGCCTGGCCATAGACCGAGAACCCGCCGCCCGGCTGGCCGGTCCCCATCGTGATGGCCACCGGCATCACCGGCAGGCTCGCCGCCCGCGCCGCCAGAGGCGCCCCGGCCATCGCCCCCAACACCGCGCGCCGTCCCCGCGCCATTGCCATTCTCCTCGTCATGTCCCGCGTTGTTCCGCCCGATTTGGGCGAATTCAGGGCGCAGCCTCCTGCCATGCCCGATCCGTCGCACCGGACACGACGTGATCACGAAACCGGTACGTTCGCTTAAAATACGAAACCATCGGCAAGGCAAATTCAGGTCAGGTTGCGGATCCGCTCCAGCCCGGCCAGCAGGGCCGCGCGAATGCCCGGCTCCAGCGCCGAGTGTCCGGCGTCCGGCACCACCGTCAGCCGCGCGGCGGGCCAGGCGTCGGCGAGGTCGAAGGCGGAATTCGGCGGGCAGATCATGTCATAGCGCCCCTGCACGATCTCGCCCGGCACGCCGGCCAGCCGTCCCATCCCGGCCAGCAGCCCGTCCGGCGGCAGGAACAGGTTGTTCAGGAAGTAATACGCCTCGATCCGCGCGAGCCCGAGCGAGGTGCGGTCCTGCGCGAAGGCGCTCACCGTCTCGTAGCTCGGCAGCAGCGTCGAGCACGATCCCTCATAGACCGACCAGGCCTGCGCCGCCGGCAGGTGAATGGCCGGATCGGGGTCGCAGAGCCGGCGGAAATAGCTCCCCAGCAGATCGCCCCGCTCCGCCTCGGGCAGGAAGTTCACCAGCGCCGCGTGCGCATCGGGGAAGAAGCGGGCGATTCCTTCGAGGAACCATTCCACCTCGCTCGGCCGGCCGAGGAAGATGCCGCGCAGCACCATGCCCATCACCCGCTCGGGATGCGCCTGGGCATAGGCCAGCGCGAGGGTCGATCCCCAGGAACCGCCGAACAGCAGGAACTGCCTGATGCCGAGATGCTCGCGCAGCGCCTCGATATCCTCGATCAGCGCCGGCGTCGTGTTGCGCGCGAGGCTGCCCAGCGGCGTCGAGCGCCCGGCGCCGCGCTGGTCGAAGATCACCACGCGCCAGAATGCCGGGTCGAAGAAGCGCCGGTGCACCGCGCCCGCGCCGGCGCCCGGCCCACCATGCAGGAACAGCACCGGCCGCCCGCGCGGGTTGCCCACCTGCTCCCAGTAGATCACATGCCCGTCGCCGACCGGCAGATACCCCGTCTGATACGGGCCGACCTCGGGGAACAGGTCACCCCGCGGCATCGGCCGCCCCTTCGAGGCAGGCCTCGATCACCCGCGCCACCTGCGCGTCGTCGAGATCGGGATGCAGCGGCAGCGCCATGATCCGCGTCGCCACATCCTCCGAAACGGGCAGCGCCGTCCCGTCATGCGAGGCGCGATAGGCCGGCTGGTGATGCAGCGGCTTCGGATAATACACCGCACTCGGAACACCGCGGGCGCGCAGCCGCGCCTGCATCGCCTCGCGCGCCGCGCCATCGCGCAGCAGCACCGCATAGATCGCCCAGGCGCTCGAACTCTCCGGCACGCGGACGGGGGTGGCGAACACCGATGCCAGCGCCTCGTCATACCGCCGGGCGATCGTCTCCCGCCGCGCCAGTTCCGCCTCGAACACGTCGAGCTTGGCGAGCAGCACCGCCGCCTGCAGCGTGTCCAGCCGCCCGTTCATGCCGATCCGCTGCACGTCGTAGCGCGTCGTCCCCTCGCCATGGGTGCGCAGCGAGCGATACAGCGCCGCGCGCTCGTCACTCTCGGTGAACAGCGCGCCGCCATCGCCATAGGCGCCGAGCGGCTTCGAGGGGAAGAAACTCGTCGCCGTCGCATCCGCGGCGCGGCCGAGCCGCTCCCCGCCGAGCGCGGCGCCGAAGGCCTGCGCGCAGTCATCCAGCGTGAACAGCCCGTGCCGGGCGGCGATGTCGCGCAGCGCCGGCCAGGGCGCGGGCTGCCCGAACAGATCGACCCCGACCACCGCCCGCGGCCGCAGCAATCCGGCCGCGTTCACCGCGCCGATCCGCGCCTCCAGATGCGCGGGGTCGATCTGGAACGTCGCCGGATCGATATCGACGAAAACCGGCGTCGCGCCGAGCAGCAGCGGCACCTCGGCGGTCGCGGTATAGGTGAAGGCCGGCAGGAACACGGCATCGCCCGGCCCGATCCCCTCCGCCATCATCGCGATCTGCAGCGCGTCGGTGCCCGAACTCACGCTGACGCAATGCGCCGCCCCGCAGAACGCGGCGAGCCGCTGCTCCAGCTCGGTGACTTCGGGGCCGAGGATGAACTGGCCATGCGCCAGCACGGCGTCGATCCGCGCCCGCAGGCCGGGGCCGAGCCGCGCCTGCTGCGCCTTGAGATCGAGAAACGGAATCGGGGGAAGATCGGTGTCCATCGGCGTTCTCTAGCCGGTCGGGCCCGCCGCGGCGAGGGGTTGCGCGCCGAACTCCGGCACCAGCCTTGCCAGCGCCGCGAGCGCGGCCGCCGCCTCGCCGCGCTGGATCAGGGCGGCCAGCTCGTCGAAGGCCCGGCCGACCAGGGCGGCGTCGGCCACCCGCGGGGCGGCCATCAGCAGGCCGGGAAACCCGGTCTCGATCGGCCGTTCGGCGCCGTGGAACAGCTCCTCGAACAGCTTTTCTCCCGGCCTGAGCCCGGTGAAGCGGATCGGGATGTCGAGATCGGGCCTGAGCCCGGCGAGGCGGATCATCTGCCGCGCGAGATCGACGATCTTCACCGGCTCGCCCATGTCGAGCACGAAGATCCCGCCCTGGGCGACCGGCAGCGCCGCGTCCGAGCGGCCGACCACGGCGGCCTGCAGCACGAGCGAGACCGCCTCGCGCACCGTCATGAAATAACGCCGCATGTCGGGATGCGTTACCGTCAGCGGCCCGCCGCGGGCGAGCTGGCGGCGGAACAGCGGCACCACCGAGCCGGTCGAGCCCAGCACGTTGCCGAACCGCACGGTGACGATGCGCATCCCCGCCTGCCGCCGCGCCGCGACGTCGAGCCCCTGGGCATACATCTCCGCCAGCCGCTTCGACGCGCCCATCACCGAGGACGGGTTCACCGCCTTGTCGGTCGAGATCAGCACCATCAGCCCGGCGCCGGCGGCGCGGGCGGCATCGGCCACGTTGCGGGTGCCGAGCGCGTTGGTGGCGATGCCCTCCAGCGGATTGGCCTCGACGATCGGCACATGCTTCAGCGCCGCCGCGTGGAACACGAGGTCCGGCCGCCATTCGGCGCAGAGCGCCTCGATCCGCGCGCGGTCCCGGACATCCGCGATCACCGCCGCGCGCGCGAGGCCCGGCACCTGCTCCGAGAGTTCGAGATCGATCCGCCACAGCGCGAACTCGCTCGAATCGAGCAGGATCAGCCGCGCCGGCCCGAACCCCGCGACCTGGCGGGCCAGTTCCGAGCCGATCGACCCGCCGGCGCCGGTCACCAGCACGCAGCGTCCCTGGATCATCCGCGCCATGCCCTCGCGGTCGAGCGCGACCTGCGGGCGGTTGAGCAGGTCCTCGATGGCGATCGGCCGCAGCGCGGTCTCCGGCTCGCCCGGCGTGGTGGGCGAGAGCGTGGTCGGCCGCGGCGCGCGGGCGGCGCGGATGCCCCGGCGCTCGGCCTCGTCCATGATCTCGCGCAGCGCCGGGCCGACGAGCTCGCGGCTCGCCACCACCAGCACGGCCGGCATCTGCCCGACCTCGGCCAGCCGGTCGAGCGCCGCCGCCAGCCCGCTCACCTCGCCGAGGATCGGCACGTTATGGATGCGCCGGCCGGTCTCCCGCGCCGAGCCCGCCAGCACGCCGATCACCCGGTAGCGTTGGTGGCTCTCGCGCGACAGGGCGGCGAGGAACAGTTCCGCGCCCTCGCCATCGCCGAGCAGCAGCGCGGTCTCGGCATCGTCCGACAGCACCTCGCGGCGGCTGCGCGCCATCCGGTAGAGCACGCGCGGCGCCAGCAGCGCGAGGCCGAGCGTGATCATCAGCAGCGGCGGAAAACTCGCCGAGGGAAGCCTGGCGCCGACGCCGACGAGCAGCAGCACGAGCAGCAGCGCCGCGAACACCGCACTCGCCCCCACCGCGATCGCGTCGGGCAGGGCGGTGAAGCGCCAGTGCTGCCGGGCGAGGCCGAACGGCACGCCGACCAGCCAGATCGCCGCCGACCCGGCCAGCGGCAGGACCGCCGGCGAGGGCATCGGATGCGCCGGATCGGCGAGCCAGCAGGCGCCGATCACCGCCAGCGCGGCCAGCAGACCGTCGAGGGCGAAATTGACCGCGATGCGGATCTGGCTGCGCTGCAACGTCATGGTGCTCCGTCTGTAGCGGAATTGGCCGCCGCCGTCATAGGGTGCACCGCAGCAACGAATTGGGTTGCACCTTTTCTCACAAAAGGTGTAACCCGCTCCGCATCGCAGGTGCAACCGCAACAGGAGGAACGGCGATGGCTGTCAGCACGATGGGGGTCAAGCTCGACGATCAGGTCCGCGCCCGGCTCCGCGCCCTGGCCGAACGCGAGGGGCGGACGACGCATCACCTCGCCAAGCAGCTCATTCTCGCCGGGCTGGAGCGGCTCGAACGCGGCGAGGCGCTCGACGCCGCCGCCACCGCCGAGGACGATGCGCCCGCTGCCGTGCCCTTCCTCGAATTCGTCCAGGACGTGCAGCCGCAGACGGTGCTGCGCGCCGCGATCACCGCCGCCTACCGGATCCCGGAGACCGACGCGATCGCCGGGCTGATCGAGGGCGCGACCCTGCCCGCCGCCGCCGCGAAACAGGCGCGGGCGACCGCGACCAATCTCGTCACCGCGCTGCGCGCCCGCCGCAATGCCGGCCTGGTCGAGACGCTGCTGCAGGAATACGCGCTGTCGAGCCACGAGGGCATCGCGCTGATGTGCCTCGCCGAGGCGCTGCTCCGCATCCCCGACGCCGCCACGCGCGACGCGCTGATCCGCGACAAGATCGGCGCCGGCGACTGGCAGAGCCATCTCGGCGGCAACAAGTCGGTCTTCATCAACGCCGCCACCTGGGGGCTGCTGCTCACCGGCAGGCTGAACGCCACCGCGAGCGAGGCCGGCCTGTCCTCGGCGCTGACCCGGCTGCTCGCCCGCGGCGGCGAGCCGGTGGTCCGCCGCGGCGTGAACATCGCGATGCGGCTGATGGGCGAGCAGTTCGTCATGGGCCGGACCATCGGCGAGGCGCTGGCCAATGCCCGCAAGCGCGAGGCGAAGGGCTTCGCCTATTCCTACGACATGCTGGGCGAGGCCGCGCTCACCGCCGCCGATGCCGCGCGCTACTACCGCGACTACGAACAGGCGATCCACGCGATCGGCGCCGCCGCGGGCGGCAAGGGGATCTATCGCGGCCCCGGCATTTCGGTGAAGCTCTCGGCGCTGCATCCGCGCTACTGCCGCGCCCAGCGCGCGCGGGTGATGGAGGAGCTGGCGCCGCGGCTCAAGGCGCTGGCCCTGCTCGCCCGCCGCTACGATATCGGCATCAATATCGACGCCGAGGAAGCCGACCGGCTCGACCTCTCGCTCGACCTGCTGGAAGGCCTCTGCTTCGAGCCGGGCCTCGCCGGCTGGAACGGCATCGGCTTCGTGGTGCAGGCCTACCAGAAGCGCGCGCGATCGGTGATCGAGTTCCTGATCGACCTCGCCCGCCGCAGCCGCCACCGGCTGATGGTCCGGCTGGTCAAGGGCGCGTATTGGGACAGCGAGATCAAGCGCGCCCAGCTCGACGGGCTGGAAGGTTTCCCGGTCTTCACCCGCAAGATCCACACCGACCTGTCCTATCTCGCCTGCGCGCGGGCGATGCTGGCGGCGCGCACCGAAATCTTCCCGCAATTCGCCACGCATAACGCGCTGACGCTGGCGAGCATCCACGCCCTGGCCGGACCCGCCTTCGAGGTGGGGGACTACGAGTTCCAGTGCCTGCACGGCATGGGCGAGCCGCTCTACGAGGAAGTCGTCGGCCCGCAGAAGCTCGACCGGCCCTGCCGGATCTACGCGCCGGTCGGCACCCATGAGACGCTGCTCGCCTATCTCGTCCGCCGGTTGCTGGAGAACGGCGCCAACACCTCCTTCGTCAACCGCCTCGCCGATCGCCGCGTGCCGGTCGAAGCCCTGATCGAGGACCCGGTCGCCGCCGCGAGAAAGATCGAGCCACTCGGCGCGCCGCATCCGAAGATCGCGCTGCCGGGTGCGATTCTGGGCACGCGGCGCAATTCCGCCGGATTTGATCTGACCAGCGAGCAGCGCCTCGCCTCGCTCGGCTCGGCCCTGCTGGCAAGCCTCGAACAGGACTGGCGCGCCGCCCCGCCGGATGCCGATCCGGCCGCGCCGGGGCGGGCCGTGGTCAACCCCGCGAATATCGCCGACCGCGTCGGCACCGTCATCGAGCCGGATGCGGGCGCGGTCGGCGCCGCGCTCGCCCGCGCCGCCGCCATGGCGCCGATCTGGCAGGCGACGCCTGCCGCCGAGCGCGCCGCGATCCTGCTTCGCGCCGCCGACCTGCTCGAACACCGGATGACGGCGCTGGTCGGGCTGATCGTGCGCGAGGCCGGCAAGTCGCTCCCGGCGGCGATCGGCGAGGTGCGCGAGGCGGTCGATTTCATGCGCTATTACGCGGGCCAGCTGCAGGACGGGTTCGACAACGAGACGCACCGCCCGCTCGGCGTGGTGGCGGCGATCAGCCCGTGGAATTTCCCGCTCGCCATCTTCACCGGCCAGGTGGTCGCCGCACTCGCCGCCGGCAATGTGGTGCTCGCCAAGCCGGCGGAGGAAACCCCGCTGATCGCGGCCCAGGGCGTGCGGATAATGCACGAGGCCGGCGTGCCGGCGGATGCGTTGCAGCTGCTGCCGGGCGACGGGCGGACGGGCGCCGCGCTGGTGGAGGATGCCAGGGTCGGCGGCGTGGTGTTCACCGGTTCGACCGCCGTCGCCCGGCTGATCCAGGCCACGCTCGCCCGGCGCCTCGATGCCGATGGGATGCCGGTGCCGCTGATCGCCGAGACCGGCGGGCAGAACGCGATGCTGGTCGATTCCTCGGCGTTGCTGGAGCAGGCGGTGGGCGATATCGTGACCTCGGCCTTCGATTCCGCCGGGCAGCGCTGCTCGGCCCTGCGCATCCTGCTGGTGCAGGACGACATTGCGGATCCGCTGCTCGCCATGCTGCGCGGGGCGATGGAGGAACTCGCCGTGGGGGCGACCGACCGGCTGTCGAGCGATGTGGGCCCGGTGATCACGCGGGAGGCGCGGGACAATATCCGCGCCCATGTCGAGACGATGGAAGGGCGGGGGCATAAGGTGTTCTCGGTGGCGCTGCCGCCAGAGACCGAGGGCGGGTGGTTCGTGGCGCCGACGATGATCGAGATCGACCATCCCTCGGCACTGGAGCGCGAGGTGTTCGGGCCGGTGCTGCACGTGGTGCGTTACCGGCGCGAGGAGCGGAATGCGATGGTCGCCGCGGTGAATGCGCTGGGCTACGCACTCACTTTCGGCGTGCACAGCCGGATCGACGAGACGATCGCGCAGGCGGTGGGCAAGGCCGAGGCCGGCAACATCTACGTCAACCGCAACATCGTCGGCGCCGTGGTCGGCGTGCAGCCCTTCGGCGGGCATGGGCTGTCGGGCACCGGGCCGAAGGCGGGCGGGCCGTTCTACCTGCGCCGGCTGCTGGCGCGGCGGCCGATGGCGCATGGCGAGGGCGAGCCGGCGCCGGCATTCGCGAAGCTGGTCGGCTGGATGCGCGAGCAGGGGATCGAGACCGCGCCGGCGCTCCGCTATGCGGCGGCTTCGGCGTTCCGCGACGCCGAGCTGCCGGGGCCGGTGGGCGAGCAGAATACCCTGCGGCTGAAGCCGAAGGGGCTTGTGCTCTGCCGGGCCGCGAGCCCCGAGGGCATGTGGCGCCAGGTCGCCGCCTGCCTTGCCACCGGCAATGCGCCGCTGGTGCTCTGCGACGGCGCCGAGGCGGAGATCGCCCGGATGCCGGCGGAGATCCGCCCGGCGATCGCGCCCGCCGATGCGGTGGCGCGGGCGGAATTCCGCGCCGTGCTGTTCGAGGGCCATCGCGACGCGCTGATCGCGCTGCAGATGGCGCTGGCCGAGCGGGACGGACCGATCGTGCCGGTCCACGCCCTGCCGGCGGAGGACCATTCCGAGTGGGATTATCCGCTCGAATTCCTCCTCGAGGAGCAGTCGATCAGCGTCAACACCGCGGCGGCGGGAGGCAATGCCAGCCTGATGTCGATCGGCTGATTTTTGCTCCCCCCTCGGCGGTCAGCCGCCGAGGGACGCGCGGATCGCGGCGAGCGCCTCGTCGGCCTTGCCGCCATCCGGGCCGCCGGCCTGGGCCATGTCCGGCCTTCCGCCGCCGCCCTTGCCGCCGACCGCTTCCGAAGCGGCGCGGACCAGGGTGACGGCGTTGAAGCGGTCGGTGAGATCCGGCGAAACGGCGACGACGATGCTCGCCTTGCCCTCGGCGGTGGAGACCAGGGCGGCGATGCCCGAGCCCATCGATTTCAGGATGGAATCCGCCAGCGATTTCAGGTCGCGCGGCGAGACCTCGCCGAGATTGCGGGCGGCAAACTTGATGCCGGCCACCTCCTCGATCTCGGACGCGGCGCCGCCGGTGGCGAGCTTGCGCTGCAGCTCGGCGACCTGCCGCTCGAAACGCTTTTTCTCCTCCAGCAGGGCGGCGATGCGGGCGGGGAGTTCGGCGGGCGCGACCTTGAGCGCGGCGGCGGCCTCTTCCAGCAGGTCGGCCGCGGCCTCGGTGGCGGCGAGGGCGGCTTCGCCGGTCACCGCCTCGATCCGGCGGATGCCGGCGGCGACGCCTGATTCGGCGAGGATGCGGAAGGCGCCGATATCGCCGGTGCGGGCGACATGGGTGCCGCCGCACAGCTCGATCGAATAGGCGGACTTCCCGGCATCGCCGGCGCCCATCGAGACGACGCGCACCTCATCGCCGTATTTCTCGCCGAATAGCGCCATCGCGCCGCGCTTGACCGCTTCATCGGGCGTCATGAGCCTTGTTTCGACCGCGGCGTTCTCGCGGATGCGGGCGTTGACCTCGCGCTCGACGGCGCGGAGTTCCGCTCCCGTCACCGGGCGGGGCTGGGAGATGTCGAAGCGCAGGCGGTCAGGCGCGTTCAGGCTGCCCTTCTGCGTCACGTGCGGGCCGAGGGCGCGGCGCAGCGCCTCGTGCAGCAGGTGGGTCGCCGAATGGTGGGCGCGGATGGCGCCGCGGCGGGCGTGATCGACCTCGGCATGGACGGAATTGCCGGGGGCGATCTCGCCTTCCTCGATCGTGCCGTAATGGACGAACAGATCGCCGGCCTTTTTCTGCGTGTCGGTGACGCGGATGGTGACGCCGGGGGCGGTGAGCGTGCCGGTGTCGCCGACCTGGCCGCCGCTTTCGGCGTAGAAGGGCGTCTGGTTGAGGATGAGGGCGACCTCCTGCCCGGCCTCGGCGCGGCCGGCGGGCGCGCCGTTCACCACCACGGCGAGGATGCTGGCATCGCTCTCCTCGGTCGAGTAGCCGAGGAACTCGGTGCCGCCGAGACGGTCGCGCAGGTCGAGCCAGACGGTTTCGGTCGCGGCATCGCCGGAGCCGGCCCAGGCGGCGCGGGCGCGGGCTTTTTGTTCCGCCATCGACGCGGTGAAGCCCTCATGGTCGAGGCCGCGATGCTGCTCGCGCAGCGCGTCTTCCGTCAGGTCGAGCGGGAAGCCGTAGGTGTCGTAGAGCTTGAAGGCGACCGCGCCCGGGAGTTTCTCGCCCGAGCCGAGTTTCTGCACCTCATCCTCAAGGAGCGAGAGGCCGCGTTCGAGCATGACGGCGAATTTCTGCTCTTCCAGTTTCAGCGTCTCGACGATCAGGGCCTCGGCGCGGGGGAGTTCGGGGAAGGCGACGCCCATCTGGCGGGTGAGGGCGGGAACCAGGCGGTAGATGAAGGGCTCGCGCATGCCGAGCCGGTGGGCGTGGCGCATGGCGCGGCGCATGATCCGGCGCAGCACGTAGCCGCGGCCCTCGTTCGAGGGCAGCACGCCATCGGCGATCAGGAAGGAGGTGGCGCGGAGATGATCCGCGATGACGCGGTGGCTGACCTTGTGCGCGCCGTCGGGATCGGTGTGGGAGACCTCGGCCGAGGCGAGGATGAGGGCGCGCAGCGTGTCGGTATCGTAGTTGTCGTGCTTGCCCTGGAGGATGGCGGCGAAGCGCTCCAGGCCCATGCCGGTGTCGATCGAGGGGCGGGGCAGCGGGTTGCGCACGCCGGCCGGCTCCTCGAGGAACTGCATGAAGACGAGGTTCCAGATCTCGATGAAGCGGTCGCCATCCTCGTCCGGGCTGCCGGGCGGGCCGCCGGGAATGGACGGGCCGTGATCGTAGAAGATTTCCGAGCAGGGGCCGCAGGGGCCGGTATCGCCCATGCGCCAGAAATTGTCGTCGGTCGCGATCCTGATGATTTTCTCATCCGGCAATCCGGCGATCCGTTTCCAGAGCGAGGCGGCCTCGTCGTCCTCGTGGTAGACGGTGACGAGGAGTTTTTCCTTCGGCAGGCCGAAGTCGCGGGTCAGCAGGGTCCAGGCGTTCTCGATCGCGACGTCCTTGAAATAGTCGCCGAAGGAGAAGTTGCCGAGCATCTCGAAGAAGGTGTGGTGCCGGGCGGTGTAGCCGACATTGTCGAGATCGTTGTGCTTGCCGCCGGCGCGGACGCATTTCTGCGAGGAGGCGGCGCGGACATAGGGCCGGTGCTCGTGGCCGGTGAAGACGTTCTTGAACGGCACCATGCCGGCATTGACGAACATCAGCGTCGGGTCGTTGCGCGGCACCAGGGGTGCGGAGGGCACCACCTCGTGGCCGTTGCGGGCGAAGAAGTCGAGGAAGGTGGCGCGGATGTCGTTGCTGGAGGTCATGAAAAGGCCCGTGATCCCTGAAACGTGTTGTGCGCAGAGCCATACCGCAGGGTTGCGGCAATGTCATCCGAGCGGCGGGCAGGGGCAGGCATCCGCGCATCGGGCGATGGCGGGCGGGGGGGCGCGGCGGGGTCAGGCACGGGCGGGCGGGGCGCGGGCGAGCCAGAGCGGGGTGGCGCGTTCGAGGCGGTTGGGCGGGTCGTTTGCCGGGGCCAACGGGTGCCGAACGCGGGGGCGGCGCGGGGGGCGCGGTTTCGGCGCGGGCGGGGCGCGGCGCAGGCAGGGCGGCGGGCGCAGGCCGAGGGTGCGGCAGAGCGGGCGGAGGATGCGGCCGAAGCGCGGGTCGGTCCCGATCAGGGCGATGGTCGCCGGATCCTCCAGCAGGGCGCGGAGGCGGCCGGCGATGCCGGCGGCCTCGGGGATGGGAGCAAGAACCCAGCCGCGGCGGCGGGGCAGGTCGGGCGCGCGGGGCCGGGCGGGACGGGGTTTCGGCGCGCGCGGCCGGGGCGGCGGCGCGCCGGCGGCGAGGACGGCGAAGCGGGCAGCAGCGCGGCGCAGGCGGGTCCAGAGGAGGAGCAAAAGGGCGCGCGTGTCAGGCGCCAGATTTCGCGCCGCCCCGCGCACGGCGACGGCCTGGCAGAAACCGTCGATGATGGCGCGGAAGCGGGCGGCGAGGTCCATGAACGGAACAGGAACACGGACGGGCGGGGGTGGGCAAGGATTTTTGCGCCGGTGGGGGCGGCGGCATAGGAGGATCAGGGGGTGGTGGTGGCTTGCGACCCTTGTCGGACGCTAGGACGTCATGAGGTCAGCGCCGAAAGCTGCCATTCGTAGGATGGTAATCGCCGCGCGCACCCACTCTGTGCTTGCCGGGCTAAGGCGCGAGTACAAAGTATGGAGCGCACCCCTGCGTTCACCAGCAACAGCAGTAAGCAGAAGCGAGGCAGCGCCGTGCTGAGGGGAGACGTTGAAGGAGCTAGCTCACTGCTATGCTAGCTCACTGCTATATTGTCGAAATCGTGACGATTCCCAGATTTGTTGCAAAGGAGCGAAAATTGACCGAAAATAGCTCGTCGGGAAACGACCTAGGTACGGAGATAGCAAAGGAGCTTATCCGTCAACTTCCGATCAGGGACGCAACGCTCTCGGCTGCACAGCAAACAGGAGAAATTCTGACCGATCTGGCAAAGGTTTTGCACTTAGCTTTGGCACCCGTTCAACTTCTCGCCGCATACCAAGACCGATTCCGACAGTTTGTTGATCGGGCAGTGCGGCGGGTGCCCGAGGAAAAGAGAATTGCCCCTGCTCCTCAGATTCTCGGCCCAATCGTCGAGGGTATTCGCTACGAGCCAGAAGGGACGCCCATCGACGAACTGTTTTCGGAGCTGCTTAGTCGGTCAGTAGATAGTGACCGTGCGCACGAGGCGCACCCATCTTACCCGATCATAATCAGACAGATTTCCAGTGATGAAGCAAAAATACTATCGAACCTCAAAGGTCGCAGGTTCGATTATGTTCATACAAGGGACCTTGCCTATCCGGTTGACTCCCATACCTACTAGATCTAGTGTTGGGCATGGATGTCCTGGCCCGTGAAGACCTGCCGTTCCCGCAGTCTCTGCCGGAATTCCAGCGTATTTTCCCGAACGACGCGGCCTGTGCCGCCTATCTCGAAAGCGCCCGCTGGAATGGAGGGTTCGCCTGCCCAAGGTGCGGCGTCGTTGGCGAGCCGTTCCGTTTCGAGGCGCGCCCGGGCGTTCTGCGCTGCCGGGCCTGTCGCAAAGACGTAAGCCTGATGGCTGGGACCGTTATGGAACGCAGTCACACGCCGCTGTCGACTTGGTTCTGGGCGGCTTACTTGATCGCCAGCCAGACGCCCGGAATGTCGGCCGTCCAATTTCAGCGGCAACTCGGCCTGTCGCGCTACGAGACCGCCTTCGGCATCCTTCATAAGCTGCGCGCCGGGATGGTGCGCCCCGAGCGCGACAAGATTGGCGACACGCCGCAAGAACACGTCGAAGTGGATGAAACGTGGGTTGGAGGACGAACCCGAGGCGATGGACGGGGTGTCCATCACAAGGTTCTCGTCGCCTGTGCCGTGGAGGTGCGCCACCGGAAACCGGGAACCAAGCTCGACAATCGGAAAGACGGTCGCTACGCGGGACGCGTTCGTCTCGCTGTTGTCCCCGACCGTAGCGCCAATTCGCTCTGCGGATTCGTCGAAAACGCCGTTGCTCCCGGATCGCTGATCGTTACCGACGACTGGAGCGGCTATGCCGGTCTCGGAAGGCGCGGGTTCGACCACCATGCAATCGCCGAATGCGGCGACCCGGAGGTGGCAGAAGAATTCCTGCCGATCGTCCACTTGGTCTTTACCAACCTGAAGACCTGGATCAACGGCATCCATCACGGGGTCAGCGCCAAACATCTACAAGCCTACCTCAATGAATTCACGTTTCGGTTCAACCGGCGCCTCTATCCCTTCAACGCGTTCCGCTCGCTGCTCGGAATCGCGGGTAGGGCAGCCGCACCAACCTTTGACGAGCTTTATTCCGGGGAATGGACACACCCTACATTTAGTGGGTGTGGGTAACAACCGGATAGGCAAGCAAGGGACTACGACCGAAAGCTGAATCTATTTACGGGTGCGAGCAGAGTGGAAGTTGATGAGCTCCCAAGAACCGGACTGACCTACCCTGAAAACGTGCAATTCTACATGAACCACCTACATCAACTCGGACTAGCGGGGATTTTTCAACAGGGGAATCAGGAGCCAATTTTTGGCAATGAACCGCGAGAGCAAGTTGGTGTCAGGGTTCGCTCTCAATATATGTTAACCGATTTCGGGCAGCGCTTCATTCATGCCTGCACCGCGGGAGAGGCCACAAACGACTTTTCGTAAAGCGTGTTCGGCTTCACGCACACTTCGGCGCGTCTATATGTGATAATATTCCTTATTAGATACTCTCCGCCCAAACCCGCCAGTCCGGTTTCCCCCCCCATAGCCATTATTCCGGTGAGGTCGATCGAGTGGGGGCGGCGGCGCTGGGGGCGCCGCCGGGGCAGGAGCAAATTAATCGGCGGCTTCGGTTTCGGTTTCGTCGGTGATCATGGCGGCTTCGACGAGGTTGGCCTGGGCGCGGATGCGTTGTTCGATGGAGGCGGCGACGTCGGGGTTGTCGCGGAGGAACTGTTTCGCGTTCTCGCGGCCCTGGCCGATGCGCTGGCTGTCGCAGGAGAACCAGGCGCCGGATTTCTCGACGATGCCGGCCTTCACCCCGAGATCGAGCAGTTCGCCGACCTTGGAGATGCCCTCGCCGTACATGATGTCGAACTCGACCTGGCGGAAGGGCGGGGCGAGCTTGTTCTTGACCACCTTCACGCGGGTCTGGTTGCCGGTGACTTCCTCGCGGTCCTTGATCGAGCCGATGCGGCGGATGTCCATGCGGATGGAGGCGTAGAATTTCAGCGCGTTGCCGCCGGTGGTGGTTTCGGGGTTGCCGAACATGACGCCGATCTTGAGGCGGATCTGGTTGAGGAAGATCACCAGGGTCTTCGAGCGCGAGATCGAGCCGGTGAGCTTGCGCAGCGCCTGGCTCATCAGGCGGGCGTGCAGGCCGACATGGCTGTCGCCCATCTCGCCCTCGAGCTCGGCGCGGGGGACGAGGGCGGCGACGGAGTCGACCACGAGGACGTCGATCGCGCCGGAGCGGACCAGGGTGTCGGCGATTTCGAGCGCCTGTTCGCCGGTGTCGGGCTGGGAGATCAGCAGGTTGTCGACATCGACGCCGAGCTTGCGGGCGTAGATCGGGTCGAGCGCGTGCTCGGCGTCGACGAAGGCGCAGGTGCCGCCGCGCTTCTGCGCCTCGGCCACGGCGTGCAGGGCGAGGGTGGTCTTGCCCGAGGATTCGGGGCCGTAGATCTCGATCACGCGGCCGCGGGGCAGGCCGCCGATGCCGAGGGCGAGGTCGAGCCCGAGCGAGCCGGTGGAAATGACGTCGATCGCCTCGGATTCGCTGCGCGAGCCCATGCGCATGATCGAGCCCTTGCCGAAGGCGCGCTCGATCTGGGCCAGGGCGGCGTCGAGTGCCTTGTTCTTTTCCATCGGTAACTCCTGAAGCGTGTTGGGCGGGCCGGCGTGATGCAACCGGAGCGCGAAATTAGTCTAGCGGGCGCCGGGTTGCCCGTCGAGGATGAGTTTTGCATGAAGAGAACATATCGGCAACACGTTTGGTAAGAATTTATTAACCATTTGTTCTCGTCATGTTCTCGTCTGGTCGGTGGTGAAGCGCCAGACGGTGCTGGAACGGAAGGCCTCGCCGGGGTCGAGCCTGGTGGAGGGAAAGGCGGGGCGGTTCGGCGAATCGGGGAAATGCTGGGTTTCGAGGGCGATTCCGTCGCCGGGGCCGTAGGGCGGCAGGTCGAGCTTGCCGGCGGCGTAGACCTGCACGGCGGGCTCGGTGGTCTCGACGGCGAGGACGCGGCCGGAGGCGGGGTCGCGCAGGAGGGCGGCGGGGCCGATGACGCCTTCGGGCTTGTCGAGCACGAAGCAGTGGTCGAGGCCGGCGCGGGCGGGGCCGATTCGCTGCTGGCGGGTGAGGTCGAGCCAGGTGCCGGCGACGGGGGCGATGGCGCCGGTCGGGATGTTCGCCGCATCGGGCGCGAGGTAGCGCGCGGCGGCGACGGCGATTTCGTGGTCGAGCGCCGTGCCGCCGCCGGCGAGGTTGAAATAGGCGTGGTTGGTCAGGTTGAGCACCGTGGCGCGGCCGGCGACGCGGGCGGCATAGTCGAGGCGGAGCGTGTTGTCCGGCGTCAGCGTGTAGGTGACGTAGACGGTGAGGTCGCCGGGGAAGCCGTTCTCGCCGTCCGGACTGTGCAGGCGGAGGGTGAGGGCGCTGCCGGTGGCGGCGACGATGTCCCACACGCGGTGGCTGAAATTGGGCGCGGGGCCGTCGGCCGGGCCGCCATGCAGGGTGTTGGCGCCCTCGTTGGCCGGCAGGGTGTGGCGGACGCCGTCGAGGGTGAAGGCGGCGCCGGCGATGCGGTTGGCGTAGCGGCCGACGAGCGCGCCGAAATAGGGGCTTTTCGTCTCGTAGTCGGCGAGGGTGGGGCAGCTCAGCACGACATTGGCGAGGCGGCCGCGGCGGTCGGGGGCGAGGAGTTCGTCGACGATGCCGCCATAGTCGAGCAGGCTGACCGACATGCCGGCCGCGTTCGCGAGGGTGATCCGCCGCACCTTCGCGCCGGCGCGCGTGGTGCCGTAGGGGGCGATGACGGGTTCGGGCATGGGCGGTCGGTCCTTCAGGCGTTTGGGCAGGCGTCCGGGATGACGGCGGCGCGGGCGAGGAGATCGGCGTCGCCGCCGGTGGCGCCGGCGGCGCCGAAGGCCAGCGCGGGGTGGACGATGCGCGCGGCGATGAAGCGTTCGGCGACGGCGGCGGGGGCGTGGCGGAGCAGCAGCGCGGCCGAGAGGGCGAGGGCGAGATGCTCGACGAGGCGGCGGGCGACGGGCTCGGCCGATTCGGGGCGTTCGAGCATCGCCTCGACGCCGGCGATCAGCGCATCGAGCGCGGTGTCCGCGCCGCGGGCGGGGGCGAGTTCGGCGGCGAGGGCGGCGGCGGCCTCGGGCGTGCGGGTCAGCGCGCGCAGCACGTCGAGGCAGATGACGTTGCCCGCCCCTTCCCAGACGCCGTTCAGCGGCGCCTCGCGGTAGAGCCGGGCGATCGGGTGTTCCTCGACGAAGCCGTTGCCGCCGTGGCATTCCAGCGCCTCGGCGAGCAGGGCGGGGGCGCGCTTGCAGGTCCAGTATTTCGCGACCGGGACGATGATCCGGGCGAGGGCGGCTTCGGCCGGGTTACGGGCGGCGGCATCGGTCGCGGCGGCGGCGCGCAGGGCGAGCCAGAGCGCCGCCTCGGCCTCCAGCGCCATGTCGGCGAGGACGGCGCGCATCAGCGGCTGGTCGATCAGGGCGCGCTGGAAGGCGCGGCGATGGGCGGCGTGGTGGAGCGCGAGGGAGGTGGCCTGGCGCATCAGCGCGGCGGCGCCGAGCGCGCATTCGAGGCGGGTGAGATGCGCCATCTCGATGATGGTGGCGATGCCGCGGCCCTCGGCGCCGACCATGACCGCCTCCAGCCCGTCGAACTCGACCTCGGAGGAGGCGTTGGAGCGGTTGCCGAGCTTGTCCTTCAGGCGCTGGATGCGCACCGCGTTGCGGCTGCCGTCGTCGCGCCAGCCCTGGGCGAGGAAGCAGGAGATCGTCTCGCCGGTGCGGGCGAGGGTGAGGAAGAGGTCGCTGGTGGGGACCGAGAAGAACCATTTGTGGCCGGTCAGGCGCCACGAATCGCCCGCGCGGGTCGCGGTGGTGCGGGTCTGGCGCAGATCCGAGCCGCCCTGTTTCTCGGTCATCGCCATCGCGACGCCGAGGGCCGGTTTTTCCGCCGGCGGCAGCGGGCGCGGGTCGTAGCCGGGCGCGAGAATCCGGTCGCGGAAGCGGGCGAGCAGGTCGGGCGCGTGGGCGAGGGCGGCGGTGGCGGCGAAGGTCATCGCCGCGGGGCAGCAGACGCCGGGCTCGCCCTGGCCCCAGAGATAGGCCACGGCGGCGCGGGCGACATGGGCGCCGGGGCGGGGTTCGGTCCAGGCCAGGCTGTGGAAGCGGTCGGCGCGGATCATGCCCATCAGGCGGTGCCAGGCGGGGTGGAAGGCGACCTCGTCGATGCGGTGGCCGAAGCGGTCGAAGGCGGCGAGTTCGGGCGGGTTGCGATTCGCCTCCCGCGCCAGGGCGCGCAGTTCGGGCGAGCCGATTCGGGCGCCGACCGCGGCGAGATGGGGGGCGGCCCAGCCGGCGCCGAAGGCGGAAACCGCCTCGAGAAGGGCGGCATCGCCGGTGAAGGCGTCGTGCGCCGGCGGTTCGCCGGCCTGGTTGAAAACCTCGTGCGTGACGGGCATGGCGGCAGCATAGCCGCGCGGGCGCGGCTTGTCTCGCCCGGCATTGTCCCGCCCGGCATTGTCCCGCCCGGCTCTATTGATGGCGGCGCGCGCTGCGCTTATACCCTGTGGCGTTGCGGGTGTAGCTCAATGGTAGAGTTCCAGCCTTCCAAGCTGGCTGTGCGGGTTCGATTCCCGTCACCCGCTCCATCGATTTTGCAGGGTTTTTCTGGCCGATCGTCGCCGGCCAGCTTGCCGCCACGCCCCGCTCTGCGGGCGGCAGTTCCTGTCGCTACCAATTGCAGGTTGCCGTGAAATTGAATGCATTCAGGGAGGTGTTGTCGCCTCTGCGGCTGATATAGACGAGCCGGCCTTTCCAGCCGTGCTGGGTGCGGAGGGTCAGTCCGAGCCCGGTGTCGAGGGTTGCGCTTGGCGCCGCTTGCGCGCTCACCGGCATGATCTCGGTGCCGAGAGTCTCGGTGGAAGCGAGCAGGCGGTTGCCGAGATAGGACGTGCCGCCGACCTCGATCCAGGGCTCAAGATCGAGCCCGAAGGTCCTGATCTGGTACCCGGCTCTGGCGCCCGCGCCGATCGCACCGAGATCGTTGCCTTGCCGACCATAGGCAAGATCGAGCAAGCCGGCGCCATGTTCAGCGAAACCTTCCTGGGACACGTGCAGATAGCGTGCGGCAACGAAAGGCGTGATGAAGCCGCGGTCAATATGATCGGTGTAACTGGCGTTGATGCCGGAACCCAGAAACCATCCATGGCCGGTTCCCGTTGCAACCAGACCGCTCGGCACGAGGCTGCGGCGGGAATTCACGCCGAGATGGCCGAGGCCCAGCGTCAACGCGATCCGCCATGGACCGTGCCGATAGATCCCGTAGTCGGAGAGGCTGATCTGGCGGTTTGAGATCTGCTGGTAGGCGGTGTTGCTGCTGCTGGCGGTGCCGGCGACAGCGACGCCGAGAAGGAAGCCGGGCCGGATCCGGGCTCCATAGCCGATGATGGCGCCCCCGTCGGTGATATTCCCGTCATTGGCCTGGCCGAAGCTGCCCAATCCGTGAAGCCAGAAGCCTTTCCGCGAGGCGAGGACCGCATCCGTCGTGTCCAGGATGTCCTGATTGATGATGTAGGCATTGCCGGCGACGCCGCTGCCCGAGGAAAAGGCGAGAGGGCCGACGTTCAGGCTGAGATAGACATTGTCGGCGGTGTACTGGACCTGCGGCAAGAGATAGCTGGCGAGCGCGGAATTGTAGGCGACGGTTGAGAATTGTCCCGAGACACCGCCGCCGGAATGGACGATGTCGTAGCGCGAGCCGGGGCGGTAGATGCCGGAATCGGCATTGACGGCGAGGCCGCCGGCGAGCTGGACGGAGCCCGTCACGGCGAGCTGGCTGTAGCTGATGCCGGGCGCCTGATCGTTGGGGGTGATCTCGATCGAGAGCGTGCTGGCAGGGTTCTGAGCGTAGTTGCCCGTGACGGTCATGACGCCGATGGTGCCGCCAGGGGCGACAATGCCGCCATTGTTCGCGACATCGCCGGCGATGGTGCCGTGACCGCGCAGAATGGCGCTGGCATCGACGGTGACCATGGCGTGCAGAACGGTGCTGCCATGGATGCTGTCTCCGACCTCGAAAAGACCATTCGCGACAGTGACAACGGGCGCGCTGCCGGTTCCCGTGTTCGTCTGGCTCGTGGCGTTGTCAATCACCGTGCCTCTGGTGGTGAGGGTTCCGGCGAGGTTGAGCGTTCCGGTCAAGGTCAGGGCATTGGCGGTGGTCGGGTCGAGAGAGGTTCCGGCCGGGCCGGCAAGGCTGCCACCGGTCTTGGCGACATCAATCAGGCGCGCCGTGCTGAACGGCGACATGGCACCGAGCGTGCCGCCGCTACTCAGCAAGAGATTGCCGCCTGCTGCGCCGAGGGCCGAATCATTCGACACCAGCAGGGTACCGCCCGTGATGCTGGTATTGCCGGTGTAGGTGCTGGTTCCGGCGAGGGTTGTCGTGCCGCCGGCAAGTTGAAGCCCGCCGGTGCCTGCGATGGGGCCGGCGAAGGTGCCGCTCCCGTTGCTGATGATCAGGTTGTTGGCGCCGAGCGCGACGGTGCCGGCGCCGGAGCCGGTTAGGGCGGCAATGGTTTCATTGCCCGATGCGCCGGAGATATCGAACGTGCCGTCATCGATGAGGCTGGAAGAGCTGGCGATGGA